>JBDPYZ010000002.1:0-234321 GCA_047291315.1 Candidatus Phloeobacter fragariae | reverse complement strand
CATACTTGTGTATAATTTGCCCTTGACAGCTGCTCTGCCACTTTATCGATATTATAAGATTTTTTTATTATTGTAAATTAGTTGAGGTGTGTTTTGTTGATAGTTAAGTAATTTTTTAACGCTGTTCCACCCTTTATTTTTTCCATGTAAGGAATTATCTATAATTCTAACTTTTTCTAATTTATAAATTAAAACCCGTTAATTTTGATTGCTCCCTTTTGTGCTCGCCAAATTTCTTATTTTATGGTTGTTTGCTATTTGTAAGCAGTAATCTCGAACCTTTTTGCTTTCAGTTTATAGGTGTTTAAATGTTTAATAATTGTTATTAAAATGTGGTATTAACACCTTGGTTATGATTAACTTATTCACCGGTTAGCTATCGGGATAAGCTACCGTTAGCTAATAAAAATTTATCATCAAATTCTTTCGGTTTTTAGATTAATAAAATACCTTTTTAACCATCTTGAGTAAAACAAGATTTTAATGATCATGCCTAATTTATTTTTTAATTAATTAGTTATAATTAAAATGTTACGCTTATTTAGCGTAAGGTTATTTGCGCCATGTTTGGTAATTTGTTAAATTGGGTAATAATTGATATATGAAATGACTACTGATTTGATTTTAACGTGGATGATAATCTGTGATATTGTAGGAATAAAAAGTCGTTCGGCCGGTAAGAAAATTTTTCCGAATCATCTTTCAGATTCGGAAAAAGAACTAAATTGCTAAGCCTTCATAGTAAAAAATGGTCAATAGCAGTGTTAGGATCAGGGTGCTGGTATTAAGCCGATGCCATTCTTTGGCAAAAATACGGCAGATAACCAGGGTAACAAAAATAAACATTAGGCCCGTTGCTATTACAAGTGAAAACAATAAAAATAGCGCATACTAGGCCACACATGGTGTCAATGAAATCATTGAAGTTGATTTGAAATATTCTATATCATCAGTAAGCCACAATATACATTAACGCTGGCGCAGTGGTGTAATGGGGAATTAACAGTGATAGCGGTGCTAAAAATAACATTAATAAAAAAAGAATGCCTACCATCACGGCAATTAAGCCGGTTTTGCCGCCAGCTACTGTGCCTGCTGTTGATTCCAGGTATACCTCAGTGGCTGATGTGTCCATTAAGCCAGAAAAAATAGATCTTACCGAATCAACAGTGAATGCTTTGCCACCATTAATAACTTTATCATCTTTATCTAGTAAGTTGGCTTGACCTGTTAGGGAGCCGGTTGCATCGAATATGGCTGTGATAATAAGTGCTAATGCATAGGGTAGCATTTCCGGTTGTAATGCGGCGCTAATGTTCAGACTAACAGTGAGTGATTGGCCACTATCATCTGTCAGTTTCGGTAGGGTAAAATAAGCCTTGAAATTGTATGTTGGAATCAAATATCAGCCCTACAATAGAGATACCGATGATCACCAATAAGATGCTACTTGGTATGCGGTGTTTTTCTAGACCAAAAATAATAGCCAGACCTAATAGCAACATAATAGCAGGGAGTGAGGTAAAAGAGCTAAGGGTAACCGGTAATCAGGCTAGTGGATTTTTGGTAATTAATCCAACGCCATTAGCGGCAATAAGTAGAATAAAGAGTCCGATATCGATGCAATGAGCAATACCTTGCGGTAAATTGCGAAATATCCAAGTACGGATGTCGGCAATTGAGATAATAGCAAGAAAAATACCCATTAAAAAAACAATTCCAAGTACAATGGGAATGCTAATTTGTTGTCCTAGTACCAGACTGTTGCCCCATAGTCCCATAAATAATGAACCAAGACCGGCAATTAGACAGATGACAGTGAAGGTGGTGGTGATGCCGGCTAAAATTTCTTGGCGAACATTGCTGTCACGATCAGTAATTTTGAAAAAAGTTTCAAGGGCTCTTTCCGGCTGTGTTTCGGTTGGAGCCTCCGGTAAATTGGCAGACATAGTGATGAATTCTTATGTATAACGCTATGTTACAAAATGCTTCTTGCTCATTCCGGCAAAATATCTATAGCCGGAATGGGCGAGGTTCGTTTTTAATATAAGTGTATTCAGTGCAGGCCTTTGATTGTATTTTTGATAAGTTTAAGATGGAATAATATCAAGAAAGCGATTTTCCTGTTATTAGTCTGTTGCTGATTAGTTGAGTTCTAAGTAATACCATTGCTGCAGTTATCATTACTTTTGCTATATCTTCTGATATCAGAGCTATAGGTAAACTAGCCCAAAGTAAAATGGTTTATTACATTAATCTTAGGCTAATTTTAACTCATTTGGTTAAAATTTCACCGCGAAGCGGTTCGGAAGTTCTGTTATACTCGAACTTTACCATGGTTTCCCGTGGTAATTATTAAATTAGCGCTGTTTTTAATATTTATTTAACATTATTAACGATATTTATTTTTATATGGAATTCGTAGTTATTTCTGATTTTTTTTGAGAATTTTCTGTAATTATCTTCTTCTATAGTTTCTAACCCTTTTCTTATTCACCAATTTAGAATTTCTGTGTCTTTTTACAGGTGCTTTTAATTCTATTACAGCTTTAACAGTTTCTTTTTCTACTAATCTCCAAGTTTTTTCATTTATGTGTTTTGTTGGTATTGATCTTATTTCCCCGTTTATAAATTCTAAAAATATAATAATCTAAGTTTCAACGTTTTGTTGACAATTATAATCTAAAAACTTATATGTTTATAATAAAATAATTTCTTAGATTCTTAGAAATAAACTAAGCATGCAATATGATTGGCTGAAAGCAGAACAGGACTTCATTTTTTCGTTACCGATGTTAGGGGACGTGGTGTATCAACGTATACGGATTGATACGGGGGAGGATTCCGAGTTGACTCAGCCAAATTTTCGCCATGAGGGATCATTTTGTGATTTGGTCAATATAATGATACGAGGTTTTGTGTTGACCATGAGCGGTAATCCATCTCGATGGGAAAAATTAGATAATGTGTTTAGTTGTCAATCTGTTGATGAATGTTTTGATGTTTTTAATGGCATTTTATGTTCTTTAGGATTACCGCCATTTTCAAAAGGCACTCGTTTTAAATTACGTCAGTCTCCAGATGGTACAGTGGCAGGGTATATATCTAGAACGGCGCATTAATTAAAGAAATACATATCAATCAGAATATTGTAGTAGGTTATGACAATGAAAGGGCGTTTATTCGAGGAATGTCGACTTTACGGTTTAGAAATTCAATTCCTCGGTTACATACCAACGGTATGACCTGTGATTGGTTATCGAAATTAGGTAATGCCCATTTAATTTATCCCAGTGTTTGTTGTAAGGCGCATGATTTATTAATTTACTCAATGAAAAAATTGAAAATAAATTTGAAAATGAAAGTGAACAATATAAATATTTAAAGATGTTATATGAATATTTTGTATTTAGAAGGAATGGTGAGATTTGAATTTAAATTACATAGCAAATATTTACAGCGATATAAATTATGTTATTGGGGTTATTAAGAATTTGATGAATTAAAAACTTTATTAAATGAATTTATTGCATTACCAGAGAAATTATCGGTGACGAACATGGATATAAAGACGTTAGCAAATGAATTAATTGAATAACGCGGTAGATTCAAAATATTATTTATTGATTGTGGAAATTGAAGAAAGTGATGTTCAAATTTTAGAGAAGGAATTTTTTAAAAAAGATGAAAATGGTAATAAAAAAGATTAAGTGATAAAACGTTATTATCAAATTGGATTATTGCATAGAAGATCGACAAAATATTGAAATTTACCTTCCTTTAAAAGAAGGTCAACCGCCATATGCAGCAGGACAATATTTATATCATCCGAACTCTTTTCTAGTAAATAAATATAGCAATATGGAATTTGCTTATGAGCAAATATTTGTGCCAATTTCAGAAGCTAAAAAGCCCCGAGCAGTGATCCTATTCGAGGATGTTTGATTTGAAAATGGATGTGTTTTTAGTCCCGTATAATTCAATTGGATTGATTTTCTATTTGACTATACAATTTTTTGATATATCGGACGTTAATGGATATTTTTTGCTATTTTCTAGTATATGATTGTCTATTTCTTTGAGTAACTTTGATTCTTCATACAGTTTATTTATATTTTCATCAGTTTTGGCTTTATGTAGGTAATTAGCAAAATCATTGAATGCTTTAGCTAGTGTTTTTTGCGTGTTTTTTTTAGTATTATCAATTGATTCAGCAAAATGATAAATCCATTCATTTTTTGTTCCTATTACGCTTGTGATATCTATACCATACGTTGAATTTAGTGAGGAACGTTGCATCGCATAATAATCAAAACATTTCATTTGTAGTGTAATCCATCTTTGCAACAAGCTCTGATCAATTGCTATTTCTTGTTTTGTTTTGTCACTCAATAAATTCAATCCGGTTCTTTCCTGATTTGCTGAAGTAATCCCTTTTAGTTTATTTTGCTCATTATCATATTTCACTTTATTTAAAGCAGCATCAATTCCTTTACTGATAACCGTATTCTTGTCTAAGAATTCACTATTATTAGTTAATTCTCTTTTTTTAATATCACAAATATCGTTTGAAGTTCCGTATATTAGTAAATATTCTCTCATAACATCTTTAATAGAAAAAGAAAAAGTATAAAAACCATATTCATTTTGGGTAATCGATGCCTGAAATTTGTCTTGATAAATAGGAGATGCCATTTCCTTAAGTTTATAAAATGCAGTAACTTTATTTACAGCTGACTCAGTATCAAACGTATTATCATTATGAGTTAATTCATAAATATGCTCTAACGCTTCACTTACGTTAATTCCACAAAACCAATCTTTGATTTTTTCCCATATTCCAATGTGTGTGGCTTCTTCTTTTGATGAACTATTAACAGCGCGTTGAATATATTCATTACTAAGCGTTCTATTAAATGAAAATAAGGAATTACTTTGGATAGATAGTGACATAATATTGCTCCTTAAAGTGTATTGGGTTTTTGTTTATATCAGAAGGTTGGATATTATATTTTTATGATCTAACACTGAAATTATAACGGATATTTTTAAAATGTCCGTTAGGACATGAAAGGTGGCAGACAGAAGTATTAAAGATAACTGAATCGAAAACCGCCGAAGCCCGCGAAGCGGTGAGAGATTGATACATTACACGAACCCCTGCGCAAGCGTTCCTGCTAAGGCTGTTTTTTTTGTGTGCTAATTGCTAGGATTGGTGTTTAAGTAAGCTGATACTGAGTGAAAAAAAGAAATGATGAAATGGTTATTTTTGTTGACAATGGGTTGTTTAATTCTGGTTGGGTGTGGAAATAAATTCCCTATTTATACGCTAGAAGAAAAAAAAGCGCTTTGGAAAAAACATGACAGTGAATCGCGAAAATTGATAATTTGTGAGACTAAGTATAAGGAAAATCCATCTTTATTGTTAGATTGCGTAAATAGTATAGATGATCCGGATTTTGAACGTCTGATAAATGATCCCGATTTGAAACCATAAATTTATGATTAAGCTTTGCATAAATAGTTTTCAAAAATTTTATAAAACAGTTATTTTTTCTTTAACTGTTCTCAGGTATTTACCGGATATTTTCGCCTCATCATACCATGGATACTTTATTTGTATAGAGTTAGTGGAGGTATTATGTCGTTATTTAATAATCCGATGCAACTAATTGTAGTGCTTTTTTGTTTATCCATAATGCCTTTGTTTGCTGTAATGGGAACTTCGTTTTTAAAAATTTCGATTGTTTTATCTATGTTACGCAATGCGTTAGGTATACAGCAAATTCCGCCTAATATGGCTATTTATGGTTTGGCATTAATATTGACTTTATTTACTATGGCACCAGTTGGTTTTGCAATTCGTGATAATATTAAAGCACAGCCGATTGATTGGAATTCTGTTGACTCTTTGGAACAAATTAATTCATCAATCATTGCCCCATATAAAGATTTTTTGGAAAAAAATACCAGCGAAGAACAGATTAAATTTTTTACACAAATAGGATATAAAATTTGGCCAAAACAATATCAAACTTCATTATCTTCTAAGTCTTTATTAGTCATGGTTCCTGCATTTACCATGAGTCAACTTATTGAAGCATTTAAAATTGGTTTTTTAATTTATCTCCCGTTTGTTGCGATCGATCTTATTGTTTCTAATGTTTTATTAGCTATGGGGATGATGATGGTCTCCCCGATGACAATAGCGCTTCCCTTTAAATTATTAATTTTTATTTTGATGGGTGGTTGGGACAAACTTATCGGTCAATTGATGGTGTCTTTTTCATGAATGAGTCCACCATAATTCATTTTACTTCGGAGTTGTTATGGATTGTGCTGCTGCTTTCATTACCGATTGTGATTGTGGCATCAATCACTGGGTTATTGGTGAGTATATTACAAGCTCTCACGCAAATCCAAGACCAGACATTGCAATTTCTTATTAAATTAGTGGCTGTATGTATTACCTTGGCGGTAAGTTATCACTGGATGGGAAGTGCGCTACTTAACTACGCTATTTTATCTTTTGATCAAATAGGTAAATAAGAGAATTGAATGAATAGCCTAATGCAAATGGTGCCTTGGTTGGCATTGAGCATGATGCGTCCCCTAGGAATGTTACTATTATTGCCGCTGTTTAAAGGGGGAGCAATGGGTAGTAGTTTGATTCGAAATAGCTTGGTATTAGTGTTTGCTTTGCCTATTGCTCCAATAATCAAGACCATGCCAATCGATTTCACTTACCAAACTGTGACAGAGATAGTGTTTCTATATAGTGAAGAGTTGCTTATTGGATTAGTACTTGGTTTTTGCGCCGCCATTCCTTTTTGGGCTATTGATATGGCGGGATTTATTATTGATACTTTACGCGGCGCCTCTATGTCAACCATCTTAAATCCTTTAATGGGATTACAATCTTCAATTTTTGGCATGTTATTTACCCAAATATTGAGTGTCCTATTTTTGGTTTCAGGCGGTTTCAATGCATTACTTACTGCGCTTTATCATTCCTATAATGTGTTACCGCCAAATGCCCCGTTATCATTTAATGCTTCAATGTTGTTATTCATTCAGCAACAGTGGCAAATGATGTTAGAGCTCTGTATGAGTTTTGCTTTGCCTGCTATGGTGGTAATGATTTTAGTTGATGTTGCATTAGGACTGATTAATCGTTCGGTAGAGCAGCTTAATGTGTTTTTTCTATCTATGCCAATTAAAAGCGTATTAGTTGTGTTTCTCCTTTTGGTTAGTATGTATTTTGCATTTGATCACTATTTTATGAAGATCCAACTTTTTGAAAAACAAGTTTCAACTTTATTTCAACTTTGGCGAGGATGATATTAATGGCTGAAAAAACGGAAAAGCCTACACAAAAGCGGATAAATGAGGCACGTAAAAAAGGACAAGTCATTAAAAGTAATGAAATAGTGACAGTATTAAAAATGGCAGTAATTCTCGGCTATTTAATTGTTGAAGGGCATGCTTTATTTAATGCGATTGGCGGATTGGTTATTTTAACTGTCCGCTCACTCTCTTTACCGATTGATGTTGCTGCTAAAACAATTATTGGTTCCTTTATAATGTTGTTGTTGCGCTTTATGATTGGCCTGGTAATGGTATTAATTGTAACAATCTGCTTAAGCTGTATTGTTCAAACTGGACCAATTTGGGCGCATAAAAGTTTGGCATTTAGTTTTAATAAAATGAATATTATCAAGAATGCTAAACAGATTTTTTCGATGAAAAATCTATTTGAATTTGGCAAAAATATTTTAAAAGTTATAGTGCTAACTTTAGTTTTTTATTATTTATTAGATTATTATGTAAACCTATTTCAATATTTACCAACTTGTGGTATTTACTGTGGTGTAATGGTAACTTTTACTCTAATTCAATGGTTATGGGGAGGATTCTTAGTTTGTTATATTGTGTTTGCAATAGCAGATTACGGATTTCAATATTATCATGTGATGACAGAGTTAAAAATGTCGAAGGAGGATACAAAGCGAGAGTTTAAAGACACAGAAGGTAATCCTCAAATTAAGCAAAAGCGTCGTGAAATACAACGAGAAATAACGAGTAATTCGGTGGTTGCTAATGTAAGAAAATCAACAGTGATTGTTCGTAATCCAACCCATATTGTCGTTTGTCTTTATTACCAAGCTGGTATTACTCCATTACCTCAAGTCATTGAAAAATTTGAAGATAATATGGCTTTGCATATTGTTAAACTCGCTGAAAAGGCAGGTATCCCAATGGTTGAGAATATCCCATTAGCTCGTGCGCTATTTCAACAAGTAGAAACGGGGCAAATGATTCCTGAGAGCCTGTTTGAACCGGTTGCTGAGTTATTGCGCTTAGTAATGGATCTTCGTTACGATAGTGATGATTGATTGTTTATAAAAATTTTAAACTTATCATTCTTTTAGTTGTAGGAATGATAAGCACTATAATGAATAATAAGTTGCATTGTTTTTACTTATTAAAGTAGTTTCCTCCATCGCTAGAGGTTATGAATTTAGAGTATCAGGTGTGACAAAAACCAAGATGGGGAAGTTAAATGATTACTGGGGATTTGAAACGAATCAAGATCGTTGTAGTGGATGATCATGACTTGATCTTTGATGGCTTAAAAAGCTGTCTTGCCCCCTACTCCGATCTGGAATTAGTTGGATTTGTTACTGATGGTCTTGGTGTGTATGATGCTTGTTTAAAGTTACAGCCAGACTTAGTGATAATGGATCTTAGTTTACCTGGCATGAGTGGTGTTGAAGCCATTCGTCAATTAAGAATACGTTGGCCAAAATTAATGGTAATTGTATTGACTGCTTCAGAAGAAGAGCGGAAAGCACGTGATGCACTTGATGCTGGCGCTAATGGTTATGTATTAAAACATGGCTCTAAAAGTACACTAATAGCGGCAATTAAAAGTGTTGGTAGAGGTAAGTTTTTCATCGATCCTAATTTGGATGTAGCAAAAATTGTTGCGTTAAAAGGGGTTGAGAATGGCGATATTCCGGTATTAACTCATCGAGAAAAACAGGTACTTAAACTTATTTTCGAGGGCAGACGTAATCGTGATATTGCTGAAGCATTAGTGATCGGTTTGAAAACAGTCGAGACTCATCGAATGAATATCATGAGGAAACTAGATGCGCATAGTGTAGCAGATTTGATGAAATGGGCGCACAGAATGGGATTCTAATAGCTTGGCCTTGTTATGGGCCGTGATGTATATTCTAGTGCGGTTAATAAAACATCAAGTTCATCACTAGAAACATGTCCTTGTGATTCAAGACATTTTTCTAATTCTGCTGCGGTTTTTGATATGTTCTCAAAACCGGTAAGGGCTGCGCTACCTTTTATGTTATGTAAAATGTTTCGTAGATCTTCCCAATTGCGTATTTGTAAGCAATGCTGAGTACGTTTGATCATATCAGAAAAGTGTTGAGCTAGCCGTTGGTTAAACTCGTTTTCAGAAAATTTCATGATGGGTTCAGCATTATTGCAGTTGACTTCAGGTTGCATATCGCGATCGATCTGAATTTCGGCTGCCATCTCAATGCATTGTGCTAATTGCTCGAGTGACACGGGTTTTGTCAAATAGCCGTTCATTAATGATATTGTTTTTTCATGTTCGCTTGGATTAGCGTTTGCGGTAAGTGCAACGATTGGGCATTCAGTATACAGGATGACATTGCTTTTACGCCATAATTGAGTCGTTTGATAACCATCGATGTCGGGTATCCGTATATCCATTAATACCAAATCAAAAATATGTTTTTTACCCATATTAAGCGCTGCCCTGCCATTGTTCGCAGTATAAACCATTTGGCCAAGTTCAATTAGCATTTGGCTAATAATGTCGCGATTAGTGGCAACATCATCGACTAAAAGTATTTTCAGTTTCCAAGGTATTATCGTTTTAAATAACCTTGATGAAGAGGGCAGTGAAATACCGTGTTGGATCTCGTACAGCTGTTTCCATAATCGCCATGGCAAGTAGGTTAATTCTTCATTTTCGAGTAATGGATTCTTTCCTCTCTTAGCTTGACCACCCCACAAAGCAATTTGTGCATGTAGTTTATGCGGCGCAACGATAGGTTCTGGATGTAAACACATAGGGGAACTTGGTTCAAGTAGAGGCATACGAAATATGAACGTAGAGCCATAGCCATAATCACTCTTTAGGGTAATATTTCCACACATTATAACGGCTATTTTCTCAGAAATAGAAAGACCTAGTCCTGTTCCAACTTTATAGTGTGATGACTGAACAAAAGGTTGGAATATACATACTTGATCCTCTTCTTTTATTCCTGGGCCTGTATCTTTTATATAAAAACAGAGCTGATTTTTTTCTACTTTAATCGTGAGTATGATATGCCCTTGTTCAGTAAATTTTGCAGCATTACCCAAAAGATTTACTAAAATCTGTTGCACTCTTAATGAATCTAAATTTGAAGATTCTGGCACGTTATTATTGACTATACAGTGTAATTTAACTGGTTTATCTATTAAGTGAGGTTGAATGGTTACCATCGCATCGTCGACAATTTTTAGGATCGGGTAGTGGCGAAGGTTTAATTCAACTTGATCGGCTTCAATACGAGAAAAATCTAAGATATTGTTAATAATACTGAGCAACGATTTAGCACAGGTATAGGCGGTATTACGTAAATTAGCCTGTTTTTCGGAAAGTGGCGTAGTTTGCAATAATTCTAACGATCCTGTTATGCCGTTCAGTGGCGTACGTAATTCATGACTGATAGTGGTAAGATGCTCACTTTTACGTGCTGTAGCCCGCTCGGCTAATTGTTTTGCTTCAGTCAGTTCAATGGTGCGCATTGCAACTTTGTTTTCTAATTCATCATAACTATGTTTGATTGTATCAAGTAGTGTGTTATAAGCGCGGGCTATATCACCAAGTTCATCCTTACGTGATTCAGGTAAACGGCGACTAAAGGTTGGTTGAACATCTTGTTTAATAATATTAACGAAATGACGAATAGGTTTTGCCAAGTATTGCAATAAGATCCACAACATCACAATGGTCATAATAGCAAATGACAACAATGACCATTTCAATTCATGGACAAAAGGAGTATATGCAATTTGTTTAATACGCGCCTTAGGTATTAATGTAATTTGTTGCCAATTTGGGCCATCGATTTGTTCTGATATAGCATAATAATGGCCAATATCGATCCCATAAAGCGATCCTAAGCGATGAGTATAAGTTGGCATTAGCATTTTGATATAGGCAATCTCATTTTTAGAAATATTTAGCTCGGTATTGAATGATAGAACGCCTTTTGGAGTAAGGAAAAAGTTGATATCACTAGCATGATAAATATTAGAAACATCTAACATATCATTGATATCAATCACAAAACCGACTTGTTGATGATTAGGTTTTTGCGATGGTGGTGTGTAACTCATCAGTACATAAGCACGCTTGCTATCGGTATCGTAAAGTGGCTCACTCCAACGAAAACCATCTGTTGTTGGTTGCTTTGCTAATGCTGTAATTTCAGCTATTCGTTTGGTTAAATTATTACGTTCAATAGTGGATAGCGCATAAATAGAGATACTCTTACCGGGTTCAATAATAAATGTATCAATATATCTTTGTTGACCTGACGTGCCAATAGTTTGTAGCGTCCATAGATTAGTCATATTTGTTTCCATGGGATGATGGCAAATATTAATTTGTCGGGCAACCAGTTCATGTTGATCTGGAAAATGTAGGCATTTAAACTGGGATTCACTAATACGATGTTCTAATTGCTGAATGTCAGTAATTGCCTGTTTAAATAGATTACGATTCAAATGAGCCCGAATTTTACTCGTTTGATGATAGGTCATAAGAATATGTTGTATGGCACCACTGTAGATATTGTTATAAAAATTTATTTCGATAAGTATCCATAAACTAATGAGTACCGAAATAAAGGCAAAGGTGAGTTTAGTCACTAAGGACGAACACCAATGTGTATTCATAATTACTCTCTTATCCTAGAACGTATGAGAATAGACATACATACAATTTATTAACAATAACGCAAATTGCGGTTAAGAATCTACTCTAATTTCTCTATTTATTTTTAATCTGTTTATGTAACGGTGAGATTAAGGTATTTACCTGATACGACAAAGATATTGTATTACTCATACTTGTTAACAGGTAAAAAGGTGACAAAACGATGATAGAGAGATTTACAGCAACTGGATTGTTTGAATTTGTTGAAAAAACAGAAAGCGATTGGAACGCAATTTGTGCGGGCAGGAATGCACATTGGTTATCGTCTTCTTTTGGTGTCACCGTTGGCGTCCAGATCATGCCGCCCAACACAAAAATATGGTATCAACAAGCAAGTTTAGTGCTTGTTTGCTGTCCAGAAGGAAGGAATATGGGGTTAGATTATCGACATTCCTATTGGATGCTTTGGCAAGCCTATGGTAAAGATATTGATGATAACCAACTTATTCAATCTATTTGTGGTCACCTGGCATTCGCTAAATTTTTGGAAGAAGTGTTGTGTCAACCTGTGATATCGCCACCATTGCGCTATCGGAGTATAAAAAGGTGAAAAACAAACTCTGTTGCTTATTTTTATTAACCACAATGGTTGCGCAGGCTGCATCAATTTCTTCCATCCATTGGCAAGACAGCGACCCCTTTGTTTATGTCAGCCGTGGCACACCACTTGCATCGGTAATAAGAGATATTGGTAATTCCTATGGTATTCCTATGGATATTAGTCCACAGATACAAGATACCTTCAGTGGCCGAATTGAGAACAAAACACCGAAGGAAATCCTGGCATTTTTAGCGCAACAGTATGGCTTAGTCTGGTATTACGATGGTGATGTATTACATGCTTATAAAGCACAGGAAATGAACAATCAAATTGTTTCTCTCAGTGCTTTATCAAGTGAACGTGCGCTAAACTATATGGGCAAAGCGGGTTTTTTAGATAAAAATAGTTGTGAAGTTAAATCGATTAATGGATTAAATGCGCTACAAGTTTATGGTGCCCCTGATTGTATCAATAAAGTAACTCGATTTATTAATCAGATTGATCAAGAGGCGAAACAAAATATTCAGACACAGCGTTTAATACGCATTTTCCCGCTTAAATATGCTTCAGCAACGGATACAGTTTATCAATATCGTAAACAAGATGTAACAGTGCCGGGTATTGTCAGTGTTCTGAAACAGATGAATCAAAGTAATGCAAATGGGGTAAATGCACAACAAGATACCACGTCATTTGCCGCGGATCCAAGACAGAATGCGGTGGTGGTTAGCAGTAATAAGCACGACATGGGGCTTTATAGCACGTTGATTAAACAGCTTGATATCGTCCCAATAATGATTGAAGTATCTGTATCGATTATTGATGTAGATGCATCAGATTTTAATCAATTAGGTTTTGACTGGTCGGCCAACGCAAAAATTGGTGGTGGAACGATTTCTTTTAACCAAGGTGTATCAGGTAGTGATAATTTTTCAACGGTCATTGGCAATACCAGCAATTTTATGGTGCGCTTGAATGTATTAGAGAAAACCTCTAAGGCGAAAATACTTTCTCGCCCATCGGTTGTAACGCTTAATAATGTTCAAGCCGTGTTAGATAAGAATATTACTTTTTATACTAAATTACAGGGCGATAAGGTAGCAAAACTGGAATCGGTAACAGCTGGCTCATTACTTCGTGTTACCCCTAGATTGATTGATAGCAATGGTCACAAAAAAGTCATGTTATCACTCAATATCGAAGATGGCCAGCAAGCGAAGGCGATTAATGATAGTGAGCCATTACCGCAAATACAGAATTCAGAGATAGCAACACAAGCAACACTGAATACCGGTGAAAGTTTATTACTCGGTGGCTTTGTACAAGATAAAGACCAAACGGTACAAAATAAAATTCCATTATTAGGGGATTTTCCACTGGTTGGCGGTTTGTTCAGGAGTGAGGGTCGTAGAAAACAGAGTGTGATACGTCTGTTTTTAATTAAAGCAGAGCCTATCAATCAAGGAGGTTAATCATGGAATTCAGAGATAGCAACACAAGCAACACTGAATGCCGGTGAAAGTTTATTACTCGGTGGGTTTGTACAAGATAAAGACCAAACGGTACAAAATAAAATTCCATTATTAGGGGATTTCCACTGGTTGGCGGTTTGTTCAGGAGTGAGGGTCGTAGAAAACAGAGTGTGATACGTCTGTTTTTAATTAAAGCAGAGCCTATCAATCAAGGAGGTTAATCATGGCAAGCGATTATAAATTGCTATGGTTAAATGGTCCGATGCAAGGCCGAGAATTGTTTCTGCCTGAAGGCGATCTGACCATGGGCATCGATGGTGACATTATTGCACCATTAACGGGTCATTCCTCTTTATCACTGACGGTACAGCCACAAGGTATTACGCTTAATCAGCCTATGACGGTATTAGTTGAAGGTGGGATTCATACTGGCCCCATGACATTTCCGCTAAACCAAGTCATTGTGCTAGCAGGTATCGGTTTTATGGTTGGACGAGCAGATGAATCATTACAATGGCGCCCGTTACCTGAAACCAAACTTGCCGGCAAAACTAAATGGAGTTTATTTCTGTGGACGGGATTTTCACTCTTTATCTTGCTGGCAAGTTTATTTGTATTGTTATTACCACCATCAACAACCACCTTGTTTGATCCTCATATTTGGCTAAAACAGAAGCTGTTGGCACCTGAATTAGTACAGATACAGTCACAATGGGATAGTAGTGGTGGATTAACGTTGAGTGGTTATTGTAAAAACTTTATTGCTTTGTCACGATTAGAAAGCGAATTAAAATTTCATGGTATTCGTTTTCGTGACAAAACCATTTGTATTGATCAGCTCGTGGCAAATGTGCAGTCAGTTCTGGTCGCTAATGGTTATTTGTATGCGAAAGTGACAACCGGTAAAGAAACAGGAGATATTCTTATTTCAGGCGCGATCCAGTCTGGCAAACAATGGGATAATGTTACCCAACAGCTTGGACAATTAAATGGCTTACGTCATTGGCAGGTGATCAATGCTGTTGGGGGTTTTAGTCAGCAATTAATCGATACGTTACGTAGTAAAGGGTTATTAAATGGATTGATGGTTGAACCTCGCCAAGATAGTATCATCATCACCGGTTTGAGCGACCAGAATAAAGAACAGAAAATACATGAGCTAGTTGCTTCACTTTCCACTTCAACGGGGCAGCATATGGATGTACGAATTGAAAATATACCTGTTCGCGAAAATTTAAGTGATTATCTTCCTGCTCAGGTGGTCAGTTATGGAGGTAATAGCAAAATACCTTTTGTTGAGTTAAGTAATGGTATACGTCTTAAATATAATAGCCAGTTGGACAATGGTTATGTTGTTAGTTACATCGATTTTACCGGATTAGATTTAAATTGTGATGGTAATTCTGTTCATATTCCATTTTCTTTTTAGGGCGTCATATGACATGTATCACAAAATTAGAAGAGAATTTAAAGCAACAACCAGAATATCAAGCAATTTATTTACAGCAATTAAATGACTGCCAAAAAAGTCTAGAACAAAATGACGCGAAATCTTCGTTGTTATTATTGGAGGCTGTAGAAGCAGCAAAACAGATTATTAATATTTTAGCGCAACGATATAAAAAGCAAAATTAAATAAATATTTATTTTTCTATTTTTTATTGTTATAAGTTTATTTTTATTATCAATAACTTTTTAACTAGAGGATATAATTATGTTTAATGATATTCAAGCATTAATATCAGATTTAGATTCTCGCCGCTCTTTGTTATTTGAGCAAATGAAAGAGCTTAAATCTTTGCAACAAGAAATTAAGCAATTGAATGAAGAAGCTAGCCATAATGCAACCGCACAATGTAAGTTAAAAAAATTAAAACAAGCATTTCCTGAAGGTATTGATAAATGCCAAAAGGATATTTTTGCTAAGATTAACCTCCTTGAAAAAAATTTTAAAGTTATAGAGAAAACTTTTAAATCAATTAATTCTGATAATGGAAATAAAACATTGTTAGGATCAAGCGCTGCAGTAAATAAAAAAAGGAAAACTCTTAAATCTTATAGTTAGTTATGAGGGCTAAATTATGACTAATGAAGTATTAAACTCATCAGGTAATTATTCTGTCAATGCTGGATCTCTTAATGGAATTAAAGATACCTCTGCATATGGTGATTCAATATTATCCGGCGGTATTGCTGTACTCTACATATTTATGAGTTTGTTATCTGTATAGCCAATATAAATATGCTCAAATGCAGCATTGATGTATTACCGTAGTGCCCAAGATATCGCTAATCGGGTTGATAAAAAAATCATTGCTGATATCTCTAAAAAAGGCGACAAAGCGGCCGGCTAGCTATCTGATGATGTTGTCAACTATATGCGTGATAACGGTATTACCGTTGATGATATATCAATCAATGATTATATAAAAACATATGTAGCAAAGTTAGACCAAGGTCAGTTACAAGCGGTCAAGGCGGCGTTGAAAACGGTACTGATTTTGTTTCTTAATCTCAGCTGCAATTGCAAAAAGTGATGTAAAGCTACAACGTGACAGTCAGTTTAATTAATAGTATGCAAACGATGTTGGTGGAAATGAATAAATCGATTGCCCAAAATATACGTTGATAAACCGATTTAGGAGTTAACGAAAGGCGCGGACAAATTAAAAAGTGGAAGTCGCTGTGATCCATTTAACTAGCTGCATTAGAGAGGCTTTATCTCTTAATAAGGGGCAAGTGAATAACAATAATTCCAATAGTGGAGATTATGTTATATCCGGTGGAATCGCGGTTCTCTATTTTATTTATGAATTTATTTTCTGCCATGGTGTAATTGAAATATAACCAGGTGTAAATCAAGTTAGAAATGGCGCATGATGCTTAAAATATGGCTAGTAGGGTAGATGAAATCATAGCAAAAATTGTTAAAGTAGGGAGATAAAGCACTGGAAAATTTACCGCCTGATGTTATCTACTATATAAGAAATCATGGTGTCACGGTTGATGGTATGACGATTGATGATTTCCTGCAACAAAATGATCCTACCGCTGCTTTATTGGCTAAATTACGTGAGAAAATTACACAATCAGACTCCGATGGGATGCAGTTAGCTAGTTGGCAAGATGTTGTTCGTTATATGGATGAATATGGTATTAAGGTTGATGGACAACCGTGTAGTGATTATATCTGGGGGGGGGGGATTACCCGAAGTGTGTTCCCGTTCTTATCAAAAGATCAGCCGTGAATATATCTAGCATATTGCTGATGTATTGACGCGACCGGTGTTTTAGATCAAGGAAAGTTAGGGGCGGTCAAAGCGGCGTTGGAAACGGTATCAAACCGCGCTTCCGATTTTGTTTCTCAATCTCAACTGCAATTGTAAAAAGTGATGCAAAAAAGCTACAACGTGACTGTCAGTTTAATCAGTAGTATTATGCAAACGGTGTTGGCAGAAATGAATAAATGGATTGCCCAAAACATTCGTTAGGGAGGAAGCAATGGATAATAAAGATTTTGCCACTTTACTTGACTTTGTAAAGCAAGGTGGGGCGTTGAGTTGTTTGGCAAATGTTGATCAAAAGGATCTTGATCTACTTTACCGTTACGCTATGCAACTTATGACTTATGGCGATTATCAGGGTGCCAAGCGAATTTTTTTCTTACTAATGCGACTTAATCAAGGCAATTTTGAATATGTTTATGCTTTGGGAACTTGCTGCCAACAACTGAATGAACATGAAGAGGCTATTTTTTGTTTTGGTCGTGCAGGCATGAATCGTTTGCAAGATCCTCGTAGTCCTTACTTTGCTGGCATCAGTTATCTGGCAGTTGGTAATCTACAATATGCAGAAAAATCTTTTCGTGCTGCTCTAAGAGTATGCCGTTGCTTACCGGCTGAACAATGGTCAGAAGTCAGGGAAAATGCCAACCAAAAGTTAGCTGATTTAATGGGAGAAATGTGCCATAAATAATATGAATGTGACTTTATCCATTAATGTAGCGGATATACAAAATCCTGGTGTTCATGATAGCAATCCAGTTGAAAAAGCCAGTTTACCTGAATGGTCTATGCCCACATATGTTTCGTTGAATATGGAACGTGATGAGCAAAATGACGTCATTAGTCATCAACAAACTAAATAGGCTTTTGCCCGCATATTACGTGTCTTTCAAGTTGATGATGGTACTACATTAAATCAATTAGAAAGCGTCCATTAACGATATGATTTTACTGGCTTCCAACCTGAGTTTGAAAACATTTGGTGATACGGCTAATGCAGCAACTAAAGCTAGCTAATTGATGACGGACACCCAAGCATTCTTAGGTGATAAACGAGTAAAAGAGTTTCAAGAGCAGTTGTCCAAACAAATTGAGTAATCGGAAAAGGCGCAAAGAGGCGCTATTTTTGATGGGATTGTTGGCGCGGTAGTGGCTGGTTATAGCGCACTTAAAGCTGATTGAAGGTGCTGCTCGGATCGCTGTTGGTATGTGGTTTGGTGGTTCATTAGAAATTGTCAGTGGCACATTTTATCTGACTGCAGGTATCACAGGAATGGTCAAAGCAGCGGCTGAAACGATCATATTGTTAGGCGCAGATAAGAACAAATGCCAGGAAGTTGCCGATATGGCTGGTAAAGTTCAGTTGGGCGTCGAAGTTGTTGCGATGGCGTTAGATATTTTCCTGGCTGGACATGCGATAGCGGTGACCAGAACGATAGCCAAAATAGCAGGGGAAACCATGAAAGAAGCGGCGCCTAAATTAGTTGAAGAAGTGGTCAAAAATTCACCACAAGAAATATCAACTATTGCTGCTCAGAAAGTTGGTCAGCAAGTCTCTGAACAGATCGCCAAATAATTAAGTAAAGCTTTCAGTAAAGAGGCGATTCAAGCATTGGTGACCCAATCCGTTGAGAAGATCGCTACCTAGGCAGTAGAAAAAAGGGTGTAAATAACCTCAGAAGAACTAACTAAGAAAGTGTCACTAAGTTAATACGTAATGAAGAGATCAAACAAGCTATCAAAGCCTGTACTCTTGTTTCTCTCGATTTGGTATATGTTACGGCTAGTTCAGGTAAAACGGTGACTAGCGGTATCATTGGCCTAGAAAAAGCCAAACTACAAAAACAGATTGAAGCATTGATCTAGCAACAAAACTTTATGGAATTCTGTTTTGATTGGTACGATAAAGCGAAAGAACAGCAAGGTAAAACGATCAAAGATTTATTAGATAAGCAGAGTGATACCTTAGCGGGTGTAAGTAGGACGATTAGTGAAACGGCAAGCACGCATTGCTAGTTCAACAGTTTAGTGGCAGCAAAATTTTATGCTGTGGTTCTTTCAATTAGCTATTACTAATCGTAATTTAGTAATCAAATAGCTGAATTTTGATAATCGTAATGGCATTGATAATGCTACCTTAGTTAAAATTTATACATTATCAGACTGACATTGATTATGAAAAAGTAAAATTTAGTGGCTAATTGATAGTTGATCATAAAAAGATAATCGATGCTGATGTTTTGCTATTATCGCTGATAGCGAAATATAATGATCAATAAAACAACGATATAAAAGCATCCTAGCAAGCAGCGTGAGCAAGAAGAAGGGTGTAAAACGCGCGAAGAAATGGCTATACCCATTATTCAGATAATTTTAGTCGGAGGGAGTTATGAGTGATATTCAATTAAGGTCCGCTAAACCAGTTTCAGTCGATAAGTATGATGATTTTGGTAACAGTGGGCTCTATAGCGTTAGTAGTATGGATACCATTGCTCAGAGCACTGAAAATTGATCATTAAGTTAACTGAAGTATTAAAGAAACTGAGCAATATTTTGCAGGAGTTTAACTAAAAGCAACAAGAGTTAGGCTGGAAAATACAAACTTCATCGCTTGGTAAAAAACGCGAAGGGATCGAATATGCTTATGATGAAGCTAAACAGCAAGACGTTGAAATCGCTAAACGTTATTTTTTTAAAGAGCTATTAAATTTGGGGATTGCAGTAGTCATTGGCTTAGGGCTTTCGATAGCTGCTACCCTATTTACTGCCGGAGCGACAATTCCCTTACTTGTTGGTTTCAAGTATTACATTTGGTCTGGCAGTTGCTGATGCTGTGTGCTTACGTTGATTGGCATAGTAAAGCTAAGGGTGGAAAAGGGTTGAGGTTAGGATCTTATGCTATAGCTAATGGTGTCTATCGGCTGATCAATAAGGTAGGTATGACAAGTGATAGAGATGAAAACTGGGCTAAGTATACATGTGCTTTTTTACGATCTGGCTTAATTGTCGGTACATTATGTTCCGGTGGTGCGGTTACGACAGCAACATTGGGTGCCTTGAGTAGCACTTTCTCTGCGACTAAATTGATGAGTAGCAGCGTCGGTACATTTACCTCAAAAAAGGCGTCTGGGGCTTTGGGCAATGCAGTTGAGAGAAAAAATCTGCTCCAGGAACAATAAATGTAGCAGCAAAGGATAAGCAAATCAAAGGAAATGTAATATGGACTTGCACAGCAGCACAGAGAGCAACAATATCAATTAGATTTGGCCAATTAGAGTAAAAAAATCGTCAATTGGAGTATGAACTTGGATTGGAAAAGAAAAAGGTTCAATCTTATAAAACTAAATATGCATAGATGTTATCATTATTTAGAATAATAATAGCTAAAAGTTACTGTATTATTTTGCAATATTTAGATTTCATGTTGCTAATTAAGCTGATAATCTGTTGATAATAAAAATTAACGATTTCTGTTGCAGCCTGTTAGTTTTTTCAAAATATATACTTATTTTTTAGTTTAATAAATATATTAATCTTTTCTATCTATATTTAAATCCTAATTTATTTCTTATCATCTAACGATAAATCTAATTAGTTATATCGAATTTAACTATTCCATTCAGTTCTATCTATTTATTAGTATTTATCCTATTAAATTTAACTTTGATGATAAGTCGTTTATTTTTTATTAATATTTCAGGTGAATACCGGATATAGAAATTTAATATTACCCACCAAACTATATTATATAAAGTAAAGAAATAATACAGAGATAAGTCATTAAATAACAATAAAACACTAATATAGAAATATTAATAATGGATAGAGTTGCATAGGTTTTTAGTTTTAAAAAGATTTGAATACTGATGCATCGTTAAGTGTTTTGATCAAGTTTAATAGCATTATTTATATCGTTTGGTAATAAGTAATTACATCCATTTTTATTAATATTTTAAAAATGAGATGGATAAAGTTTTGGCTAACAATGCTTAATTTGACGTTAGGGTAAAATTATGGATTTCAATGCTATTATCAACCAATTATCGCAACTATCTGCTAATGCGGCTGGTGATATTAAAAGTAAAATCGCCAACGCTGATCCTAGTAATCCTGAGCAGATGCTACAGATGCAGTTTGCGGTACAGCAATATTCCAATTTTATCGGTTACGAAAGCGCTTTGATCAAAGTGGTTAAAGACATGATACAAGGGATTATTGCCAAAATATGAAAAAAGAAGATAAACAGTTATTGGTAGAGATTGCAATTGCTGCTGCCAACCATGGATTAATAAAACAGGCTTATGCCATTTTAGCCGTGTTTCCTGAATTGATTGCCGACGAAGAGGCGCTTGCGCTATGTAGCAGTTTAGTCTACTTTGCTTTAGGTGAAAATAGTGCCGCGATGCGTTCATTAACAGGCATGAAAAGTAATCAAGCTGAAGGATTGCGTTGTTTATTTTCCTTGCCTGCTGATATGGCCAATCATTCGCAAATTTATACTTTATTAGAGGGAGATGAAAATGGACATTAAAGCAGTAGCCCCCATCCATTTGATGAAGAGCCAGGCGACAGAAGCGGTTAATCCTGATATCCAGTTAGTTGAAAAATTCAATCAATTAATGCAACATGGTCAAGGACAAACTACAGCATTAGGGACAATTCTTCCATCAACTGTCGAGTCGACGGCTCAGGCGCTGTCACCTACCCAAACCGTTCAAGGACAAGCAATGATAATGAAAGCCGTTCTTGAAGTGGATATGGCAGCTAAAACGGCAGGAAGTCTTGCTCAATCTATTAATAAATTAGTGACAATGCAATGAAATACTTAAAGTATTTATGTTTATTATTGGTGTTGTTCCTGACCGGTTGTAAGGTCGAGTTATATCGAAATTTGCCCCAAAATGAAGCTAATCAGATGGTTGCATTGTTGATGTTAAATCACATTGATGTTAATTCTGAAATTGATAGCAAAACAGGCAAAGTGACATTGCAAATTGAAAAAGATAAGTTCATCGATGCGGTGGAAATACTTAGGCAAAATGGTTACCCCAAAACGCAATATGTTGGTATTGAGGATCTTTTTCCAGCGGGTCAATTAGTTTCTTCTCCTGCTCAAGAAGAAGCAAAAATGCGTTATCTTAAAGAAGAACAACTAGAGCGTACGTTATCAAGTATGGACGGTGTCATTAGTGCACGAGTGTCTATTGCTCAGGCGGACAATAGTGAGGGTAATATTAATAATACCACACCAGAAAAGTCAGTAGCGGTTTACATTAAATATTCACCAGAAGTCAATATGAGTGGTGTTGAAGCGCAAATTCGCAATTTAATTAAGAATGCGATATCAGGTTTGCAATCCGATAAAATTAGTTTGTTTTTGCAAACTGCTGAATTCCGTTATCAACCACAGAAAATTGAAATTGATCAGCAATGGCAATATATACAGAATTACATTGTAGCTAATAAAACGTTAATCTTATTAACTTTTACCGGGATATTTATTGTGGTGTTTGCAGTATTAATATTTGGACGCCGTAAGGATAAATCTTAATGACTGAGTTTGCAGTGAGATTTAATTATTTATTATCCCATCCAGGCGAGGTAATGCATACTGAATGGTGGCAATGGCTTGGACTTAATGAATGGCAGTCTCTCTACCCAATTAGCAATGAATTAAAACGACGTTTAGATAAATTGATACTTAATCGATTGGGATTTCAGCCAACTTTATATCGTCAAGTACCGGAAAATATACAGTCCTGGCTTTCGTTATTAACGAAAAAAGCATTTTTATTTACCGTCGTTGGATTAGTTTGTAATCCATATCCTCACTATTTGTGGGATAGTGCTTATAGGTCACGTTTAGCGACCTTATTAAGTCAGGAACAGATTAAGCAATTAATCGCTTTATGGCCGACAGAGAGCCACACAGTTGCGGTACCTTGGTTAGTTGAGGAGTTCCTTGAGCAGGCACACCTTTATGCTTTAAATGTTTTTTCTCATTATTGGCAGGGACAAGATTTTGCGCCGCTTTTGGCCTGGTATTTTGCTCCATTAGAGGACCAAATGATCTGTTCACAACAACAGATTGAGCAAGCTGTTCGCTGGTTATTTCGTTTGGAGCGTTTCTTATGAATGGATTTTTAGTGTTAGTTAAAGAGTTTGAGCTCTTAAAGCAAACATTGGAAATCACACCTGATGAAATTGAGCAAGGTTTAGCTGAATGTAGGCGGGAGCAGAAAGCCAAGCAACGTATTAAGCAATATGCAGATAAAGTGCGGCAAGAGTGTGATGCTTTTCTGCTGGAAGCAAAACAGATTGTTGCTAAAGCAGAAATAACCGTTAAGAAGCAAGAAAAAGAGTGGCGAGCACAATTGCGGCAAGAAATAATTGCAGAAAGTATAAATTGGCTTGTTGAACAGTCAGAGTTGGAAAAACAATTAGTTATCGTGTTACAGGAAAGAATTTGTCAACAAGTAAAATCAGTCATCAAAGTTTGGAGTCAAAAACAAAATATTAGTGAAAATCTAATTACCCAGATTACTGAGCAGATTAGTGAAGCAACTACCAAACAAAGTTTGGTATTGAGTGTTTCACCGGAACAGGAAGATGCGTTGCGTAAAGTATTTTCTGAGCAAATGCAAATTAGGATCCGTTCTGATTTTTCACCATGGCAAGCAGAACTTAGTTCAAGTTGTATGACATTACGCTTTGATTTATATGAACACCTTCATCGGCTACTAGAAACCTGTGTTCCCACAATGGAAAAAACGCATTTGAGAGAAACTTGTGATGCGAATTGATAAATCTGATTATCTCGATCTTCAATCTCTACAAGATAGCAAGCAGTCAGCAAGTTTTTTACCAGCAGAGAGTACGGCAATGCAAGCGAGTATTGCATTAGCGGAAGTACGTGCTGAAGCGTTGGAAGAAACGTTAGAAGGTTTAAGCTTAGGCTTAAGCCAAGTGATGAAAAAAATATCCGATCCAAGTAAAAAGCAAAGTGCATTATTTAATGGTGTAGAAAAACTCTTACAGCAATTAGATGAAAAGCAACTAGGGTTTATAGAACAGATTGCTAAACAACTCCTCTCCTTTAAAGATGGCGAAAAGATTTTACAGCAAATTCCTCATATTGCTTTAGATAAAGGACAGCTTATTTTTTTGTTAACAACATTACTGAGTATGACAAGTTTAGCCTTATCTGAACGTTTGAAAATCAAACAGTTTTTAATGTCATTGTTAGCCGAAGAAGATATTGAATTGGCGTTAATTGCGGCTACCCAAGGTATGGCTATAGATACTTCACGTTTGCAAGCTTTTCGTCAACTCTATCAGCATGCTGCTCGCGGAGAAAAAGGGCTAAGTCATTGGTTTAAATTATTACAAGAACATAAAGATCGACGGCGGACTATTCAATTATTAATACGTGCAATATCAGAGCCTCTAGTGAGTCATGAGCAGTTAGATATGACTAAATTGGTAACTACGATTGATGATTTACGTCGCTTGTGGCTGTTTTTAGCTTTTAGCGAGCACTGTGCTTATTTATCCCGCACACTCAATCTAGCAAATGATACTGTTGCAGAAATCAGTATTGAATTATTAGAGCAAGGTTGGATTTATCCTGAGGCATTAGCACAGTTGATAATTAAATTACCATTAACAACGTTGCAACGTTTAATTTTTTTGCGTAAATGGCACGAAATTATGGTGGTCATGAGTGAAGCTTGCTATCGCGATCCAGAACAAAAAGAGCATATTCTAGAAGTCATGTTACAACTGCTTGAACAGTGGAATGATGAGTAGCTGTTTAAAGGAAGGGAGAAATGCGCAAAGAAGATAGTGTACTTGCCCGTTTTGGTCAATTATTAGGCTTACCTTTGGTATGGGATGGGAGTGATCAATGTACTTTGTTACTTGATAATCAATTAATGATGTCCATACATGCCAAAGGAACTTATTGGCAGTTGTATTGTTTTTTAGGACAGATTGATGAGCAAAAAGCACATTTACTATTCATTAATTGTATGCACCACAATATGCAATTAGTTGAAAATAATGACGGAGCTGTTGGCTATGATTCAGCGCAGCGAACTTTACTCTATGCGGTTAATTGGCCGGTTCCTGCGAGTGGTGAAGAGCTATTAGTGTGGTTTGAACGCGCGACAATTTGCTATGAAGCGCTTTACCGTGAATTTAGTCAGTGTCCGGAGCTAATAATATAGGTTGTTATATGATTATTAAATCAGGTGAATTTTCAAAACATTCGTGGCCTGATCCTTTTTTGATATTAGGTCAACAGGATCAAGGCAGTTCAAGTTTGGTTCATGCTAAAATGAGTTTTAATGATCATGTGTTGAGTACATTAGCTAAACTGCCTTTTCTGAAAAATGAAAATGCGATTCGGGCCTATGTTGCGCGTCTTAACATCACAGCTCAACAGAAATTAACCGTGTTTTTACGCTCGTTAGCGGAAAGATACGGTGTCGTCACCGTTGAACAAACTTTACCTAGACTAGATTTATCACAAAAGACACCATTGGCTGCGCATAAAATAGAATTTATTCCACAATCTATATTGTTAGCCATGAGTCAAGAGCATCCAATGTCTGATCATCAAGCTGAAGATACTAATTATAAAGTCTCTTTACTGATCCAGTGTAGCAATGCGATAAAACGACTAGTCAATCAGGGGGGGCCTGGCTATTTATCTATTCCAACTACAATACCTAGGTTTGGTAATTGGTTTTATTTGGAAGATAAAAATATTCAAAAAGTGCAGCAAGCTATTACTAGCTATCATCAGCTAGTTGAAAAAAATGAATATCGAAGTGCATCTTCACGTTTGTTAGCTTTAACTGATATACGTCACCAAGGTGATGAATTTTCTAATCTTTATAGCAAATTAAAAAATTATCTTGATTGTTATCAGCAAGCACTAGATGACATTGAACAATGTTGTCTTACTGTTCCAGTTTCCCAACAAGTTTATCTGACTTCTTTATTGGAGCAGGTTTTAGCGCAGAAAAAGCACATTGCCGCAGTTGCTGTACAGCTGGCAATATTACCTAAATTTTGGCAGCAGACCATCATAGAGCGGCAGATCATTAATGCCCGTTTTGAGAATTTGCCTGAGGAACTTAGGAATTTAACATCAGAATCGGTGTTATTACTCAGCCATCAGCTAATTGAAATGTTTGATCAAGCGGGTTCAATAGATGAATGGCAGGCACAATTAACTGAATTATGGACGAAGGCCGGATTACCATTACCTTCATCCTCTGAACTGACAAATTTAGTGGCTATTTTGGAGATTGAGCGTCCTGAATTAGCTGGTCATGTTGCGATCCCTTTTAAAGAAGAAAAAGATAAAATTCAGTTCGGGATTTATCAGCAAATTATTCAGGTACTAAAGCAAAGTCAGGTTCAAGCAAAAAATATTAAAGAGGTTCTTGAACAGCGTCTGGGATTTGATGAAAAACGGAAAAATGTTCGTAGTCAATCAGCGCTTTTGACTAATTGGTTAAATAAATCCGACACAGAGAACCCCTTACATGAGCAGTATGTAGCAGTAATGCTAATTGGCATTAGTGGTAAGAGTTGTAATCTGCAAGATAAAACCCTTATTGCTAATGGAGCGGTAAATATCGATGATTTAGAGATAGAGCCGGAATGTGAAGCTGAAATTCAGCAATTAGCAAGAGAAGAAAAATTGGTTGCTTTGGCGGGAAAAGTGCTCAATACGCAAGATAAAGCCTGTAGGTTTGAAGAATTGTATGATAGCGAAAGTGGCCAATCTGCCATATGTTTCCATTATGATGTGAAACAACGTGTGTTGCCATCTCGATTAATGGCATCACCTGAGCGGTATTTGCCTTTTTTAATTGACAAAGTGGTGACACTAACGGATTATCATGCCGCATTACAATCTCTAACCCAAAGATTAAATGTAGGTAAAGTGCGCAGCCGTTTTGAAAAAGAGCTGAAACAAATTAGCGAGCAGATGCAGCATTTACGTTTATTACAGGAAGCGACAACGGTTTGGCAAAGTGTTAAACAGCAATATGAGCAACAAGACCACTATGTTGATCAGTTGAAAAAATTGCAAGATATTACTATTCAGCAAGTTAGGGAGCTCAATAAACAAGGTTATCTGGCTTTTTTACCTCAGTTACGGAAATTTGATTCAGCTATCTATGATCTTAGTCTGCAAGAAGAAATTCTAAATGAAGAACTGTCGATGTTGGCAGCGCATTTAGACGATTGCTTTGGCGATGAAAGCTGGCAGAAGACGGACGGATTAGAAGCTGATTCGGAGGTTAAAGAGTATTTATCAAAGGAGAGTGAATTACAAGACATTGAACAAGCGATTGCCGCGCTAGATGAAGAGTATCAGGCTGCTTTACTGTTGCTGGTTCGTTTTGATCGACAGGTAAATAAAATGGGGGGGTATCCAGAGGGTGACTACTATAGTGTACAAGCATGGCGGCATTGGGTAGTGCAAAATATTACTGGAGATTGGGGAGGATGGTTAGGCGAATATAGACCTGATTTGAGAACCTTGATTTTACAGCACCAGCTAGCAAAAAATGGCATGCAAACGTTGATGGAGGCTTATCAAGCGCTATTGCGAGTACTCAATCCTTCCCGATTTGTCGAAGCACTGAATACTGATAAGTATCAGGGGATTTCCGTGGCATTTAGTAGTTTTCATCGTTGGGTAATGGCACACCCAATGGAATCACAAGCGCTAGCTAAGGATATTACTCATGCTTATAAAATTATTAGTGCCAATAGTGGTTTGTTTGGTGCCGATCTTGCTGCTGCTGTTAGTTCGGTTTGGCAAACTGTAACGGTAGAAAATCAAGTTAAAGATATTGTCCTGGGTACCAGAGAGCTACTTCCCTTACAGCCATCATACTCAATGACACCTGAAATGATTGCATTATTACATTTTACTCATTTATTACCTTATCTTGCCGGCAGCATTAAAGGCAGCGTTCAAAGTGGTTTAGTCAGTTCACTGGCAACACTTTTGGACGCCAGCTGGGCAACCAATATGATCGGTGGCTTTATACAAACTTGGGTGGAACAGAAAATAGCCTTAACAGTATCAGCGCATCGTAATACCGAAGTGATGGTTAATGCACTGATGTTAGGTATTCGTGAACAGGGTAGTTTTCAGCAACGTGCTACTTCGGTAGTGAGTCGTATGATGAAACGCCAGTTACTGCAAGATATAGCTACTTTGGGGCGCGATTGTTTTGAAACCAACAAAGTCGGAACTCTTCGCCGCTGGTGGCAAGATACCACTAATTTTTGGCGGCAAATAGATATAAAAGCAAAATTATTTAGTGTCACGGCAATTGCGGGTACAGCAGCCATTTCAGCCACCATTGCGGTGGCTGCGGTGATATTCACTGTAGGAACAGGTGGAGTAGGGTTAGCAGTATTAGGCATCGGCGCATTGATAGCAGTGATATTAGGCGGTTACCTTGGCTATAGTGGGTTAAGTTTACTAAAAAATAGCGACTTCCTTGGTCTTCGTCAGGCATATGAATATGCGCAAGGTAAAATGACCGAACAACGTATCCAAGAAGCGTTACAGCGATTTGTTGACAAGCAATATAAGGGGAAAACTGTTGCTAAACATTTAGATATTCAGTTAGCGGATATTGAAAAACATATTTCACTTAAACAGGTGGCAAAGCAGGATCATACTCAATCTTTTATGCGACAACTAGAAAATTGGGGGAGTGAAATACAGCAGAAAATAGCCATTAAACAGCAAAAAGAGCGAGCTGAATTACTGAATAAGGTTTTGCAACAATTAAATGATTGGCAAGAGATCGATAGCCAGGAATTGACAAAGTGTTTGGATGATATTGATGAGGTCCTTGTCCAATCAAAACTTGTTGTTGCCTGATTTTATCAGCTGCAGATAAAAATGATTTAGCTGCCTGAAGTCGTTATAGATTTGCGTAAGTTAGAGTAATTTATTGATTTAATTAAGCTATTTTTAACATATTAATCGTTTTATTGCGCCTGTAAATATTTTTTCGTTAATTTTAACTTTGTTGGCGCAATAATTCATTTTGCTTGCTGTGAACTTATTTCAGGTATTTACCGGATACGAAGCCAGAGCTTCCTTTTGCATGCTTAATTTAATAGTAAAGAGGGAAGATCATGAAATTGCAACTGGCTCGTAATCTTGAACATTTTTTCTCTTTGTTCAATCACAGGATAGTCGAAATTTCAACGGCAATTGAATGCCACTGGCCACCTTTTGGCCTGCGTATTGAAATTATTGAAGAACGTTTTCTTATGACCAGTTGGTTGTTAAAAGAGGAAGATTTTGATCTACTACAAGCATTAAAACTTAATCAACCAGAGCGGTTTTGGGGGATCCCGCAGCGAGTATTTATTATTCGCCATCGATCCTATGTGAGCGGATGGTGCCCAAAAGAAAGTGATGGTCTTTTTTTATTTCGTTTGTGTCAAAGACAGCGTCAATTTCTTTCTCAGTTACCTAAAGGATCCAGCTGATAATGTCAATAACTCGTTGGCTATCTCAAATTGCAGGACGTCAAGATATTATCCTTAGCGCCATGTTAATGCTGTCAGTATTCATGATGATTTTGCCGCTGCCAACTACCTTAATTGACGTATTAATAGCGATTAACTTAGGGTTATCGATCATTTTGTTTATGATGGCTATCTATATTCGTGATCCGCTTGACTTCTCTGCCTTTCCGTCCATGTTGCTGATTACCACACTGTATCGTCTAGCATTGACTATCAGTACTAGCCGTCTAATCTTATTACAACATGATGCCGGTGAGATCGTGTATACTTTTGGTAATTTTGTGGTTGGCGGTAATCTTGGGGTTGGGATCATTATTTTTGCCATTATCACTATCGTACAGTTCATTGTTATTACTAAAGGCTCTGAACGTGTGGCTGAAGTGAGTGCGCGATTTTCTCTCGATGGTATGCCTGGCAGACAGATGAGTATTGATGGCGATATGCGGGCAGGTATTATTGATGCAACTGAAGCCAAACGGCAAAGAGCATTGGTACAAAAGGAAAGCCAGCTTTATGGTGCAATGGATGGCGCTATGAAATTTGTCAAAGGGGATGCCATTGCCAGCGTAATTGTTATTTTGGCCAATATTTGTGGTGGGATTGCCATTGGTGTGATCCAACATAATATGTCGGCGACGGAAGCATTGAATACTTATGCTATTTTGTCGGTCGGAGATGGATTAATTGCGCAGATCCCGTCATTGCTTATTTCAATAACCGCAGGATTAATTGTTACTCGGGTACCCGGCGAGAAAAAGAATAATCTGGCAGGCGATTTAGTTCAACAACTACTCAGTCAACCTATGTCATTGCAAATGACCGCAGGTATTTTATTAGTTTTCGCCATTATCCCGGGTTTTCCTTGGTTTATATTTGGTTCATTAGCTTTGATGCTATTTGGTTGTTTTTATTGGATGAAGCGTAACGCAAAAGTGAAAAAAGGCTCAAGTCATGTTTATAGCTCAGCAAAAAATGACGCAGAGCAGGTATCTCGGGAGGTGATACCAGGCACAATACCACTGTTAGTCATTATTGGACAACAGATAATGACCGAGGCTATGGCTGACAAATTGCAAAGTTTACGTTGGCAATTATTTGAAAAATTAGGCTTGCCTTTACCTGAAATACAGTTGCAGGTCGATACAAAAGAGACAAACACATTACAAATACTGTTATATCAAGAACCTGTCTTAAAGACAGAAATAGATCCAGCGGCAATTTTATTAATTCAACCAATAGATTTACCTAAAGTACGTCAGGAACAGCTGATTTTTAATCATCAAACAATCTATTGGTTGGCGGGTGATCATCCATCATTGTCGCCGGCCGCCGGTTATAAAGGGGTAGAGATTGTCACCTATTTGCTAGAAAAGGTAATTTATCACTTTGGTAAAGAGTTTTTAGGTATACAGGAAACGCGCTATCTAATGGATGCGATGGAGATGCGTTATGCCGAATTAGTAAAGGAGTTACAGCGCTTACTGCCGATTAGTAAAGTGACTGATATTTTACAACGTTTAGTTGAAGAAGAGATTTCTATTCGTGATTTAAGAACCATTTTTGAAACGCTGGTTGAATGGGGTTCAAAAGAAAAAGATACGGTAATGTTGACTGAGTATGTTCGGGTTTCACTTCGCCGTCATATTCGCAGGCGCTTTACAAGTGAAGAGGGCTGGATCCCAATGCTGTTAGTTGGTGATGGGATTGAAAATAGTATTCGAGAATCTATTCGTCAATCTGCGATAGGATCTTATTGTGCCCTTGAACCTGCACAAGAGCAGCAGATCATTGCTGCCATAAAACAAAAATTACCAACTCAGGTCGCTTGTGTGGTGCTAACTTCACTTGATGTACGCCGTTATCTACGCAAAATTATCGAGCCAGCATTGACAACAACTGCCGTACTTTCATTCCAAGAAATTGGTGAAGATGCCAATATTAAAGTTCTTGCTCAAGTTGATATTACCGGGGAGAAACTGGATGCGCTCACTGGATAAAGTAAAGATCACTCAAGCGATGGCTACCCCTTTATTTCAGCCATTGACGGATATTCTCCCTTATCGATGTCTTGGTAAGGTACAGGAAGTATTCACTAATTTGGTTAAAGTGACACTGCCAGGCGCCAAGCAAGGTGAGTTATGTCTGATTGATAATCGATTAGCGGCAGAGGTCATTACAATCAAAGAGCAAGAAGCTTGGTTGTCACCGTTTGAGTCCACCATCGGATTAGTGGCCGGAGCTTATGTTGAACGTTTAGGCCATGGGCATCAAGTGCGGGTAGGGGAGAATTTATTAGGTGGAATTGTGGATGGTTTAGGACGGCCGTTAGAAAAAATGCCGATCGTTGGAGAATGGCGTAGTAATCATAATGCTGCTCCTGATCCATTAACACGTCAGTTGATTAGTGAAGTTTTGCCAACCGGCATTAAAGCGATAGACGGTATTTTGACGCTGGGTATTGGTCAAAGGATCGGTATTTTTGCCTCCGCGGGTGGCGGCAAAAGTACGCTACTCGGTATGTTAGCTCGGGGCTGTGAAGCCGATGTGGTCGTATTGGCTTTGGTTGGTGAGCGTGGACGTGAAGTGCGTGAATTTCTCGATAACGATTTACCTGCTTCAGCCCGAAAAAAAACCATATTAGTTGTCGCTACCTCCGATCGTCCACCGTTAGAGAGAATGAAAGCTTCTTTGACGGCAACCACCATTGCTGAATATTTCCGTGATCAAGGTAAGCGGGTATTGTTGATGGTGGATTCATTAACCCGTTTTGCGCGTGCGGCACGGGAAATAGGTTTAGCAGCAGGGGAACCGCCGGTTGCCAATGGTTTTCCGCCTAGTGTGTTTGTTCATATGGCCGCTTTATTAGAGCGGGCTGGACCGGCTAAGGTTGGTAGTATTAGTGCTATTTATACCGTGTTAGTAGAAGGTGATAATATGAATGAACCTGTAGCTGATGAGGTTCGTTCTATTTTAGATGGGCATATTGTTTTATCTCGACAATTAGCTGCCGCAGGACATTTTCCCGCTATTGATGTGAACGCTAGTGTTAGCCGAGTTATGGATAATATTGTTAGTAAGCAACATAGTCTAGATGCGCGTCGCTTACGACAATTACGAGCACTTTTTCAAGATGTTCAGCTATTAATTCGTGTTGGTGAATATCAATCAGGGCAAGATAAAGATACCGATGAAGCAATTGAAAAAAATCACACAATTAATCAATTTCTTCGTCAAGATCGCGATGAATTAGTTTCATTTTGCCAGACGATAGAAAATCTTAGCCAATTGGTTTAGGCTATATGAAAGATCAATTTTCTGACACTGAGCGCGTGGTTATAAAAAGGTTATTGCAATTACGACAACAGCGAGAAATAAGCTTGCAATCTCAATGGCAACGAATTCTGCGTGAGCAGCAAGCTTTACAGACAACCCTTGCCAAGTTGAAACTGCAACGGATGAAACTTTGGCACGATTTAGCAGCTCCTTCATTACCAAATGATACCATTTCCCGAGACCAACTGGCGTTATTTAAACAATCTATGCGGGAAGTTTATCTTGAAGAGCGGGCACTAAAAGAGCGTATCGATCAATTACGTAAGACGATCGTTGAACTAGAAAGCCAAAAGGAGCAACTAGCTAAACAACGTCTGGTAATGATTAAAAACCAAGAAAAACTGAAAGAGGTGGTGAATGACCAATATGATCCAGCGTAATGCTGTCACCGCTAGTATGGTGACTAATATTCAATGCCGGCAGGAAGCTGATCCAGAACTAAAACGGCGTTTTGAGCGTTTTTTGATGGTTCAACAGTCTGATAACGTATCGTCAGTATCTGATTGGTCTTCTGTGTTAGAGACACTCGCTTACAGCAATAGCTCAGCAATATTAAATAATGTTTATCTGATACGTCACGGTAATAGTTTAACTTATCGATTATTGAATGGGCCGCTGATGGGCATGACGATCATTGCTCGTTGGGAAAAACAGGGTGCGGTACATCTACAGTTAAAACCGGCTAATTCTATTCAACATCGAACATTAACACGAGTAGCGAAAAAACTAACAACAACATTAGCTGAACGAGGTTTTTTACTCTCTTTGGAGATAGAAGATGGAGCACAATGAACAGAGAATGCTTTACCAGTGGTTAACCAACGGTTTAGCAAAAGATAATTGTCGCATTCAGCTTGCTTATGTTGAAGGACATGGCCAGTGGTGGTCGTGGTTGTCCAATAATTCGGCAGGTATTTGGTGTGACAACCCTAGTTGGCGGCAGGCGCTGCAAGCCTATAGTGGTAGCGCTGATCCAACCCTTGTTACTGAAGATTTGTTTCCTTGTATTAGCGCCGCTTGGTTTGCATTGCTTGGTGAAACGATTAATGCGAGATTGAGTCAAAAGCCGATTGATTACCGGTTGCCTAAGGGTATTTATCCCGTTATTATGGTAGGAGAATGTCAGTTTGTGGTGGTCAATATTGGATTGGAAAAATGGCAGGCTGCTTTTGCCGATTGGACACCGTTTGAGGTTCCGTCTCTGCAAGTGACAGTTAAATTGTTAGCCGGTTTTATTGCTGATTGTGAAAATATTCGTCATAAGTATGGTTATTGGTTAGCTGGTGATGTGGATATTCGGCAAGGCGAAGCATTATTATGGTGGCATGAACCATTGGCTATTGTGACATTAATCGATGTTAATCAATTATGGATAAAAGAGATCCGACCGACGGTTATATTTAACCAAATACCCTATTTAGCTCAAGTTGCCACCATTGATTTGCCATTAGAACAACTTTATGCTCTTATCGCAACTGAAAATTTGACAGGTAAGGTGACGTTAGAGACACGGGTCTGTTTATTGCATAATGAACAACCCGTTGCTTGGGGAGAATTATTAACCGCTCAAACTGGGATGGCATTTCACTGTCTTGAACTTGAAAAATAGTTTTACTGTTTTTTCTTGCTTCTTTTTCTAATGCAATAATATTGAAAATGTTTAGCTTAGACAAAAGAGGTAGAAAAAACAGTGAGTGTCATCAAGCTAGATATGATCATGTTTATGATGACATGCAATGCATTTGATTTTATCAGACAAATACAGCAGGATTACCGATACGGCTACTGCGCCAATAAGGTATAGATAGCCTGTAACTTTGTCATGCCAGTCGAATAAAAACATGCAGTAGAATGAAATTGATGATATTAACAGGAAAGCTATTATCAACAATAAGTATGATACAATCAGCGATAGGCATTTTTTCATATAACCTCCTATTAGATTAGATGACAATATTATTTAAACATCTATCTTTCATCGATATGATCTTAACTATAGATGATTATTAACAGATCGTATAAAAAATTTAAATTTTTTATTTTATTGCGTAATTAGTAAATATTGAACAACGCTTGGTATATAAATTTATATATGCCATATTTTCTATTTTCCTAATAGTGTCAAATTTAAAATAAACACAATTGGTTTATTTTGATTAACGACATTACTACAATAAATATATATTAATATATACTGAATATGTTATTAATGTCATACAGTAATTTAATGAATTAAATTATTTATTTCATCCATGCTGTTATTTGTTATGAGATAAGGAGTGTAAGCTTTATAATATCCATATTTATTTCCTTGATGTTTTTTAACGTTAATTATAATAATAACCTATGATTCATACTTAATTTTTATGGGTAGATGTTTTTTTTATTTATTAATGAGTTATATTATATTTTATTCTTAACTCGGCTATTGATTTTTGAATGCAAATTTTTAAATAAGTTGTTATTGTTCAGTTATTGACCAGGGCCTTAAATTGAAATAGTTAATAAATAAATTACTCACAAAAAACCATTAAATTGATTGATTTTGTTTATAAAACAATCATATAATTTATAAAGACTAGATTCGCGCAAAAACAGCACGTATAATGCATACCACTTAGGCCCCTTGGCTCAGTGGTTAGAGCAGGCGACTCATAATCGCTTGGTCGCTGGTTCAAATCCAGCAGGGGCCACCAAATTTAAGCTGCTATAGCAGTAGTTAAACACCACTCTAATGAGAGGTTTTTTGCTATTGTAGCCAAAGATTTTAGCTTTTTTTGTTTGGATCCGATTGATCGCTGAAAGGTACCTTTAGGGGTTACAATAATTATCGGTGACGTCAGTGCAATAAAAACAGCAATTTCTGCACTAAAACTGTAACCCCTACATGTTGACGAGTAATTAAATATCAGATAGCAAAATTTAATCGATTGGGTTTAACGATAATTTTGTTATTGATAATAATGATGGGTCTTTTACGGTTTTATTAATTAAAGTGGTGAAAATTTTGCTAATGATCTGTTTAGTTAATCATACCTATCAATAAAAAAGCACCTATCTCGATAGATGCTTTTTAATCTTCTAAAGATATAAAATCTTTTTATTCATCCAAGAAACTACGCAGTACTTCCGAACGGCTTGGGTGGCGTAGTTTACGTAACGCTTTTGCTTCAATTTGTCTGATCCGCTCGCGGGTAACATCAAACTGTTTACCCACTTCTTCTAAGGTGTGATCCGTATTCATATCAATACCAAAGCGCATCCGCAGAACTTTTGCTTCACGGATAGTTAAGCCAGCTAGAACTTCGTTGGTGGCTGAACGCAGGCTTTCCGAGGTAGCAGAGTCTAATGGTAGCTCTAGGGTAGTATCTTCAATGAAATCACCAAGATGTGAATCTTCATCATCGCCAATTGGCGTCTCCATTGAAATAGGTTCTTTGGCAATTTTTAGTACTTTACGGATTTTATCCTCAGGCATTAACATGCGTTCTGCCAATTCTTCAGGTGAGGGTTCACGCCCCATTTCTTGTAACATTTGGCGAGAAATGCGATTCAGTTTGTTGATCGTTTCGATCATGTGTACTGGAATACGGATAGTGCGCGCCTGATCAGCAATTGAACGAGTGATCGCCTGGCGGATCCACCAAGTTGCATAAGTAGAAAATTTATATCCACGGCGGTATTCAAATTTATCAACCGCTTTCATTAGACCAATGTTGCCTTCCTGGATCAGATCAAGGAATTGGAGGCCTCTATTGGTGTATTTTTTAGCAATAGAGATAACTAAACGTAAGTTAGCTTCAACCATCTCTTTTTTTGCTCGACGAGCTTTTGCTTCACCAATAGACATACGGCGGTTAATATCTTTTACCTGTTCAATGGTTAAACCAGTCTCTTTTTCAATCTGTTGTAGTTTTTGCAACGAGCGTAGTATCTCTTCTTCTACTTCAACTAATTTTTCAGACCAGGGTTTATTCATTGCTTTTGCCGCAGCTAACCAATTTGCATTGGTTTCATTACCTGAGAATAAGGTAATGAAGTTTTTCTTCGACATTTTGCATTGCTCAATACAGAGTTTCATGATGAGGCGCTCTTGAGAGCGAACACGCTCCATCATGTTACGCATGTTGTTCACTAAATAATCAAATTGCTTTGGTACTAAACGGAACTGTTTGAAAATATCGGACAACTGCTCGATTTTTGCTATTGAATTAGCATGGTTACGGCCACTTTTTTGGATTTCAAGGGACGTACGTTCATATTGTTCACGAAGCTCTGAAAATTTCTGTTGAGCGAGTTCTGGATCGACATTGTTTTCATCAGTGTCGTCACTATCGTCGTCTTCGTCTTCATCTTCGTCATCATTTAGGGCTTCTTTCGGTAACACTGAACCGATATGCGTTGCCGTCGGTGCTAAATCTTGCTCAGCGTTTAGATCAACAAAGCCGGTAATAATATCAGATAGGCGAGTTTCACCTTTTTCAACACGTTCGTATTGGTCTAATAGATAAGCGATAGCCTCAGGATATTCAGCAACAGAACACTGAACCTGATTAATGCCATCTTCGATGCGTTTAGCGATATCAATTTCGCCTTCACGGGTCAATAGTTCTACGGTACCCATTTCACGCATATACATTCGCACAGGATCTGTTGTGCGGCCTATTTCACTTTCAACACTGGATAATACCTGGGCAGCAGCCTCAACAGCATCATCGTCAGTATCAGTGGCGGTTTCTGCCAGAATAAGATCGTCGGCATCAGGCGCTTCTTCCATCACTTGAATGCCCATATCATTAATCATTTGGATGATATCTTCGATCTGATCTGAATCGACGATATCTTCCGGCAGATGGTCGTTGACCTCAGCATAGGTCAGGTAGCCTTGCTCTTTACCTTTGGTAACTAGTAGTAGCTTCAGCTGTGACTGCGGGTTTTGCTCCATAAGACGGTATCCACACTTCATAATTTGGGTTGGTGTTGGTCGGCAAAAACAAGTTAGCCAACAATAAAATTAAAGGGAATTTAATTATTTTATGTGCCATGCCCTTTAACATCATAGCAACTTACAGGCATGTGCCCTACGTTATGCGGCACTTAAGCCGGATGTTTTTTATTTTTTCAAGCTTACTGTTTTATTCTTGCAACAGTAATTAAACGAACTTCTTCACGTTCTTCACTGGTTAAACCTTCTGTTCGCTCTTTTGCCATCAGAGATTCGAACCTTTCATCAAGCGCGGTAATAAATAAATGCTCCAAGGCATCCTTGAACATTTTTTCCGCTATCTCTTCTATCTCTATATCGTTCCAAGTTGCCAGTTTTTCAAGTTGTTTAACAAATTTATTATTACGATAGCATTCCAATAATTGACCAGTATTTATGCAAGGATGAGATTGACAAAGTTCAACTAACTCTAAAAATAGCGTTAATCCTGGTAACCGTGAGTGCTTTATTCCATCAAGAGTAGGAATTAGGCTCACAAAATTTGGATTTTGTACCAATAATGCGATCAATATTCGCATTGTTGTCGGTTTAATTTTTTGTGTCTGATAATTTGTTTTTTCAGCCGATCCTTTTTCGATCATGGCAATAATACGCGAAGTATCAGGAATACCAATAAAATTACCCAATTCTTGTGCCAAATATAACTGTAAAGTATCACCAGGTACTTTTTTAATTAAAGGAATAGCAAGACGATTGAGTTTTGCTTTACCTTCATGACTACCTAAATCAACTTGTGCAACCAATGTGTCAAACAAAAATGTAGACAATGAGTGTGACTTATCCATTCGTTGTTCAAAATTTGTTTTACCTTCTTTACGTATTAATGAATCAGGATCATCACCATCAGGTAAAAACATAAATTGTAGCTGGCGGCCATCACTTAAATAGGGAAGCGCTGTTTCAAGCGTGCGCCATGCGGCTTCGCGTCCTGCTTTATCACCATCATAACAACAAATAACCGCATCTGTTGTTCGAAAAAGTAACTGGAGATGCTCTGCTGTTGTTGATGTACCTAATGATGCTACGACATAATTAATGCCAAATTGCGCCAGAGCTAAAACATCCATATAACCTTCGACAACTAATAGTTTAGAAAGTGCCAGATTATTTTGTGTTGCTTCATATAGGCCATATAATTGGCGACCTTTATGAAAAATTTCAGTTTCTGGTGAATTGAGATATTTTGGTAACGAATGATCTAAAACGCGACCGCCAAATGCCACGACACGTCCTCTACGATCTCGGATTGGAAACATTATGCGTTCACGAAAGCGATCGTAGGTGCGACCATTATTATTAGTAACTAATATACCAGCAGCATCTAGCTGTTTACGGTTCTCAGCATGTTTAGCGAAATGCTTGAGTAGGTTGTCCCAGCCAGTTGGTGCAAAACCGATAGAAAAACGATGAATAACTTCATCACTTAAGCCGCGCTGTATTAAATATTGTTTTGCATTATGTGAGTCTAATTTATTCAATGAATTTTGATAAAATTGATTAATATCATCCATTAATTGATAAAGATTTTGTCTCTGATGCAGCTCTATTTGGTTTGAACTGTTGCCTGTTTCATAAGGTATTTCCAGTCCATGCATGGTAGCAAGTTCTTCAATTGTTTCGACAAAATCAAGCTTGTCATAATTCATCAGAAAATCAATGGCATTACCATGGGCACCACAGCCAAAACAGTGATAAAATTGTTTATCGCCATTAACAGTAAATGAGGGCGTTTTTTCATTATGAAATGGACAACACGCGTGATGGTTTTTGCCTTGCTTTTTTAGCGGCACTTTAGTATCAATAAGATCAACGATATCAGATCTAGCCAATAAATCATTGATAAATATACGCGGAATTCGTCCAGCCATAAACTCTTCATTGATGAAATATAACAAGCCGTGCTTCCTATTAGAAAGCACGGCCTTCTTGTAATCACTGCTGTCGAATTGTTACGGTTGTTGGGCCGTAGCAATTAGTACAAACGAGTACGACGTGCGTTTTCACGAGCCAATTTTTTAGCGAGGCGTTTTACTGCTGATGCTTTTTCACGTTTACGTACAGTAGTTGGTTTTTCATAGAACTCACGACGGCGCACTTCAGCTAATATCCCTGCTTTTTCGCAAGAACGCTTAAAACGACGCAGTGCTACGTCAAATGGCTCGTTTTCACGTACTTTAATTACCGGCATGTGCCTTTCACCTCAAAAAAATCGGTTTTTGCTAGCAAATACCATAGCCAGCTGTCTTTAAAATGGTGCGGAATTCTACTTCAATGAGTAGGGCTTTGTAAAGTGCTGCATAAAAACGAAACACACAAAATCATTCAAGTAATTATTTTTAATAAAAAAATAGTCAGTATAGTCTAGATGATAATGGAAATAAGCTATACAAATTCTTCATGTTAATTATAACTGATTTAATCCAGATAGACAGTTATTATTTGCTGAGAAGTTACATAAATAGTGGTAAACTTGCGTTATTAGCGAAGGTGGTGAGTAATATATGCGTGTTTTAGGTATAGAGACATCTTGCGATGAAACAGGTATCGCGATTTATGATGATCAAGTAGGTTTATTAGCGAATCAATTATATAGCCAGGTAAAATTGCATGCTGATTATGGTGGAGTGGTGCCTGAACTAGCTTCTCGTGATCATATTCGTAAAACAATTCCTTTAATTAAAGCTGCGCTGCAACAAGCGGGTTTAACCGGTGAGGATATTGATGCCGTTGCTTATACCGCTGGTCCAGGTTTGATCGGGGCTTTATTGGTGGGGGCAACAATTGGGCGTTCATTAGCATTTGCCTGGCGAGTGCCCGCTATCCCTATTCATCACATGGAGGGACATTTACTGGCGCCAATGCTGGAAGAAAACAGCCCCAAATTCCCTTTTGTGGCATTATTGGTTTCCGGTGGGCATACTCAGTTAATTAATGTAATGGCTATTGGTCAATACCAGTTATTAGGCGAATCAATTGATGATGCTGCTGGTGAATCTTTTGATAAGATAGCAAAATTATTAGGTTTGGATTATCCGGGCGGGCCGGCACTCTCATTGATGGCTCAACAAGGACAGGTTGGTCGTTTTGTATTTCCTCGTCCGATGATAGATCGCCCTGGACTGGATTTTAGTTTTTCAGGTTTAAAAACTTTTGCTGCCAATACTATACGTAATAATAGTATGGATCAGCAAACCACTGCTGATATTGCTCGGGCATTTGAAGATGCAGTTGTGGATACATTAGTGATTAAATGTAAACGCGCTTTAGAGCAAACTTGCTCTAAGCGTTTAGTTATGGCTGGTGGTGTGAGTGCAAACTATACCTTACGGGCTAAAATGGCAGAATCGATAGTAAAAATTGGCGGAGAGGTTTTTTATGCGCGGCCAGAGTTTTGTACTGATAATGGCGCAATGATAGCACTAGCTGGCATGATCCGTTTGCAAAGCGGCGTCAGTGATAGTCTGGATATCACCGTTAAAGCGCGTTGGCCGCTAGCAGATTTGTCACCGTTAACATTAACATCGTTGTATAAATCGACTTAAAGTATAAAAATTAATAAAGTGATCAATCATTTTTTTCTTGCTCTTTTACTGTTTGAATAATTTCTTTATCATTTTTTTCGTTTTTTTTCTTTATTTTCTGCCATATACGACTCTCTTGCCCTCGCCATAGACGCTGAATGTTATCATGATGACGAAAGAGTATTAAGCATGAAAGCATAGCGACCGGAAAGGTGAATTCAGGTTTAAACCACCAAACATAGAAGGGTGCTAATAGGGCTGTAACAATAGCACCTAATGATGAATATCTGCTAAGTAGTACAGTAAGTAGCCAAGTACCGGCGACAACACCTGTTAACTCCCAACCAATGGCGACAATAGAACCAAAAGCAGTAGCAACACCCTTTCCACCCTTAAAATGAAAGAAAATGGGATAAATATGGCCTAAACAGGCGGCAATTGCGATAATCCCAAGGTAAAAGGGTGGAATATTTAAATAATAGGCTAGCCATACTGGGATCATCCCTTTCAAAATTTCGCAGATGAGTACGGCGAAAACCGCCGCTTTGCCACCGATGCGTAACATGTTTGTTGCTCCAGGATTCTCGGAACCATGGCATCGAGGATCAGGCAGATCTGCAAGACGATAGATAAAGACTGCGCTGGAGATTGAGCCACAGAGGTAGGCAAAGATAATCATGCTAAGTGCGATTGCACTCATATCATTACTCCAAATAATCAAGATCTTTTTAACTTAAGTTATTCGCAATACTTGGATTTTATCTGAGTATTATTTGAATACTGCGTTTTAAAGATCATGGTGATATCAGAACATTAATAAAATATACAGTATAGTTGTTAGTAAAACTAACAACTATCTATCCTGGATTTTTTTAAAGTTGTAGTAAATTATTTTTTCAACATTTTGGTTATTTTTGTAATATCTATCAGCATAATAGTTTTTATTCTCCTATTATTGTTTTAAATTTTACCTAAGTATATGATCATTTGTTCATTTTTTTAAATGGTAATAGAGAAGTATCTGGATAGCATTTATTGGTTTAGATTAAAACATGAGAGAAAGGTAAATGGACATTATATTTATTGAGCGGTTATCAGTATTCACAACGATTGGTGCATATGAATGGGAGCAAACTATCCAACAGAAACTATTACTAGATATTGAAATGGGATGGGATAATCAGCGTGCGGCTAAAAGTGATAAAGTGGAATATTGTTTAGATTATGCTCAGGTTAGCCAAGTGGTAATTAAACATATAGAACCACAAAAATTTGCATTGATAGAACGTGTTGCTCAGGAGGTTGCTGATATTATTTTAAATCAGTTCGCTAGTTGTTGGGTACGAGTTAAAGTCTGTAAACCAGGTGCGGTGGTGCAGGCTAAACAGGTTGGAGTCATTATAGAGCGAACAAAATCGGCTTTAGGTTAAGTCAAATTGGTAAAATAGTTTGTTGCTGTCGCCAATTAGTTAATGCCTGAATACGTTGTTGAGTGAGCTCATCCCTAATTGCAACGCCTTTAATGCCTTGTTCTATAATATTTTTGGTTGATACTTGTTGTGCTATCTTGAATGCTTCAAGAAGAAATTTAGTTTGTGGATAGGCGATATGTTTTTGTCCTAACCGGCCACGAGCATCCGCTTCACATGCAATGGCAAGTTGATTGATGCGCTCTGGTTTACGCCAACTATCTAATTGATTGAATAGGCTAATCACATTTTCAGGTTGTAACTGGTTAATTTGATGGATTTGCAGATGAAAGCGGGCAACTAATTTAGCTAACTGTTTCATTCTATTAGGAATATGCAACCGGTTACACATAGCGTCAATCAGAGGAATAGCCTTGATATCATGATCGTAATGATTAGGCCACTGTTCTGGCGGGGTCAATGCCTTACCAAAGTCATGGCAGAGAGCAGCGAAGCGAGTTTCGACATCGTCAGTTAGTGATGCTGCCATTTTTAAGGTTAAAAGCGTATGTATTCCGCTGTCGATTTCGGGATGTGATTCTGCTGCTGTGGGTATGCCAAATAATTGATTAATTTCAGGAAAAAGAATAACTAGCGCGCCACAATCATATAATACACGAAAATAGGTTTCGGGCGAAGATGAATGTAGTGCTTTTTCCGTTTCTCTCCACACTCTTTCTGTACTAATTACACTAAGCTCATGATAATGAATCATTTTTTTCATCAATGATTGTGTTTCATTGGCAATAGTAAATTTTTGCTTAGCCAGTCGAGCAGCAAAACGCGCCACTCTAAGTATTCGTAAAGGATCTTCTGCAAAAGCAGCGGAGACATGCCGTAATAAGCGGTTTTTTATATCTTGTTCACCATGATAGGGATCAATCAATTGTCCATCTTCAGTTTGGGCAATGGCGTTGATAGTAAGATCTCGACGTGACAGATCTTCCTCTATTGTGACATCAGCTGCGACATAACAAGAAAAACCGGTATAGCCTACACCTGTTTTACGCTCTGTACGGGCAAGGGCATATTCTTCACGTGTTTTTGGATGGAGAAAAACGGGAAAATCCTTACCTACTTGCTGAAAACCTAATTTGATTAAATCATCTGAGGTAGCCCCAACCACTACCCAGTCATGATCAGAAACTGTCAATCCTAATAGCTGATCTCTTACCGCGCCACCAACAAGATAAATCTGCATGGTATTTTCTTTAATTCATCCAGCGATCATTACGTTTTTTACGTCGTGGGATAATATGAGGTAATAACAAGCCAAAAATTAAACCTGCGCCAGCCACACCGCCACCATACATGAACCACTGTAAAATGAGTTCACGGCGATTATTATCAAGATTAATTTGAGCAATCTCTAATTTTTTTCCTGAGCGGATTAACTCATTTTTCAGTTTTTCGTTTTTTGCTGTTAGATTAGCAATAATTTGATCATTGGCTACAACTTTGCTTTGCATTTCGGTGGTTTGATTATTCCAGTTACTATCAATGTTAGTTAATTTTTCACGTAATTCTTGATTTTCCTTTTCAAGTAACGGAATACGTGCTTTTACACTGATTTTTTTGCTGAGTTGATTTTTGGGTAACCAGGCGACTCGTCCTTTATAATCAAGAATTTGGGCGTAGTCGGTTTCATGATCCGTACTTAATAATTGAACTTGATCACCACTTTTTAGGCTACCAATAATGCGATAATCGGTTCCAGGCCCTCGGTTGATAAAGATGGGGCGTTCATCAGAAACATAAAGCGTTTCTTCCGTTTTAGTCGGCATTGACAGGTTAAATCCTATCAATGCTAAGATAAATAAAGGAAATTTTTTCATTGTATTCAACTATATTCAAACTGTGAAAAAAAGTGCTATTAGCTGATACTAATGCGTTAAATGTATTGATGCAAATCTAAAAAAGTAAAATGATGACTCTCTTAATTGATTTGCCATTATTAATAATATTCCATTTTTTATTATTTTCAGGCAAAACTTATAGAATAAAATTCTATATAAATTATTTTTCTGGTATTTAATTTTTGATATAGCCAAAATCAATATTAGAATTATTTTTTTTAGAAAAATATGTTGCTGATGGTAAGGGAAATGAACTCGCTTTAGCGGCCGTTTTCTGGCTTATTTAGGTTAAATTTATAAACCATTTCTATCGTTAGTCATGAAACTGTCCGTTTTTAATCAGCAACTGAGCCAATAGAAAAAAATGATAATCTACTTTAAGTATGGGCCCAGACAGTATAAATAAAAATAGAAAACTTTATCTTTAGGGAAATAAGATATCAGAAAATTTGGACTAAATATGAGTCATCTAGAAATTGAATTAAAATTGTCTGTTCGTCCGGAAGTTATTAAGCAGATCCGTGAAAAAATAATATCCTTTCCCTATACTCATTTCTCCTTACATAAGCTGTCAAATCTCTATTTTGAAACAGTGGATCATCAATTGCGTCTCTGGAATATGGGGTTAAGGATCCGCGGTTGCGATGGTCGTTACGAAATGACGATAAAAACCGCCGGTAAGGTTATTGGTGGTTTACATCAAAGACCTGAATACAATGTGGAAATTCATAAATCTGAGCTGAATCTTTTTGCATTTCCGGCCGAAATATGGCCTAAAAATACTGATGTTGATCGTTTACAGTCACAGTTAACAAGTTTGTTTTATACCGATTTTTATCGTGAAAAATGGATTGTAGCTTATTAAAGGTAGTGAAATTGAAATTGTATTGGATCAAGGTAGTATTTATGCTGGTGCTAGAAAAAAACCTATTATGGAAATTGAGCTGGAACTGAAAAAAGGCACATTAATCGAGCTTTTAGCGTTAGCAAAAGAATTTGTTAGCATTGAAGGATTACGTTTGGCAAATAAAAGTAAGGCTGAACGAGACTATTCTCTGGTTCAAAATAGAGACCATGTTGATACTGAACACTTTTTGCCACACTGTAATTGGCATACGATACCGATTGAACGGGGATTAAATCAATTATTAGTCTATTGGCAGGACTGTGAGGAGTGTTGGTTAGAAAATCAACTTTAAGCAAAGCAAAATTTGAGTCATTTGTTGGTCTTGATACAGGAATTTTTAGTCCATTATGCTCATTCCGTACCCCATTTTATTCAAACACTGCCATTAAAGGACATAACGGCATTATTAACTACTGTAGATATTCAACCGGAAGTACTCTGTTATAGTGCGGATTGGTTGCGTTGCAAACTCGTTTTTAGGCAGTGAGTTACGGCTTTAACAATATCCTAATGAAAGGTATTTTATGAAATTGCTGCCATCCATATTGGTTAAGTAGGCGCAATGGGTAGAGGATGATTTTCAGCGTCACGTGCCTAAAATATTACCTTTGTTGTCACAAGAAAGAATATTTTTTGCCTTAAGTGATTTTTCCTACCAACAGATCAAAAACCATCCTGAGTGGTGGGCGGCTATACGTGAACAGCCACCACAAATAGGGGAGTGGCAACATTAATCATCGATGGTTAACCAAACATCTAGCCAATATTACTGATGATGAAGAGTTGCAGTGGATCCTAAGATAATTTTGTCATCAAATGCTAATTAGAATAGCATGGCTACAAATATTGCATGATGATAGTACACCGCAAATATTGCAGCATTTGAGTGTGTTGGCAGAAACATTAATAAATGCAGCAAAAAATTGGTTATGCCTATTATAAGGATTGAGGAACACCTTGTGATGACCAAGGATGGCCACAACCATTATTGATCCTTGCTATGTGTAAGTTGGGAGGAGGAGAGTTAAATTTTTCATCAGATGTCGATCTTATTTTTGTGTTTCCTGAAAGTGGGGTTACACAAGGGGGACGTCGTCAGATGGAAAATGGCCAGTTTTTTTACCCGATTAGGCAAAAAATTGATTAGCCTATTAACGCAAAAAACTATAGATGGTTTTGTCTATCGGGTTGATATGCATCTTCGCCCATTTGGTAATTCTGGGCCATTAGTCTTTAGTTTTGCTGCTTTGGAAGATTATTACTAGGAACAGGTACGAGACTGGGAAGGTTATGCGATGATAAAATGCACATTATAGGTAATGTAATGATAATCCAGTTTATGGTGATATCTTAAAAAAATATGTTGCGCCCCTTTATCTTTCGGCGCTATATCGATTTTAGTGTTATTCAATCGTTGCGTAATATGAAAAACGTGATAGAGAGTGAAGTACGCCGCCAGGGTTGGCAGAATAATATTACATTGGGTGCAGGTGGGATCCGTGAAATAGAGTTTATTGGTCAGGTTTTTCAGTTGATTCTAGGTGGTAGTGGACCTAGATTGCGATCACAGGCTTTGTTACAAACATTAATTGCTATTGATGACTTTCATTGCTGACAACGGAGCAGGTAACGCAATTAACCGAAAATATATTGCAATCTATCAATGATCAACAAAGCCAAACTTTACCTGAGCAAACTTTGCATCGAATGCGATTGGCATGGGCAATGGGATTTGATGATTGCTCTGGATTTTATCAGCAACACTCCGCTAGAAAGTATTCACGCTATATTCATGCAAATTATTGGTGAAGATGATGAAAAAGACGATAATACACCGTTAATATTTTTATCCATTTTTGGCAACAAATTGGTAGTGAAAGTGAACTGGTAACACTATTATCTGAGTTTAAAGACGAAAAAAACACAATATTATTAAACAATCATGGCTATTTCGCCAAGATTTAGCTAAGCGAGCGACTGGTCCCCGTGGTCGTGATGTACTTGAGCAATTAATGCCTAAATTGATAGCTAAAATCTATCATAGAGATGATATTAATAGCATTTTTCAACGGACTATTCCTTTGCTTGTCATTATAGTTAGTAGGATAACTTACTTTAGAATTAATCTTAGAGTCTGAACAGGTATTAACGCATGTTATCCATCTTTGTGCTGCATAACCCATGATTGCTGAGCAATTAGCTCGTCATCCATTGTTACTGGATGAATTAATCGCTCCTTTTTCACTATACCAGACTTTACCCGTTATAGCTTATCGAGATGAATTGCGGCAATATTTATTGCGATTGATGAAGATGATTGAACCGCCGCTTGAAGCATTGCGGCAATTCAGACAAGCACAGCTTTTGGGCGTTGCCGCAGAAGATATTTCTAGTGCTCTTCCTGTTATGAAAGTTAGTGATCATTTGATCTATTTGACCGAAGCCATTATTGATGTTGTGGTACAACGGGCGTGGAATAAGTTAACTAGGCGTATGGTAAATCTGCTCATTTATCTCAACAACAAGTTGGTGTAACTGGTTTTGCTATTGTTGGCTATGATAAATTGGGTGGATTTGAATTGGGTTATAGTTCTGATTTAGATTTAGATTTAGATTTAGATTTAGATTTAGATTTAGATTTAGATTTAGATTTTATTGTCCATTAGCTGTTGTTACTGACGGGTAACATGCAATCGAAGGTCGGCAGTTTTATTTACGACTCGTTCAGCAAATTATTCATCTTTTTAGTACTCGTGTACTTCTTCGGGCATTCTTTATCAGGTAGATGCTCGTTTACGCCCATCAGGTGAATCTAGCATGTTGGTGAGCACATTCCAATCATTAGAGGATTATCAGAAAACGCAAGCCTGGACTTGGGAAAATCAAGCTTTGATCCGCGTGCGAACGGTTTTTGCTGAATTGCCATTAGAACAAGAGTTTAACCGAATTCGACGAGAAGCGCTGATCATACCAAGAGAAGAAACGATATTACGTCAGCAGGTTGTTGAAATGCGACAAAAAATGTATCAGCATCAAACAAACCAACAGCAGGCATATTTTGATTTAAAAACCGCTCCTGGTGGCATCACTGACATTGAATTTATTGCTCAATATCTGGTATTACGTTATTGCGCAGACAACGTAGCATTATTGCATTGGTCAGATAATATGCGTATTTTTACCATGTTAGCTGAATATGCTTTAATGTTTACAGAGGAAGCTGATCAGCTAATTCAGATTTATCCTGAAATGCGAGACACATTGCATCATTTGTCATTACAGGCGTTGCCCAGTAAAGTGCTACTCTCTCAATTTGAACAGCAACGTAAAAAAATTCTGCTCGGTTGGCAAAAATGGTTTTATGCTAGTTGAGTTGAAATAGAATTGACTCGCCATACTTTTTAGTATGATTGATAGGGCTGGGCTATGTTACTATTAATAGCAATTTTGATTTCGGTAATTTATTTGTAATTGGAGTATGGATGAAAATCACTTTCCCTGATTTTAAACAGACTAGTATTTTGGTGATCGGCGATGTTATGTTAGATCGTTATTGGTATGGATTAACTAACCGAATTTCGCCAGAAGCCCCAGTTCCGGTCGTTAAAGTGGAAATGAAAGAAGAACGTCCTGGTGGTGCTGCTAACGTTGCCATGAATGTTGCTGCTTTAGGTGCTAATGTTCGTCTGGTAGGACTGACTGGCATTGATGATGCTGCTGAAGTATTAACCGAGAAACTCAATCAAGCCAATGTATGTTGTGATTTTGTCACGTTATCAACTCATCCTACTATTACTAAGTTGAGAATTCTATCGCATAATCAACAACTTATTCGACTTGATTTTGAAGAAGGTTTCGATAATATTGATATAAAGCCGTTATTAGGGCGTATTCAGCAAGCATTGCCACAAGTTGGGGCATTAGTACTTTCTGATTATGGTAAAGGTGCGTTAGCGCAAATTCCGCAGATCATTGCATTAGCAAATGCAGCTCAAGTACCAGTGCTTATTGATCCTAAAGGCAATGATTTTGAACTTTATCGCGGAGCGACTTTATTGACCCCTAATATGTCTGAATTCGAAGCGATTGTTGGTAAATGTGCTAGCAAGACCGAAATTGAGCAGAGAGGGATGAAGTTGATGCACTCCCTTGATCTTAAACGATTATTAATCACTCGTTCTGAACGAGGGATGACATTACTGCAACGTGAAAACCCGCCCTTACATTTACCGACTCAAGCGCAGGAAGTTTATGATGTTACGGGAGCTGGTGATACGGTTATTGGTGTTTTAGCTACTGCGCTAGCGGCTCGACTCGATTTTTATCAAGCTTGTGTATTAGCCAATGTTGCCGCTGGTGTAGTGGTTGGAAAATTGGGTACTTCAACGGTGTCACCAATTGAACTAGAGAATGCTATTCATGGACGGGCTGATGATGGTTTTGGTGTGATGAATGAACGGCAACTAAAGTATGCGGTTACTGCTGCTCGTAGCCGTGGCGAGAAGATCGTGATGACCAATGGTTGCTTTGATATTCTCCATGCCGGGCATGTTATCTATTTAGCCAATGCGCGCAAGTTAGGCGATCGGTTGATTGTTGCTGTGAATAGTGATGCTTCAACTAAACGGTTAAAAGGTGATGATCGTCCTATTAATCCATTAGCTCAACGTATGACCGTGTTAGGGGCGTTAGGTTCGGTAGATTGGGTGGTCCCTTTTGAAGAGGGTACGCCTCAACGCCTGATCAGTGAAATCTTACCTGATGTATTAGTTAAAGGTGGCGATTATAAGCGGGAAGATATTGCCGGTAGCCAAGAGGTTTGGGTGGCAGGCGGTGAAGTTAAAGTGCTTAATTTTGAACAAGGGCTATCTACGACAAATCTTATTAATACCATTATGAAAAATGATTAATATTTTGTTATAAAAATAGCAATGTCACGATAGTAGTATCGTAGCATTTTTTTATTCATTTTTGTTTTCGCTAGCTAATTGTTTTTTTCTAATTGTTTGATGCGTTTTTCCAGTTCGATCATTTTTTCACGGGTTCGTAGTAAAACTTGCGTTTGAATATCAAACTCTTCGCGTGAAACTAAATCGATTTTTCCTAATTGGGACTGTAATGTTGCTCGTAACTTTTTATCAAGATCTTCACCTAAGCCACGTATTCCTTGAGGTAAGGTGTTTTTGATCTGGCGAACAACTTGTTCAATTTTTTTCGCGTCAAGCATTACAATATCCTTTCAGGCCACAAATTATAATCTATAGGTTATTTAATAGCAGATCTTAAAATAATCAGCTTACTTTGACAAAATTATTTTTTAATTAATTTAGTGATCAAAATGGGTGAGATTAGCGGAAATAACCACTTAATACTAAGTTGGCTGGCTATATAAATGATAATACTATCTTACTAATATATTTTGCTGTGGTTGATTGCTACAGAATTATATTCACGATATAGTTTAGCTGTTTATCTCAGGGCGGAGTGAAATTCCCGCACCGGCGGTGATATTTATTCTGCGAATTGAATAACTAAGTCCGCGAGCGTTCCATTATAATAGCAATTTGCGATGGAAGTCAGCAGATCCAGTGAGATTCTGGAACCGGCGGTTATAGTCCGGATGGGAGAGAATAACGATATCTGTAGTTTTGAGGCCTGCCAATTGCGCGCAGATTTTTAAGATACTGGTTTGATTTTTGCTCCCAAGCTTGCCCTGGTTCTGGTAATTTAGTATTTATTAATGAGGTTTTACCATGAATCAGACGTCACTTTCCGCGTATGGCAATCCTATTGAACGTATAGAGCGTGCTATTGAGGCATTACGTAAAGGTAAAGGTGTTATGGTACTTGACGACGAAGGCCGTGAAAACGAGGGTGATCTTATTTTTGCCGCTGAAACTATGACAGTTGAACAGATGGCATTAACTATCCGACATGGCAGTGGAATTGTTTGTCTTTGTATAACGGAAGAACGCCGTAAGCAGCTAGAATTACCGATGATGGTTGAAGAAAATTCTAGTCAATTCCAAACCGCATTTACTATTACTATAGAGGCTTCTGAAGGTGTTACAACCGGTGTCTCGGCTAGTGATCGTTTAATGACTATCCGTAAAGCAATTGCCGATGATGCAAAACCGTCCGATCTTAATCGGCCAGGACATGTTTTTCCGTTGAGAGCCCAAGAAGGGGGGGTATTGCAGCGTCGTGGTCATACCGAAGCTACCATTGATTTGGTGACTTTAGCCGGTTTTAAGCCGGCAGGCGTTTTATGTGAGTTGACAAATGATGATGGTACAATGGCCCGTATGCCAGAAGTTCTTATCTTTGCCAAGCGATATGATATGCCGGTAATAACTATTGACAATCTGGTAACCTATCGTCAGCAATTTACCAAAAAAGCAGGTTAGCAGACTGAATAAGTCATTTTCTATGATTGAATTTAATCCTAACTAGGTTTTATGCTTAAACTCGTATTGTTATACTAGAAAGTATCTATCGAATAACAATCACATTTCAAATGTATCGCGATAGAAAGGAAATATATAGCGATCGATTAATTAAAGGATAGACGAGTAAATTGGATTCGCCGATCTAGGGCAAAGGTGATGATACAAAAATAGTTTGTAATTAATTTGTCGACAGGGCAATTTCATTGGTTATTTTTTAATCCATCTAGTTATTATACTGAAAACAGCAAGATAATGATTAGCTTATCATTATCTTGAACTTATTGTTGTAAGAGTTAGTTTAGAATAATATGTGGATAAAAACGGGATAGATCTTGGGTAATGACTTGATTGTCTTCTCGAATACCAATTCCTGCAGGTTGATCATTTACTAGCCAACTACCTATTAATGTATAGTTATTTTCAAATTGTGGTAGCGGATAAAATTGTTGAATAATCATACCTTCTTCGCCATATGGGCCGTCTACTGAGGCAATTTCACGTCCATTATCGATGATACTAATATTTGCCCCTTCTCGTGAAAAAATAGGTTTGATCACATAGCGATTAAGTTTTGGTGGATTAGCTTCTGCAAAATAGGCAGGTAAAAGATTAGGATGATTAGGAAACATTTTCCACAGCGTAGGTAATAATGCCTTGTTAGAAATAATACTTTTCCAGGCAGGCTCTAACCACCTTACTGCGGCGGCGGCTAGCTTAGTAGAAAAAACTTCTCTAAACATAAACTCCCAAGGATATAATTTAAACAGATTGCTAATAGCTTGATTATTAGGATCGGTAAATTGTCCTTTTTCACCTAAACCAATTTGATCAATATAGAGAAATTCTGTTGGAATATAGGCTTCCTGAGCACAGTCTTGGAGGTATTGAATGTTGGCGCGATCTTCGTTACTATCTTGGCAGCAGCTAAAATGTAACCAATTAAAGCCAAATGATTCACGTAAATGCGCAAAGCGTTCAATCAGTTGTTCTTGTATGCTATTAAATTGATCAGCATTTTCCGGTAAGTTGCCAGCATTGATCTGTTCTTCTAACCAGATCCACTGAAAAAATGATGTTTCATATAAAGATGTTGGTGTATCTGCATTATTTTCTAATAATTTTGCAGGTTTTTTACCGTCATAAGCTAAATCTAATCGGGAATAGAGTGAAGGTTGATTGATTTTCCATGAGTGATTAACAAATTCCCAACAATGTTTAGGGATCTGAAATTTTATTAATAATTTCTCGTTATTAACAACTTTTTCCACCGCTTGTAGGCACATTTGATGTAATTCAGCGGTGGTTGCTTCAAGATCTTCAATTTGCTGCATAGTAAATTGATAATAGCTATCTTCACACCAATAAGGTTTACCGTATAAGGTGTGAAAATTAAAACCAAATTCAGTTGCCTTTTCTTTCCAATCAGGGCGTTCAGTGATGGGCATCTTTATCATCGCCATTAACCTCCTAAAGAACGCTTAGAAGAGGAAGTAGAACTTTGGCGCTTCGAGTGAGCTTGTTGTTTAGCGGCTGATTCACCAAAACCACCACGAGTGATAGTGGTCGTCGTTGCCGGTTTGGGAGCAAGGGCCGATGGAGGTACGGTTATTGTTCTACCTCCCGCCACAGCTGGCCCATAGTTTTTGCCGCTAGCATCAACAAATTTTCCATTGGTGGCACTAGCAGGATTGTTTGAGCTAAAGAGAGGTTGCGCTGAGACAGCTGCACCAGCGCCCATTAGATGTCCCATCATATAACCTGTCATTAATGGCATCCAGAAACTACCACTTTGTCCACTAGCTTGATTTTTTGACGTTAAACCAGCTTGAGTTTCCGTTTGGGTGGAAGACTGAGTACATTTTTCTTCACCAAATTCAGCGATACAATCTTCACGGGTCGTATATTTAGGCGCAGTTTTAGCCGCTTCCTGCAATGCGTTTTTATAAGCGAACGAACATTGTTCACTTTTAGCTGGATTTTTCTGGGCACAATCTTCCGCGTTAGTATATAAAGAGACAGTTTCGTCGCTTTGTTCACAAGCGGACAACATAAATACGGTACTAATAGCTAAGGCAACAGGAGCTAAGCGGTAGGTGCGCCAGCTTTTACGAAAAGCCTCTTGATTAATATTCTTCGTGCGCTTTATTTTCATCATCATTTACTTATCCTAAAGGGCGAAATAAAAATCGTAAAACGACGATAGAATAGGGTAATTAGGGTGGAAATTAAAGCATAAAGCTGGAAAAAATATGGCTATCACCCTGATTATTTATTTTAAGTGGTAAAAATATAACTTTTCTAATTAATTTTCGTTACAATAAAAATACTACCCAATATGTGGGTATTAATAGCTGGTTATTATTTAATGTATTTGCGGAACGTTCATCGGATTAATAATAGCATCCGGTGAGGTTGATAATGTTTTTCCTAAGCTATTATTTAAACGGATGAGATCGCTTTCATTTAAAGTCCCACGAGCATACTGAATTTTCAAATTATTAATCAGATAGTCATAACGTGCATTAGCCAAATTCTGTTTCGCCTGAAAGAGGGCTGTCGTTGCATTCAGGACATCAACGATAGTACGAGTACTGACCTTATAGCTTGCTTCCATCGCATCTAGTGAACTTTGTGCTGAAATGACTAATTGTTTGTAAGCTTTGATACTACTAATAGAAGAAATGACATTATTATAGGAAGAACGTACTATCTGAATAACATTGAGATAAGCACTTTCAAGCTGTTCTTTGGCACTAATATAACCATATTGTGCTTGCTCAACCCGTGAGTTAGTTCTGCCACCGGTATACAAAGGCACACTTAATGTTAGTCCGATGCTATTTTGGCCTGAATAGGTGTTATCGCTTCTGTTGATTAAATACTTGTTCCTTCCATGGTAATGGCTGTTAGTAACGTCAGTTGATGCTTCTAATCCAAGGGTAGGTAAATGTCCCGATTGTTCATAGCGAATATTTTCTCGGGCTAGATCTTGTGACAAACGTGCGCTGAGTAAACTCAAGTTACGTGTTTCAGCATCTTTTAATAGGTTTTCTACTCGTGCGGGTGCCTGGGTGCTGAAATGATCAATACTTAAAGTGGCTAATTGGTTGTAATAGATGCCACTAACCTGACATAACTTTTCCAGTGCATTTTCTAATTGATTACGACTCGATGCTTCCTGAGCCAATACGCTGTCATAATTAGCACGAGCGTTTTGTACATCGGTAATAGCGACTAATCCTACGTTAAAACGTCGTGTTGTTTGATCTAACTGGCGATAAACGGCTTTTTTTTGCGCTTCAATATAGTCTAATGAGTCAATGGCGCGTAACACATCAAAATAAGCTGTAGCGGTATCAAGAATTAATTTCTGTTGATTAGTTTGATAAGCGACATCAGCAATACCGGCAGTTTTTTCCTGCATGTCTAATTGTTGCCATTTTGACATATCGAAGATGGTTTGGGTGAGTTTAAGATTGGCGCTAAGTTGTTTGTTTTCCGTGTCACGGTTATCACGATAACCGCTGTTATAGGTGAAATTTGCTCCTAAACCTAATTGAGGAAGCAAAGGACTACGAGATTCATTAATTTTTTCAAATGCTTGGTTACGTTCTGCTAGCGATTTACGTAAATCTGGATTACTTTCTTTTGCTTTCTGATAGACTTGCAATAAATTTTCAGCTTGCCCAGTGACGCTTAATCCAACTAGGCTAATGGTGATAAAAAGAGAGATAAATTTTTTCATTCTGATTCCTTGATTGTGCAATTTTTTGCTTTAGTTATCTCAGAAAAACATGAATACCGCTAATTTTAGCAGAATATGTCATTATTCCATGGTATCTGTTTGTGCCATCTATCATGTAAATCTGGTCGATGTTACATTATTTATAAGCTAATTTTCTTAAAAAACATTATATAAGCCTCACTTTTTGTTAGTTAGTACATATAGATTCAGAGAGTTTCTTATGAGTGATAAAAAAAATTTACCATTCAAGTTTAGCCAAAATGATGTGGAAATTACTACTAAGTACGATCTTTATAATGTTTTTTTTCGTTTTGTTAAATACCGTTTTCGACATAAGTTGTTTAATGGTAGTTGGAGTAAGGAAATTTGGCGAGAAGTTTTGGATCGGGGTAATGCTGGTGTTATTTTATCTTATGATCCCTGTCTTGGTAAGATCGTATTAGTTAAATAAGAGCGGATCCTGGCGATTGAAATTAGCAACATACCGTGGCTGTTAAAAGTTATTGCTGGCATGGTAGAACCAAATGAAACCTTAGAACAGCTAGTTCGTCGAGGAGCGAAAGAAGAGGTGGATATTACCATTCAGCGTTGTCACTATGCACTAAGTTATCTTACCAGCCCAGTCGGCACGATTGAGCTTATTTATGTTTATATCGGTGAAATTGATGCTTCAGTAATCAAACCCGGCTGTGTACATGGATTAAGCAGTGAAAATGAAGATATTCGTGTCTATGTTGTTAGTCGTGAACAAGCTTATTAATGGGAAGAATTAGGGGTAATTGATAATGCGGCTACCGTAATCACAATACAATGGTTACAATTAAATTATCTTACGTTGAAAAATAATTGGTTGAATAACCTAAAATAACTGTTTAGTCACAACATAAAAAAGAAGTGTGTATCAGCCTACAGATATTGATAAAGTATTAATGTTAAAATAATGTATAAAGTAGGTAAAAACTAAGGAAATTGCTTGGATAGTCTGTTTAAATTAACCACAAAGCAAAAAAGTTTGGTGAGGATCTTGCAAATTACTGATACTCACCTTTTTGCTAATGTTGATGATACTCTACTTGGCGTCAATACTTTTCGTAGTTTTTATGCAGTGATTGATGCAATTTTGGCGCGCAATGAAAATGTTGACCTAGTCGTCGCTACCGGTGATTTGGCTCAAGACCAATCTGCATTAGCTTATCAACATTTTGCAGAAGGGATCAAACAGTTATCTGCTCCTTGTGTTTGGTTGCCTGGCAATCACGATTATCAACCGGCAATGGTTGCTACTTTAGCGAAAGCAGGAATTTTACCCTCTAAGCAGGTGCTAATTAATGATAATTGGCAAATCCTTATGTTGGACAGCCAAATTCAGGGTGCTGTGCATGGAAAATTATCCAAGCAACAGCTGTTATGGATGAAAAGCTGTTTTGATACTTACCTGGAACGTAGTCATTTATTGATGTTACATCATCATCCTTTGCCATCGGGTTGTACCTGGCTTGATCAACATAGCTTGCGTAATTCACATATTTTTTCTGATTATTTTATTCAATATCAACAAGTTAAAGCTATTTTATGTGGGCATATTCATCAAGAAATAGATGAATATTGGCAAGGGGTTCGCATGATGGCAACACCATCAACCTGTATACAATTTAAACCTGATTGTACTAATTTTACATTAGATACAATGGCACCAGGATGGCGTTCTCTTGATCTCTCTATCAATGATGACGGTGAAAATAGGTTGGATACACAAGTTTTTAGATTGGATAGTAATAAATTTTGCCCAGATTTGGCTTCAGGCGGTTATTAATGTCAACATTAATTTATATACATGGTTTTAATAGTTGCCCTTTATCACAGAATGCAAATAGCTTAAAAGCTTAGTTACAGCAGCAACACCCAGAAGTTAATATGCTGATACCACAGCTTCCTTGTTATCCGGCAAAAGCTATTGAGTTAGTTATTACAGAATCACGTTACAGCCCATGCGGGAGAAGTGATAGGGTTGTTAGGGTCTTTGTTGGGCGGTTATTTTGCTATTTGGTTATCGCAGAAATTTAATTTACCAGCTGTTGTTGTCAATTCAGCAGTACGTCCCTTTAATTTGTTTCATCAATATTTAGGTGAGCAACTCAATCCTTACACAAAGGAACCCTACATTTTGCAATCCCATCACTTAGATGAACTACAAGAGATATAAATTAACGCATTGACGGCGCTTTATTTAATTTGGTTATTACAACAAACGGGTGATGAAATATTAGACTATCGTCAAGCTGTTATCTATCTTATAGAGCGTAAAATCTTTTTATATTTTTTATTATATATCAATTAGTTATTGTTCATTTATCACTATAATTCTCTATTCATTCACTATAAATATTAAATCTCAATCCAGTTATCACTTCTATCATCCTGATATTTAGCTGTCCTTTCAGCAGACTTATGACCAAGTAATTTGCGAGTAAACTCACTACCCATTTTTTCAGTGTAAAGTCTTGCTGACAAGCTTCGTATTTCATGAAATGATGGAGAAGTACCTTCTCATGCTAATTTTGTTTTATCTCTTAATTTTGTAAATTCGGTTGATATTTTTGTTACTGTAATATGTTTTTTATTTTTTGTAATAATAAAATCTGTATCGTGATGAATTTTTCTAAAATATCGGTTAATGTTATAGATTCAATTCCGGTATTAAGGGGAATCGCTATTTTGCTCCTGTTTTCTGCTGGATAATCCATAGCTTACCATCATGAATATCTTCCCATTTCATTCTTACAATATCAGATATACGTTGATCCGTTACTAGGGCTAATTTCATTGCGTCTGCCAGCCATTTTTTATCTTCATTAATCAAATTCAAAATTATATTGAAGTCATCTATAGATAACCTTGATCTTTGTATTTTTATTTTTAGAATTTTTGTTTGAGATACGGGATTAATTTTTATAACACCTGCGTAAAGAGCTTCCTTAAAAATATCATTTAAAGTTCCTCTTACTTGCTTAGCAGCCGATGGTTTCCCATTCGTTATATACGAATAGATAAAGTCGGTGATTATTTTAGTGGAAATGTTTTGGATTGGTGCGTCAAGAATTCCTTTTCTTATTCCTAACAATTTACTTTTGTAATCTATTAATGTTTTTTCTCTTAACCCTCTAGTTTTTAATATTTCTTCATATCTATCTAAAAATTCATGAAAAGAGACAGACCCATGTCCCTCAATTCTTTCTGTTAACGATTTTGTGTTTTCTTTGCTGAGCAATAACTGATTCGCATTAATTGCTTCATTGATAGAATAGGTTTTATTTCTTCCTAAACCATATTCTTTGCGAGTACGGGGGTCTCTGTAAGTATAATAGCCTTTACGTTTGTAGAGGTTAGGGGGAAAATCTCTGTTTTTACGACTTCTGATTTTGGGCATGACCTATCCTTTGTAACAAATTACTATTGCTGATTTCTTTAATACTGTTGATTTTGATGGCGTATTCTTCGACAAGGTACTCTCTGCCGTCTTTAATGGGTGATGGCTATATAAGTCCATTTCTTGCCCAATTTCTTACGGTATCCATTCTGCGTGGTCTGTCCCTTCGAGCGTTCCATTCTGCTAAAGTAATCATGTTTATTTATCCTCATTCAAAAACTCATACTCTTCTCAGGTGCTTCATTGCCCCACAGATCCCATCCCTGTACTTTGTCACGAGCAAAAAGCTCAATACGTTTCACATCACCGTAGAGCTTCTTTAATTGGTAATGGACTTCTTTGGGCTTCTGGCTATGTTCACCGAGACAGGAGTAGATAACCTGTTTGATGGAAGCGTCCTTGCGTTGTAGTCCCTTTCCCCTGATAGCAAGAAAACAGTCTTCTGAATTACTGCGGGTATAATTACCACCATTCATGCGTGTTTCAGCATTGAGTAATGGCAGAAAGCCATCAGTATCAGACAGCTCAGCTTTTTTGATAGCTTTAGAGCTCCGCTCTTTGGCTAATTTGTTCAGCTTGACCCAGGTAAATCCTTTCATGGTTTTCACCTTAAATTCCCATACTTCAGCTAATAGAATAGCTTCAAGCGCAAAGTTGCCCGTGTACCACATGCAGAGTACCGAATTATTATTAATGATTGTTTCTATGGGTAGTCCAGTGAGGGAGTAAAAGTCAGTGGTGTTGTAGTGATTTTATGCTGCGCCGTTTGATGCTTTGTTATGGTATTGCCAGGGTGGGTCTGTGAGTATCAGGCCATACTTCACTTCATCTCCTGTTAAGGGTTAAACATACCAGCTTTACTTTTATGCAAGTCGTCTATTTTTTCTAACCCAGTGATTTTATTGCCACCATTTCCGATTAGTGTTCCGCTTTTTCCTTCGGTATCAAATTGATATATCAATTCTTTTTTTGTTAATTTTTTCTCCCGTAACCTGATTATTTTCATCATTTTACCATGATAAATAACCTGCATCCCTGCTTTTACATGATGTAACGTTGTTCTGTATTCATGGATGTTATTCATAGGATTTCTCCGATTATTGAATAATTTCTAGTGAAGACTTTTACTGTTAGCAAATAACGATTTCAGATTGATACCGTATACATGTAGCAATGATTCAGCAGGCCATGACTTAACCTGACCATAACGAATATCCGGTACTTCGGTCGCTTCCACCTGGTTCTCACGACACCATCTACGAAGTGGGGGAAAATTTGTATTCTTTTCCTGTGGCATTCTTTACTGCTGTGATGGTGGTATGTTTAACGCTTTCTCCCAAACCGTTCAGTGAGTTCCCGATTTTTGAGTGTAGTAGCACTGATTTTACCCAGTGCAGACGCTTCACGAGTGCGACTGATTTGTGATTTTGTCCGAAGTGCTTCATCACGCTCACTACTGATTTTTTCTACCTGCTCAGTATAGCTAATCAGCATTTTTTGTAATTGTGCGGGATTATCTAACCAGTTTGTTGTTGGGGTGACAGGGGCTAATTTTTCTGTTTTATAATCAAGAAAGGTTTGATTAACCATTAACCTGAATTTTGGCAAAATCCAGCCAGCATATTCAATGGCTAACAGTTCATGCGCAAATGTGCCTGGTGATGAACCACCATTAACTATGTTGACCACTTTATGAGCAGACTGCAAATATGCAGTCTGGTTACTTTTCAATAAGTTAGCCTCTAATTCTAAAATTAATTCTTTTGCATGTTTAGTCTGTAACCATTGGTTAGGTGCCTTGTGTTCACCTTCACTACTGGCTTTATGTAAAGCATTCAGATTGAAACGACCTTCTGAATCTGTGGTAATTTCTACACCCGCAATGATGGAGTAATTTTCATTTGTTGAATTTTGCATAAGGGTATCCCTCAAAGTTAATTGATGAATGAGTATTGATGTTTGTTAAGCGATATTGATCAGGGGGGGATAATGACGTTCCGGTGTTAACTACTTTTTTAGCTTGTGCCAAAGTACTATGATACTAATCAATGACATAGTACTTAGAAGTATAAGGATGCCTCCAGCACCTGACCGCCTAAATGTAATTCCCTGAATCCCTCATTACCCCATTTTATCTGCGAGAATATTGCGTGTGGAGTTGTATCGGTATGGGCAATATGGTCGGTTATCAACTCAAAGGCAAATTACACTGATAACTAATAATGTCGTGATTAATAATTTAATGATGTTAAGTTTTATAGCTGAATCTCGGGGTAATTACTTCTTAACACAAATCGCTTTGGCGTTAATATCCTTGAAGGTTTCGAATTCCTGTTTAAATTGTTTTGCGGCTATTTGACATAGGGTTTCAGTGTCGAATCCCTGTGTATGAAGGCTGGCCACGTTACTTTAAGTGTAAGGACTGGCGTATGGCAAAGATTAGTATCTACATGATGGTTTCTCCTGTTATGGGAAAGGGTTGAATTCAGTGTTTTGTTGCTGAGTATTAATTGATGTATTTATTGGCTTACGTTCATCTTTGTCTTTCAAATAGTTTAATAGGTTTTTAACTGCCTGAGCGGGTTTATTTTCAACTTTCTCCAAAAGTGTTTGTTCTGTGTTAGCAACAAATGGCATACGGATGTCAAAACTGTAACTTTCATTGCCGTTTTTCTTGGTTCTCAGGACTTTCTGTAAAACAAGGCGTACTTTCTTGCCATGAAATTCTGGGGCAACCAGATGATTGTTGTGTGTCACGGAGGTTACGAACTGAATTCCGATACATCCCATGATGGCATTAACCATATTCTGACCGAAAGGGTTGACTGTACCGTCATTTTTCTTGCAGCAAATACTCAGATAGTTAACTTTTCTGCCATCATCTGATTCACCTGAGAATTCAATGAATTCAGCACCATTATCACTGTGGGTCAATTTAGCCTCGGTGATAGTGATGATATATGCGCCTGTCTCACTAATAAAACCGCCCTGATAAGCGGTAAGGGCGGATTCTTCTGTATAGGTAAAGATAACGTTGTGGTTCATGTGTTGTTATCCTTTTGTTGACAAAAGTTTACTCTTTCGATTTCTGCTTTGAGTTTGTTAATAAATGTTTGAACGGTCTGTTCAATTTTGTTAACCAGTTTGTCATCCTTGATAATCCGGATTTTATAGTAGGCAAGATTAGGTGGGAGTCTGTCATCATAGCTGACAAAATCGCACCAGTTTCTGCCTGTACACATCATTTGCCCATGCATTTGTAACAGATATTTGGGTTTACCTGTGATAATGGTTTCGATATGGGTGGTGGTGTTGGGACATTTTATTTCGATAAGTCCATCATCATTAACTAAACCGTCAGGATTGGCACCAAATAGCTCGATAGTAGGGTGGGGAACAAAACCGGTTTTTGGTGACAGAGACATCAAACTCATTGAGGCAGTATCGTTCTCTGGCTTTAGGCTCAAGAGCGATACCCCGTTCAATGGCATTATTGGTTTTTATTTCTTCCCTTTGTCCGGTAAGGGTTTCACAGACTAACTGCATGAGGTAGTTTCGTTGTGTTGTTCCCTTGCCTTTGGATAACACTTTGTGTAAATTGCTGGCGGTGACCTTCCCCAGTCTTACCTGAAACCACTCGTCTGTTCTTTGTTTCATGATTAGCCTCATTTTTCATTGCGATGTTGTGATAAATATCTATCTTGTTTTTTTCACCAATGATTTCCGTTTCCTCTGGTGTTAACTGTTGCCAATACGATTTCATTGATTCAACCCCGTCTTGTGCCGCCGTTTTTAATTCCTTGATTAACTGCTCATAATGGGTTTTTTGCTGTGCTTTTTCTTTCTGTATCACAATTTTTTCTGGTTCAGGCAAATCTTCACCCGCATAGATATAAAACCCTAGTCCAAACATCGAAATGGCTTTCGTCAAACAGCGCATGAGGGTTTTATTGATGTCAACCGAGTTAGGATTAGAAATGGCCTGATTTCTGTAATCCATAATGGGCAGCCACATTTTGCGGGAAAATTCGTTATCACTCTGTTTGATTGTGAGCGTTAATGACACCATGGCACTGCCATCATTGTTATAGCTGACGTCATCAATGACATAATAGGATTCTGGGTAGTGCGCCATTAATACGCCCCACGCCCAAGCCCATGAAAGATAAGAGAGGCCGTTTTTCTTTTCTATCTTTTCGTTAACGTTAATCGCAGAAAGCGTTTCCCAAACTTGTTGTTGAAAACTTTTTTCTTTTTCGGTGTGCTCTGCGCTGCTCATAGATATTTCCTCTTAGGTGCTTGAAGAGCTTCGTACAGATGTATGTGCTCACTTTTCAAATGGTTAAACAGCGCCTTCCAGATATCGTCCCAATCCTCATTATTGAGTTTCCTCATGATTGAGGAAGGAAGGCAGTCATAGACAGGCTGGACAAGTTCGCTGATTTGTTCATCCAGTCTGTCTTCCCAATAAGCAACTTCTTGTTGTTGTTCGTACCAATAATCTTGCATTGCGTAAGGATTCATGTGACCTCCTATCTTGCTAACAGTAAAACGAGGCTTGCCAACGCGATGATTAGCAAGGTGGGGATAATTTTTATGGATTCTTTCTGATAGAAGCCCTCACTATTTAAACGATAGCGAAGCTCTTGCTATTTGAGCTGGTTCATATTGTTAGCTCTTAAGTTATTGATATTCAGATGTGATTGATTTGTAGGATACTGTCTTTATTCGTCAGCTTTCTTTGATTGATATTTGAGTAGTGCCTGTATTGCCCTACGATGGCGACGATAGGCGTTATACAGTTCAAGTTTTTTCTTTATTAAAGCCATAAAATAGGGCTTTGTATGCTTGAATTGGCGTATGGCTAAAAGATATTTATCTTTCAGCGTCATGATGGCTTTTTCGCAGGTAAAATATCTTTGGATGCCGCAATAATACGGGCAATAATAACGTCCTTATTCATCATTGTTTCTTATGTAACTTGATAATATTTGTCTTGGGTGAATTGACCGTTCCAGTCTTTCTTCATCCGTAGCTTGTTTTTTAGATATTGATGATATAGCCATGAAGCTCCTTTTTTTTAACAGAACGATTCGGTAACACTGGCGTTGAACTGTTTCTGTTGCAGTGATGTAGGGCGATTTGGTTAAATATTTATCTCGTGTATAAGCATGGACACGCCAGACATGAGGTTTGTAAATATCCTTTTCTGCATCGTAGAGAAAATGACGCTCCTGTAGACAAAGGTTGGCCTGGTTAATGTTTACGCCATTAAGTTGTTTGCAAAACTGGACAGGTAACATGCCAACCTGGAACAGGTTTTTAAGACTATCGATGTCCGTTTTTTGTTCTTTGTTAACCAACGCCAGGTGTTGAACTTTTTCTGCTATTTCAGCGGCAAGGAGTAGCGTTTCAGGAAGTGTTTGTGGGATAGCGTGTGGAGCAGTTTTAGCGTGTTTTTCGCACAGAATGAAATATTGACGAGCCTCCTTACCTTTTTCGTTACGCTAGACCATCGAAAGCCCTTTCGCCATATTGAGGGGGATGTGGTATTCCTTTGTTGGACGCTCTCCATTTGGGTTTTTTGATAAATTTATCAAAAAGTCCTAGTGTTCAATAAAACCATATTGTTGATATGGTATTTTATCCAATTAGCAAACTCCTGTTTACTTTCCAAAAACGAATGTAAATCACCTGTATTTACCGTTTGGATTAATTCACCATTGATAGTTTTTGTTTCGATATTAATTAAATTTTTCATGTAAGAATTTCTCGCTAATAAAAACGATGAGAAGTTTTGGTCTATGCTTGTATTAAGAAAGATAAGGAATGGTATAGGAGTAAATCAAATTTACTTATTGTCGCTTCAAACTCTGCACAGCCCGCCAATTTCCCGATGTATCTTCATGAGTTTTCGATTTTTTTCAGGTATTTGTTTTCTGCTGTTAAATACTGAATTAATTTTTTTAGCGTTTTAGTTTCCTGATCTTCTTTGTCCCATATCTTAAGATTGACTAGATAACGTGAATCAGAGAAATTATGACTGCCATTAGTAACCCCAACTAAGTTACCCATATTGGGGTGTTTTCGGTTACAATGAGTGGATTGTCCAGTTTCATGATGTATATTCTAAATACAAATAAGTTTTAGTGATGTATGCTGGGCACCTCCCAGTGTCCGATTACAGTCATGATGGGCGGGTAAATGCAATCAAACTATATCTAGCTAAAGGTTAGATTATATTAGCGTTAATTGTCCCGCGAGCGCATAGCCGCATTCACACATCCTGAAACTGACTTGATTGCCTGCATATTTAACCACTTCAGGTTGCAGAGGATCTGTTACTCTCCAGCAACCAGAAATGAGAATTTAACTATGCCTGTAAGTATTACATGACAAATAACAAAAGATATTGCTTCGTTAATAAGAACATATTCGATAAAAAAGGAGCAATGAAGTTAAATAAAAATCCATAAAATGATCGAAAAATCATTTTAATTATATGATAAAATCCTCTTATTTAGAGGAAGATAGTTATATGTTGCTACCGCTATAAAAGAAAAATCCTCATAGGAGTTACAGCTATCATTTGAGGAACTTGTGGGAATTAACTGCTGATCAACAAAAACCGATATTCCTAAAGCGAAATAGTCTGTATATTTAATATATGTTATGTCACTTGATACTTCTGATTCATTTAATTGATTGTGGATGATAATGGTGATATATTTTTTTCTATAATTTTATTATTTAATAATTTGTCCTTTTTCCTTTATTAATTTATACAAATCATTATCATTATACATGAAGTCTATAATTTATTACTCATTGGTATTATTCCCTGTTTGTTTTCGACAACCGTATAATGCGAAAAGAACCAAACGTACATGAAATATCGTTAACAATCCGGTTAATGAATTTGTTTCAAATTTAGATTTTGCTTCCGCTATCTCTCGTTTAACTAATCGATAGTTCACAGATCGCAAAACTGAAATTTCCTTTTGAGAAAGACCAAAAGCAAAGAGCAATGATGTTTCAAACTGAACGGGTGTTAACTCTGGAAAAAGATTGCGTGATTCTGGATATTCAGTAGGGTCAAAGATTCTCATGTGAGACCTTCCATTGCATACAGGTTAGCATGTTGTTGTATTAACGATTGTGCTTCACAAATGAGCACAGGAAAGCTAAACTTTTTCATTAGCCTTATTCCTTCTAGGTAGGTTTAGGGTTAGCTGGCTGTTGGGAGGGACATCCTTTTAGCCAGCGATGATTTCTCATTGAGTTCACGATGAAAATGATTGTGTTATACTTCCCCAAAAGGAGGTATGGTTATGGGTCAGGTTGCATTTGATACACAAGAATTTGTCGAAACATTAGAAAAAGAAAGGCTGGCAAAAAATTAGGCAAAATCGATCTCTATTGCTGTGCGTAAGTCACATGAGGTGGTTGATGTGGCGACTAAAGCTGATATTGTTGAAGTAAATCGTAATATTGCAGATGTTCGTAAGGATATGGAATCGTTTTGACAAGCTTGGTTTATAATTAACAGTAAGGCTCGGTAGTATGCTGATTTTGGCAATAGGTGCAGTGACTGCTGTTCTTAAATTTTTACATTAAACCCGTTTGCTTGTTGCTGCTTCCATCTCGGCAACCAGAATACCTCAAATTTCCTGATTGCCTTATATCGAAATGACTCTACCTGTTTATTGTTATAAGGTGATTTATCAAGATACATTTCCCCATACTCTTTAACCTTCATGTTGTTATCATTAGTCATACGACCTATTTTATTTGCTTAGACATTAAACATTTTATCAATCTGTTTTGCTGTGTAATGCTTATCAGTAATAACAGGTAAAGGAATAACTTCACTACCCGCAATAGTGTTAACTAATCCAGCTATGATCCCTTGTCTTGCGTTATCGGAAAGATGAGTCGCTTATTCAAAGATCCTCTCAGCATTATCCATTTGGATTTGTATTGTTTTGACCTGCATTTCTATCGCTTTTGCTTTATAAAATTCAGGTAATCTGCTGCCTTTGTCTTTGTCGGGTTTTATCTGCAAGATAGCTTGATTGAAGTAATTGTCTTCTAAAGCCTCGAACCAATCCTACGCCTGGTCAATTTCAAGCATTTTTGCATGACGAGAAGCATCCCGATCTGTCTATAGAGTTAATGATCTTACTTTGTTCGAAATTTGTGCGGGACTAAATGACTTGTGCAAATCCTCTAATTCAGCGCCCTCAATTTTGAAGTAATGTTTACCTTCTATAAATCTTGACTTGTTTCTATTGAAATTACGACGAATGTTTTCTGCATCTGTGCCATATCCCTGAGCCAGTATATCAGTCGTGATCACTCGCTGAGATTTGTAGTCTATAATAGGTAGTTGAGTATTTTGAATTGTGACTAATTTAGACATAAAAATATTTCTTTGTAGTAAAACGAATAGTTAGGGTGGTTTTGGAATTTTAAAAGAGGATGAATTTAAACTGAGATTTCAGCCAAAATTAGGTAAAATTAGAACTCACTATAAGCTGTAAGTGATTGATTTATAGTGAGTGAAATCGTTTTTTTTTTGCGTGTAAATGCGTATATTAAATGAGCCAATTTTTTTAATAGATTGATATTTATGTATTATCTTATGGAGCGTAAGCAGATAATAGAGCCAGGAGATAATCATGCTTTTGTCGGATTTGACTACTATTTTCCACAAATTATGCATGTTTTAGCTTTGGCAAAGACAAAATAAGTAAAAAGTTATCCAAAAAAGCTGAATGACTGTTATTATCATCAGTATCTCAGCATTTATTTGCCTAATTAATCGTCAAATTACCGCAGAAAATAATATGACTCAATCTAATTATAATGCAGAGGCAATCGAGGTTCTCAGTGGTTTAGAACCTGTACGTCGTCGCCCAGGAATGTACACCGATACCTCTCGACCAAATCACCTAGCGCAGGAAGTAATTGATAATAGTGTGGATGAGGCTCTTGCCGGTTATGCTAAACGTATCGATGTCATCTTGTCTGAAGATCAGTCGCTGGAAGTGATTGATGATGGCCGAGGTATGCCTGTTGATATCCATCCCGAAAAGAAAGTACCGGCTGTAGAGCTGATTTTGGGGCAATTACATGCGGGGGGAAAATTTTCTAATAGAAATTATCAATTTTCTGGCGGGCTACATGGTGTTGGTATTTCGGTAGTGAATGCGTTATCAAAGCGTATTGAGGTAACTGTTAGTCGTGATAGTCAAATATACCGAATTGCTTTTGAAAATGGCGAAAAAGTTCAAGAACTCGAGATAATTGGTAGTTGTGCTAAACGGACGACCGGTACCGGCGTGCGTTTTTGGCCCGATAGCCATTTTTTTGATAACCCACGTTTTTCTATTTCGCGTTTAGGGCACGTATTAAAAGCTAAAGCTGTGCTGTGCCCTGGTGTTGAAATCGTCTTTAAGGATAAAATAAATAATACTGAGCAAACATGGCATTATAACGATGGCTTGACCGACTATCTAATGGAGGCAGTGAACGGTTTAGTTACTTTACCGGAGAAAGCGTTTGTTGGTAATTTTGCCGGCCAAATAGAAATGGTCGATTGGGCACTGCTTTGGTTACCAGAGGGTGGGGAACTATTAACCGAGAGTTATGTTAACCTTATTCCAACCGCACAGGGTGGTACCCATGTTAATGGGTTGCGCCAAGGTTTACTGGATGCGATGAGGGAGTTTTGTGAATATCGTAATTTACTCCCTCGCGGTGTAAAATTGACGGGTGATGATATTTGGGAACGCTGCGCTTATGTTCTATCAGTCAAAATGCAAGATCCACAATTTGCTGGGCAGACCAAAGAACGCCTTTCTTCTCGCCAGAGTGCTGCGTTTGTTTCCGGCGTAGTAAAAGATGCTTTTAGTTTGTGGTTAAACCAAAATGTTCAAGAAGCTGAGCAATTAGCGGAACTCACCATTTCTAGTGCGCAAAGGCGTCTTCGAGCAGCAAAAAAAGTTGTGCGGAAGAAACTGACCAGCGGGCCTGCATTACCCGGTAAGTTAGCGGATTGTACTTCTCAAGATCTTAATTTTACTGAGCTATTTTTAGTCGAGGGAGATTCAGCTGGAGGATCGGCTAAGCAGGCTCGTGATCGTGAATATCAGGCGATTATGCCGTTAAGAGGGAAAATACTTAATACTTGGGAAGTTTCTTCCGATGAGGTTTTAGCTTCACAGGAAGTTCATGATATCTCAGTGGCCATTGGTATTGATCCAGACAGCAATGATCTTAGCCAGCTCCGTTATGGTAAGATTTGTGTTCTTGCCGATGCAGATTCGGATGGATTGCATATTGCAACATTACTCTGCGCGCTTTTTTTTCGTCACTTTCCCGCTTTAGTAAAAGCAGGCCATATTTATATTGCTATGCCACCTTTATATCGTATTGATTTAGGTAAAGAAGTCTATTATGCCCTTGATGAAGGCGAAAAATCCTCTGTACTCGATCGGCTGAATTATAAGCGCGGAAAACCGAATGTCCAGCGCTTTAAAGGGTTAGGCGAGATGAATCCGACTCAATTACGTGAAACCACACTTGATCCTAATACACGACGCTTAGTTCAACTCATTATTAATGACGACAATTATCAAGAAACACTAGCGATGATGGATATGTTGTTGGCAAAAAAACGGGCAGAAGATCGTCGAAATTGGTTACAAGATAAAGGAGATGCGATAGAAATTGAAGTATAATGACACTGTTAACTAGAGACTAAGGAATCAAATGAATGAGTGAGATAACTCACGATGGTGTAGAGCAGCAACCACTTTACACCTTTACCGAAAATGCCTATCTCAATTATTCCATGTACGTCATCATGGACAGAGCATTGCCATTTATTGGCGATGGGTTGAAACCTGTTCAGCGCCGAATCGTTTATGCCATGTCTGAGCTTGGTTTAAGTAATGTCGCTAAGTATAAAAAATCAGCTCGCACAGTCGGTGATGTATTGGGGAAATATCATCCACATGGAGATAGCGCGTGTTATGAAGCCATGGTGTTGATGGCACAACCGTTCTCCTATCGTTATCCATTAGTTGATGGTCAGGGGAATTGGGGAGCGCCAGATGATCCTAAGTCGTTTGCTGCTATGCGTTACACTGAGTCAAAATTGTCAAAATACGCTGAAACTTTACTTAGTGAATTAGGATTGGGAACGGTAGTCTGGACACCCAACTTTGATGGAACATTAACTGAACCTAAAACACTACCGGCAAGATTACCCAATATTCTGTTGAATGGCACGACAGGGATTGCGGTTGGTATGGCGACAGATATTTCGCCGCATAATGCTCGTGAAGTAGCAAGCGCGTTAGTTGCTTTACTGGAAAATCCAAAAGCAGATCTTAAAATGTTGATGGATTTTATTCCTGCCCCTGATTACCCAACAGAAGCAGAAATTATTTCATCAAAAGAAGATATTCAAAAAATTTACCAAACAGGTCGTGGTTCTATTCGGTTACGCGCAGTATGGGAAATTGATGATGGTAATGCAGTTATTACTGCACTGCCTCATCAAGTTTCAGGGGCTAAAGTATTAGAGCAGATTGCTTCTCAAATGCGCGCTAAAAAATTACCAATGGTAGAAGATTTACGAGATGAGTCAGATCATGAAAATCCAACACGTTTGGTGATTGTACCTAGAAGTAATCGGATTGATTTAGAACAAGTGATGACACATTTATTTGCCACGACTGATCTAGAAAAAAGCTATCGGGTCAATTTGAATATGATTGGCTTAGATAATCGCCCAGCAGTTAAAGGACTGGTTGAAATTTTAAATGAATGGTTATTATTTCGACGAGAAACCGTACGTAACCGCTTAAATTATCGTTTAGAAAAAGTATTGAAACGCTTACATATTCTTGATGGTTTATTAATAGCTTATCTTAATATAGATGAGGTTATCCATATTATCCGTAATGAAGATGAGCCTAAACCAGTATTAGTAGCCCATTTTTCTCTTTCAGAAACTCAGGCTGAATCTATCCTAGAATTGAAATTGCGTCATTTGGCTAAATTAGAGGAATTTAAATTACGTGGCGAGCAAGATGAATTAGCGAAAGAGCGTGATCAATTGCAAGCTATTTTGGGCTCTGAGCGTCGCTTAAACACCTTGATCAAGAAAGAAATTGAAACCGATGCACAGACTTATGGTGATGACCGTCGCTCACCACTTAAGGAGCGTATTGAAGCAAAAGCAATGAATGAACATGATATTTTGCCTTCTGAGCCGGTTACTATTGTTCTTTCTATTATGGGATGGGTGAGAAGCGCAAAAGGCCATGATATTGATCCGACTAATCTTAATTATAAAGCGGGAGATGGTTTTCGTAGCGCAGCAAGAGGTAAAACTAATCAACCGGTTGTTTTTTTTGATAGCACTGGGCGTAGTTATTCACTTGATCCCTTTGATCTCCCTTCTGCACGTGGGCTGGGAGAGCCCCTTACAGGAAAATTGGCGTTACCGCTTGGCGCAACGATTGAACATGTATTGACAGCACCTGAAGAGCAAACATATTTGTTGGCATCGGATGCGGGTTATGGATTTATCTGCACCTTTAGTGATTTAGTGGCAAAAAATAAAGCAGGTAAGGCATTAATTACATTACCTAATAATGCTAATGTACTGGCACCATTAGAAGTAAATAATGAACAGCAAGATTTATTATTGGCAATTACTAAAGCAGGCAGAATGTTGATATTTCCTGTTAGTGATCTCCCTCAGCTTTCTAAAGGAAAAGGTAATAAAATTATTAATATTTCAGCTGCTCAATCAGCCAGTGGAGATGATTTGCTAGTTTGGTTAATGTTTTTGCAGCCTCAGTATTCGATTACGCTTTATTTTGGTAAACGAAAACTGAAATTAAATCCAGAAGATTTGCAAAAATATCGTGCTGAACGAGGTCGTAAAGGTTTTTCATTACCTCGTGGATTACAGAGTATTGAGCGTATAGAAGTAACCCCTTCTAGTAATGGATAATCTTCGATTGTTTTTATAGGCGTGTGAAGTTACTTATTACTTGAGGTAAATATGTTAGCTATTGTTCGTATTATTATTGTGATCCTATTTACGATATTGGTTTGCGTGTTAGGTTGTTTTTATTGCTTATTAAGTCCAAGAAATCCACGCCATGTTATGCGCTTTGGTCGGCTGTTTGGTAAATTATCTTATGTTTTTGGTATTACCATTATTAATCGGGTGCCTTCTGATACAAAAGATTACGGTCCCAGTATCTATATCGGCAATCATCAAAATAATTATGATATGGTGACTATGTCAAATGCGGTACAGCCAAATACCGTTACTGTTGGAAAAAAGAGCTTAGTATTTATTCCTTTTTTCGGTCAACTATATTGGTTGGCTGGTAATATTCTCATTGATAGGGCTAATCGAACTAAAGCGCACAATACAATTTCACAGGTTGTTAAGCAAATCAAAAAAAGAAAGATTTCTGTTTGGATGTTTCCTGAGGGAACCCGAAGTCGTGGCCGAGGTTTACTGCCATTTAAAACCGGTGCATTTTATGCAGCAATTGCAGCTGGTGTTCCGATAGTACCAGTCTGTTTATCTGAAACAGAAGGGTGTATTAAACTGAATCGTTGGAATAATGGGATAGTGATTGTCGAAATGTTACCGTCTATTGACACAACAAAGTATAATCGGGAAAACGTGCGTGAATTGGCAGAGCATTGCCATGATTTATTCAAAGCCAAAATTGCAGAATTAAATAAAGAAGTGGCAGAAATAGAGCAAAAAATGAAATAAAATTTAAGTTCATTTTTAAGCAAATTAGTTTTCAAATTGTCATGTATTAACAATACATTAATATTTGGCATTGTATTCAATCTATCATTTTAATTGAATATAGTTACTAAACAATTATTATAACACAATTACTAGCGGATAGTAAGATAAGGATCTTTCCTTGATGAACAATAAATGGCGCTAGCTTATTAATGATTTTGTGGAGAGGATATGTCACTAAGTCGGCGTCGATTTCTTAAGCTATCAAGTATAGCAGCAATGAGTATTTCTATGCTTCCTGCTGCGGTTAGAGCAGAGAAAAACGAAGGATACCCATTATTGCCAATCCCGCCTTTATTGGAATCTCATTTTGGTCAACCGTTGTTTCTTACTTTGAAAAAATCTTATTGGTCTTTTGATGGTAGCCATCGCACTAATACTATTGGTTGCAATGGTTATTATTTGGGGCCAACCATTCGAGTAGAAACCGGTAGTGATTTGAAATTGGTATATAGTAATCGACTTTCTGAAGAAGTTGCTATGACAGTCAGTGGGTTGCAAGTTCCAGGTACTCAAATTGGTGGGGTTGCTAGATTAATGTCACCCAATGTTGATTGGTCGCCGATACTGCCTATCCGTCAACCGGCTGCAACCTGTTGGTATCATGCCAATACACCTGGCAAGATGGCAAAACAAATCCATGATGGCTTGGTTGGTATGTGGATTGTGTCAGGTAAAAACAGTAAAAATTTAAATATTCCTAATCATTACGGCTTTGATGATTTTCCTATTATTATGCAAGATAAACGGCTAGATAGTTTTGGAAGACCACACTATAAAGCGACAGCTGAGGGTTTTTTAGGTGATACTTTATTAGTTAATGGTGTCCAGGAGCCGTATATTAAGGTTGCTTGCGGCTGGATCCGCTTACGGCTACTTAATGCATCAAATTCAAGGCGTTATGTATTGGAAATTAGTGATAAGCGATCATTCTATCTGATAGGTAGTGATCAAGGGCTGCTACCTGCTCCTGTGAGTATCGAAAAATTACCCATGGCACCTGGCGAGCGTCGAGAAGTGTTAATTGATATGTCTAAAACAGAGTTATTGACGATAACGGCTGGAAGAGCAGCGGGTGTTATGGATCGTATTAAAGGACTTTTTGAATCGTCAACTTTATTAAATTCGACCAAAGTATTAACCATTTGTTCTTCAGGATTATTATCATTAGTAACAGATAATTTACCGCAGACACTGGTTAATGACACTAGCCAAATCACATCGACTATTCGTAATCGTGATGTGGCACTTAGTAAACCTTTTGGCATTAATGGTATGATGCGGGATGTAAATCGTATTGACTTAATCACCCAGCAGGGAGCATGGGAACGCTGGACAGTAAGAGCGAATGAGCCTCAAGCATTTCATATTGAAGGCGTTCGTTTCAAAGTTATTAATCATAACGGTGTTGTACCTGGTCCAGAGGATTATGGCTGGAAAGATACGGTTTGGATAAATGGATATAGTGAATTGTTAGTTAATATGCTACAACCGTCTTATGATCATTTTCCTTTTTTGTATTTTAGTCAAAATTTAGAGAAAGCGGATAAAGGCTCAGTTGCGCAGATAGTAATCAATCCATCTGCTTAACTTACTTCTATAATATAGAATATTTCTGTTGCTGATTATAAAAAAGTATTTGTATTATTTTATGTTTTTATTATTTCGATTATTATTTAAAATTATCTATATAATAAATAATTTGATTATTTTTATAAAAATGTGGATTTATCGAAGAGTGATTGAATTTTACATTTAATAAATCCAATTTTCTATTATGCCAATATGGTGACTTAATGAATATTAGTTTAATCGCAGCAATGGCAGCGGATCAGGTGATTGGGTTGGAAAATAACATGCCATGGATGTTATCCGGTGATTTAGCCTGGTTTAATCGTAATACGTTAAATAAGCCAGTTATAATGGGACGGATAACTTATGAATCTATAGATAAGCCTTTAGCTCAACGTTTGAATATTATTCTAAGTCATACCTATTCGAGTAATGATAAAGGTTTTGTTTGGGTTAACTCAGTTGATGCGGCGCTAGCCGCAGCAAGGGAAGCAGAAGAAATAATGATTATAGGTGGGGGAAAAATTTATGAATTATTCTTACATCGGGCAAATCGTCTTTATTTAACGCATGTAGATGCAGAAGTGATTGGTGATACCTATTTTCCTATTTATGAGCCTGATGAGTGGGACTCAGTATTTACTGAATACCATGAAGCAGATGAAAAAAATTCTCATAATTATTGTTTTGAGATATTAGAACGTCGCTCTTAAAGCTAAGTGAGACTCCTAGTGGTAATAAAAAATCGAGGTCTAATGCTTCGGTTTTTTATTATTAATTTGAATTAGTTTATGTTAAATATATAAATAAAAATTAAATTTATATTATTAATTTAAATAATTTAAGTCAAATACTCTTAAATATGAGTTTATTTAAATAGGTTTATAGCTATTATTTTAGTGATATTTAAACAAAATTAATTAGTTTATTGCTTATACTCTATTATCTATTGTATAACAGAATAAGGAGCATAGTGTTAGTTATCTTTTTATAAATGCAGGCTGGCTAAAATACTTTTTGTCTTCCCAGCGTAGTAAAGTCAGTTTTCCTCCCCAGCAGCAACCGGTATCAAGTCCATAAATGCCCTTAGGCGTTCCTTTCCCTTCTAGGGAAGCCCAATGCCCAAAAATAATAGAATATTCTTGCGGTATTTTTCGCTGCAGATCAAACCAAGGCTTTAAAGGTGGTGGCGTATTTTCAGGTTTATTTTTCCAGGCCATATTTAACCGACCGTCAGGAAAGCAATAGCGCATACGGGTTAGGACATTGGTACTAAAACGTAAACGAGTTAATCCTATTAGGTTAGGTGACCAATCGTCTGGCATATCTCCATACATAGAGTCGATAAATAAAGGGTAGGTATCACTACTAAGAATAGTCTCTACTTCTTTCGCACACATCTGAGCTGTTGCTAAGTTCCATTGCGGTGTGATCCCAGCATGTGCCATAATGATTTTTTTCTTATTGTCAACTTGTAATAGCGGTTGGCGTCGTAACCAATTAACTAATTCATCAGCATCAGGGGCTACCAGTAATTTTTTCAGTTTGTTTTTAGGTTTATTATGGCTAATATTGGCATATACACCGATAAGATGGAGATCATGATTACCTAGAACCATTCTGACAGATGAGCCTAATGTTTTAATGTAACGTAAAACTTTGAGGGAATCAGGGCCGCGGGCGACGAGATCACCTGTAAGCCATAAAACATCCTTTTGTGTCTCAAATTTTACTTGTTTGAGAAGTGTTCTAAGTTCACGATAGCAACCGTGAATATCTCCTATAAGATAAGTCGCCATAATTAGTTTATAAGAGTTGGAATAGCAAGACGAAAGACTGGGATGTCAACATAAAATTTTTTACCATCATTATCTAACATCACATAATGACCTTCCATGGTTCCCATAGGGGTTTCTATAATAGCGCCACTGGTATAACGATATTCGGCGCCTGGTTGAATGATAGGTTGCTCTCCTACGACGCCCTGTCCTTGTACTTCGGTACGTTTACCATCACTATTGGTAATTAACCAATAGCGACTTATTAGCTGTACCGGAGTACGGCCAAGATTGCGAATAGAAATCGTATAGGCAAAAACAAACCTAGTTTTTTCTGGTAAAGATTGATTTTCAATATAGACACTTTGAACTTGTATACAAATGTTAGGTTCATTTAGCATAGTGCCCCCAAAGTTTATCACTATCAGATCGTGGTTTCAGCCAATCGGCAGGCTAACTTACAATAATTTTCTACTGAAATATTTTCAGCTCGACAGTTTGGATCAATACCCAGTTGTTCAAAATCCTGCATACTAAATAAATCACTTAAACTATTACGAATAGTTTTACGTCGTTGATTAAATGCCTGTGTAGTAATACGACTTAATAATTTGACATCAAAAATAGGGTAGTAAGGGTTTCGTTGATGAGGAATTAAACGTACGACAGCTGAATCTACTTTTGGCGCTGGTGTAAAAGCCGACGGTGGTACTGTTAAAATAGGGATTATCTGACAATAATATTGCGCCATAACACTGAGGCGACCATATGCTTTAGTATTTGGTCCTGCAACTAGGCGATTAACAACCTCTTTCTGTAGCATAAAGTTCATGTCAGCGATAGCATTAGTATAAGTAAAAAGATGGAACATTAAAGGGGTTGAAATATTGTAAGGAAGGTTACCGAACACTCTAAGGGGTTGACCTTTTCCTTTCGCTATTGTTCCAAAATCAATCGTCATTGCATCGTTTTGTATAATTGCTAATTTAGCGCTCAGTGCAGGATGTACGGCTAAACGGGCAGCAAGATCACGATCTAATTCTACTACCGTCATATTCTTTATGTGCTCACTGACAGGTAATGTTAGGGCACCTAAACCAGGACCAATTTCAACAATAGCTTGATCAGGTTTTGGGTTAAAAGCAGTAACCATATTGTCAATAATAAATGGGTCAGTTAAAAAATTTTGCCCAAAACGTTTACGGGCGAAGTGTCCTTGATGGATTCGTTTATTCATTGTTATTTTGTATCATGCTAATAGCTAATTTTAAGGCAGTTATAAAACTGTTTACATTTGCTTGCCCACTTCCTGCCAGCTCGATCGCTGTACCATGGTCAACCGATGTACGGATGAAAGGTAAACCTAAAGTAATGTTTACCGCGTGGCCAAAACCTTGATATTTTAGCACGGGCAGACCTTGATCGTGATACATAGCTAAAATCACATCAGCTTGGTTCAGATATTTTGGTTGGAATAGAGTATCCGCCGGGAAAGGGCCATAAAGTTGTAATCCTTCCTGACTCAATTTCTTGATAACTGGGATGATAGTGTCTATTTCCTCATGTCCCATATGTCCGCCTTCGCCAGCATGAGGATTTAATCCACAGATATAAATAGCTGGTATTTTAATGCCAAATTTATATTTTAACTCGTTATTTAAAATATAAATAACTTCTTGTAGGCTATCGAAAGTAATTGCATTTGGAACCTGTTTGAGAGGAAAATGGGTTGTTACAAGCGCAACACGCAATGTTTCTGTGGCTAACATCATGACGACTTTTTTTGTTTTACTCCTATCAGCAAAAAATTCGGTATGCCCGGTAAAGGAAATGCCTGCATCATTGATGATGCCTTTATGGACAGGTCCTGTAACTAATGCTGAAAATTCACCAGTCATACAGCCATCACATGCGCGGCTAAGTGTTTCTATTACATAAGTGCTATTTTGTTTGTTTAGTTGGCCTGCTTTGACCGGTGTGGGTAATTTTATCGGTAAAACCGTCAATGATTTGGCGGCTTGGCCGTTATTCGGTGATCCAGGCGAATAGATAGTTAATTCTAATTCTAAGCCGAGTTGATTAGCTCGAGTTATCAGCAGGTCAGGATCAGCGCAAGCAACTAATCTAACCGGCCAATTTTGTTGAGCGAGTTGGATCAAAATATCAGGACCTACCCCGGCTGGTTCACCGGGGGTGAGGACGATAGTGTTAGTTGATTTTCTCATAAAGTTTACTGTGCATCACTATCATTAATAATTTTCACATAGCCAGATGCGCGTAATTCTTGCATCCAAATTTGTGCTTCTTCGTTAAATTTACGATTGAATAATAGACGATATGCATGATCTTTCTGTGCTACATCGGTTTTATCAATTTGGCGAGTATCTTCCAGCTGAATAAGATGCCACCCAAAAGAAGAGTGGATTGGTTGACTTGTTTCACCTTTACTTAAACGCATTAAACCATCACGGAATGCTGGATCATAAGTATTGAGCATATTCCAACCAAGTTCACCACCACGCAATGTAGAACCTGGATCTTGTGAGTATTTTTTGGCTGCTTCGGCAAAGGTTATTTGACCCGTTTGAATTTGCTTGGCAATTTGTTGTATTTTTGTATGCGCTTGTTCGTTATTCATGATCGGTGAGAGCTTAATAAGAATATGGCGAGCTTTCACTTCGGTGACAGAAATCGGCATATTGCCACTTTGTATATCATTAAGTTTTAAGATATGAAATCCTACACTAGAACGTATAGGTCTGATGATATCACCCTTTTTAGCATGCTGAATTCGTTGAGCAAAAATGGTAGGCAATTCTCCAACTTTACTCCAGCCCATTTGCCCACCTTTTAAGGCATTAGGATCGGCAGAGTAAGTAATGGCAAGTTTACCAAAATCAGCGCCTTGCTTTAATTGGCCTATAATTTTATTTACCGTATCCATTGCTGATTGATTTTGTTCATTAGTCGGATTTTCTGGTAATGGGATCAAAATATGGCTTAAGTTAACATTAGCATCCTGGCCAGCCAGTGAATCGACTTCTTGTGGCAGTATTGTGATCCGCCGACGAACTTCATTATTACGTACTTCTGCGATCATCATTTCTCTACGAACATCACTACGATAATTTTGTATATTGATGCCATCCATCGACAGTCGTTGTTGTAATTGACCAACAGTTAATCCATTTTGTGCTGCAATATTGGCGATAGTAAGATCTATTGCTTGGTTAGGAATTTGGATCTGCATTTTTTCGGCTATTTGCAGAATAATTTTGTCTATAATCAAGCGTTCTAATATTTGGTGACGTAAGGTATTTTCATCGGGGATCTGTTGTCCTGCATTTCTGGCGTTTATTCTTACTATATCTAGCATATTATCTACGTCACTTTGTAGCACAACGCCATCGTTAACGATAGCAGTTACTTTATCAAGTTGTTGTGGCACTGCTAGTGTGGTAGTACTGACTGTGAACAACAAGCCAATAATCAATTTTCTCCAATAATTCATAAAATTCTCATTTTGTTCGATTTATATTACGGTTTGATCCTATTTCAGGTTTCTTCTATTTGATAGATGAAAATATCAATTTTATTAGAAGGCTCGTTGATAAGGTAAAATACCACTAGCAAGCATATCCTGATTTCTCAAATTATGATTATTATTTAGGCCTTTTAGTTCCACATTGATTGACCATCGATTATCATAGTCACTACTGAATTTTTGTTGTTGCCAACCCACGATTTTACGCTCATAGCCCATATTTATTGACCAGCAGCAAGTACTATATTGTAAACCGATTAATCGACTCGCGGGTAGGTTTTCTTTCATATCATGATAGTATGAGCCGACAAAGCCCCAATGATCACCTAAAGGCCAACTGACTACAGCCCCTATTTGAGAAATTCCTTTTTGGAAGGAAGGAGCATTTTTGACGGTTGCTTGAATATAATCGCGATCGACAAAACGGTAATTTAGCTGAATTAAACGATCTGAATCCAAACGATATTCTGTCACAACATTACCTATAGTAATATCAGCCAGCCGTCTATCATACTGTAGTTCACCACGTAGCCCCCATTGGTCTGTTAGTCGGAAGTAAGCGTCACTTGCCCATAATAATGAACCGGTATTGCTTTTATCTTCAATAGGTAAATCGGAATCTTCAGTTCTGGGACGTTCAAAATAGTATATTTGTCCGATAGAAAAATTAAAACGTTCAGTTAATTCTTCATCATAAATACGCGTAGTAATACCGGTCGTCCATTGGTTAGCTGAAGCGATACGATCGAGTCCGCTATAGATGCGGTTACGGAATAAACCGTTATAGTCAGCCTGTAGTAAGGATGAATCATAATTATTAATATTACTTTGATCACGATAAGGTACGTAAAGATATTGAAACCGGGGTTCCAGCGTTTGTACATAATTGCTATGTGTCAACAGGTTACGTTCGAAAACAAGTTTTGCATCAGAAGTTACCGAGGGTAAGATACGAGTAACCTGTTTTTTCAGGTTGCTATTAGCCAGGTTGGTAGGAATATCCTGATCATAATAGGTCGCCATCACCTTTACGGTATTGTTAATACTTGCCCAATCATTAGATAATGGTAAATTCAGTTCTGGTTCGAGATGTAGCCGCGTGGCATCAGGATTATTGGCTCCAACACTGGTTATACGTGCAGCTTGGGTGTAGGTTTTTAGATCAAATGGGCCCAGATCATTTTTATAATAGTTAAGATCTAATTGAGGTTCAGTTTTATAGGTTTTACTATTAGGTGAATCAACGAAAACCTGAAATTGTTTATGTGTTAAGGTTGCATTCCAGTTAGGTTGTGCATAACCGACACTAAATTTCTGGATGGCATAGCCGTTGGTACTCTTACCATATTTAGACGTAAAATCGGTAAAATATTTTGAATCACTTACTTTTGTATAATCAATATTAAAACGCCATACTTGATCGAGTACCCCCGAATGGTTCCAATATAAAAGCCAGCGATCATCACTATCATGAGCGGGATACTTGCCACTATTTTTATCTTTGATATACTTTCGGTCGTGTTTTAGCCAATCACCGGCAACGGTACCGGCTCCTGCAATAGTAAGATAACGAAATTCGTTATTCAGTTTCATGCCACGAAAGGTCATAAATTGTGGTGTAATGGTTGCATCGTAATTAGGCGCGATATTCCAGTAAAAGGGTAGCGTGAAGTCTAAGCCTGAACCTTTAGAATAACTACCATTAGACAGTAAAAAACCGGAACGACGCTTATCACCAATGGGTAGTTGTAAATAAGGGCTATAAAAAACTGGCACATTAGCAATGCGAAAGCGTGCATTCCATATTTCGGCAACTTGTTTTTCGCGATCTAAAATAACTTCTGAGCCAACAACGCTCCAGCTATCATTACTAGGGAGGCAGGCAGTAAACGTGCCTTTTTCTAAAATGGTATAGCGATTTTCACCCCGCAATTTCATTTTATTTGCGTAGCCGCGACCCTGACGCCCTACCATCAAATAATCACCTTTTTCGACATCGGTATCTTTATTATTCAGATTTGACCAAGCTTTTGGTCCTTTTAGGATGATTTGCGGATCATCATAATGCACATTTCCTATTGCTACTACCGTACGCAATAGTTTTTGGCTTGTCGTCTCTTTTTGGGTCAATTTAACTTTATCGGCGGTGAGAGTCTGGTTACCTTGTTGAATATCTACATTACCCTTATACTCGATGAAATGAGGATATTCACCAGCCACATTTTTTGCGGTGATATGGATGGGTAGATCATTGGGATTACATTTCACGATGGGTTTAGTATACATTGGTACCCCTAGCATGCATTGTTCTGCTAGATTAGCATGGGCGTGTTGACTATGAACAGCTATCCAAATTATGGTAGCAAGTAGTGTCGGGTGACTTTTTTTCATCATTCTGTATATAGTTCCTTCATCGATATTATCGTGTAGGCAAAAGTTCAACAATTAACGTACTTAACGGCTCTTATCTGTATAAAACTATCAGCTATATATTCAGATTATTAGGCACAGAGTAGTATGATAATGCAAAATTGTACTCAGGGCATTGGGGAATTGAGAAGTTTATGCGGTATTGGAGCAAAATTATTGGTGTTATGTTGGGGAGCATGTTTGGAACTCATATTTGGGGTATTATCATCGGTTTCATTATCGGTCATGCCTATGATAAAGCATCAGAACAGCAAAGTTTAGAGAAAACAGAAGCTAAACAGAGCAGTCAGGCATTTTTTTGTCAGTACATTTCAGAGTTTAGGTCATTTAACTAAAGCTAAAGGCCGAGTCACTGGTTGATATTAAACTAGTAAAAAAAACTAAGGGACAGGATGAAATTGCGTGATGATGTCAAAATTTTAGCGTAAAATGCTTTTAAAGAAGGTAAATAGCAAAATTTTCCACTGATGGAAAGCTAAGAAAATTACGCCGAGCTTGTTTTGGTGGATTTGTTCTTATTCAGATGTTTCTGGAAATTCAAATACAAGCTGCTTTTTCTGATGGTGCTTTACATCCTAATGAGCGAAAAGTGTTGTTATCATCGCTGAAGAGTTAGGTATTTTACATAATCAGTTTGAACAGTTCTTACATATGATGGAAGATGGCCGACGGTTTGAGCATAGTAGTAATTATTTTTATGGTTCAAATAGTTATCGACATACTGCTCAAGGACCAACATTAGCGGATGCTTGTAAAGTATTAGGTGTTCAACTGAATGATGAGCAAACCAAAATTAAACGTGCCTATTGTAAATTAATGGCTGAACATCATCCTGATAAATTGGTTGCTAAAGGATTACCACCAGATAATGATGGAAATGGCTAAACAAAAAACACAATCAATTCAAGCAGTTTATAATTTTATCAAAAAAGAACGTCACTTCAAATAGTTTATAGTGTTAAACATTAATTGAATAAGTTTTCCAGCTGCTAAAAATATACTTTATAAGTGAAGTGGATCGGCGATCCATAAATTGGGTGAGTAATGTAAAGCTTTTCTGCATGTAATTGTAGACATGAAGAGAGTGTTAGCGCCGCGTGATGGGCATAAAATCGATCACCAATGATAGGATGCCTTAGTGGAAGTAAATGAACATGTAGTTGGTGGGAACGACCTGTAATCGGAATAAGTTTAATCAGCGTTATTTGTTCTTCGTAAGCTAACACTTCGTATTTAGTTTATGTCTGCTTACCGGTTGTGAAGCAAACTTTTTGTTTAGGCCGATTCTGCCAATCGCAGATCGATGAGTCTTTTTTTATTAGTAATGTGACCCCAAGACCTTGCCTGATAGATTTTTTGTGGTTCTCTTTCACGGAATTGACGTTTTAACTCTTTTTCTGTGGTTTTATTTAATGCCACTACCATAATTCCTCTGGTTGCCATATCAAGGCGGTGAACAGATTCAGCGGTTGGAAAATTAGCCTGAACCCGTGTCTTTATGTTCGGCGGTTTTACCTGGTACTGAGAGTAGGCCACTAGGTTTATTAACAACAATAATATGTTGGTCTTGATAAAGAACATGTAACCAGAGATCGATAGGCGGATTGTAAAACATATCAGATGCTCCAAAGTGGCCAGAAACTTTATTGTTTCTGGCAATAAATAATTACTGATGGGTAACAATCACCAGACGTATAGCATCTAATCGCCAATTAGCTTGATCAATATTGAGCAATAGTTGTTGGCGTTCATGTTCAATAGTGCTTAATTCACCAAGGCGAATATTCGGATTGACAGATTTTAATGCCTTTAATCGGGAATACTCCAGCGATAATGTTTTATCCGCTCGCATTTTTGCTTCGGCAATCAATATATTTGCTTCTTTTTCTATCATGCTGTTAGAAAGCTGGAGTATGTTATGTACTTTTTTTTGTACGGCATTTACCAACTTACTACCAGTGTGGCGATTAACGGTATTTAGTTGACGATTAAAACTTTCAAATTCAACTTGCTTAGCGAGATTATTGCCTTTTAAATCCATTAGGATACGAATGGGGGTTGGCGGTAAAAAGCGAGTGACTTGTAGGTTTTTTGGGGCTTGTGCCTCAACAACATAAATCAATTCAGTAAGTAGTGTACCGGCCGGTAAGGTTTTATTTTTCAATAGTGCCACTGCACAACTTCCAATTTCCCCAGAAAGGATCAAATCCATACCATTACGAATAATGGGATGTTCCCAGTTAATAAATTGTGTATCTTCCCTAGAGAGTGCTTGAGTACGATCAAAGGTAATAGTACAACCATCTTGACGCAAGCCAGGAAAATCAGGTATTAACATATGTTCAGCCGGCGTAAGAACGATCAAATTATCGCTACGATCTTCTTGGTTAATGCCAATGATATCGAATAAATTTAATGAAAAGTTAATCAAATCGATACTATTATCTTGTTCAGCAATTTGGTTAGCTAAAATTTGACCAACTTGACCGCCATTAGAATTCATTTCTAATAAGCGATCACGTCCTTGCTCTAATTGGGTTTTGAGTTTGTTATGTTTGGCTCGACAAGACTTAATAAAATCGTCAAAGTTATCAAGAATGGTGGGTTTAGCCAAATACTCAATTAATTGCTGATAATATTTATTATAAATAGCGCGCCCAGTTGGACAAGTATACTCAAAGGCATCAAGTCCCTCATGATACCAACGTAGCAAAACAGCTTGGGCAGTATTTTCAAGGTAAGGTACACTAATTTGGATATCCCGGGTTTGACCGATACGATCCAGACGACCAATTCTTTGTTCAAGCAAATCAGGATTAAAAGGTAAGTCAAACATAACTAACTGGTTGGCGAATTGGAAATTACGTCCTTCAGAGCCAATTTCAGAGCACAGTAATACCTGAGCGCCTTGTTCTTGGGACGTAAAATATGCTGCCGCCCGATCCCGTTCGAGTAATGATAGATTTTCATGAAAAACGGCTGCTCTGATCGCTTCTTTTTCTCTTAGTACCTGTCTCAATTGTAAGGCAGTAGTCGCTTCAGAGCAGATGACTAAAACTTTTTCTTGTCGATGAGTTGTTAAGAAATGCTTCAGCCATTCAACACGAGGATCAAAATTCCACCAAGTTGCATTTTCACCTTCAAATGTTTGATAGATTTGCTCAGGATAGAGCATTTCACAAGCACTGATATCAACGGATTTCTTAGCATCCATTATGCCAGCAACTTTAATTACTGTTTGGTACTGTGGGGGTAAAGGTAACTTAATAGCATGTAATTCACGCCGAGGGAAGCCTTTAACACCATTACGAGTATTACGAAATAGTAAACGGCTCGTTCCATGACGATCGATCAACATTGAAATCACTTCGCGGCGTGCATTTTCACTTTCTTCATTATCACTGTTACTGGCTTTAAGAAGAGGTTCAATATCCTGTTCTTTAATTAATTTTGTCAGTAAATTTTGCTGCTTATTATTTAATTTTTTTCCAGAAAGGAGCAAACTAACTGCTTCGGCAACAGGGCTATAATTTTGTTGTTCATCAATAAAGTGTTGATAGCTATGAAAGCGATTAGGATCCAGTAAACGTAGGCGAGCAAAATGGCTCTCTTGACCTAGTTGTTCAGGAGTAGCGGTTAATAATAGTACCGAAGGAATTTGTTGAGCGAGCGTGTCGATAACTTGGTATTCACGGCTGGGTGATTCTTCATTCCATACCAGGTGATGTGCTTCATCAACAACCATCATATCCCAACTGGCTTCAAGTAGGTGATCAAAACGTTTTTTATTGCTGCGAACGAAATCAAGAGAACAGATGACCAGCTGCTCGGTTTCAAAAGGATTTTCATTATCGTGTAATGATTCGGCATAACGGCTTTCATCAAACAGTGAAAAATGCAAATTAAAACGGCGCAGCATTTCGACTAACCATTGGTGTTGCAAACTTTCAGGTACAATAATCAGAACCCGTTCAATACGCCCAGCAAGTAGTTGTTGATGAATGATCATTCCTGCTTCAATGGTTTTGCCTAACCCAACTTCGTCCGCTAATAAAACACGAGGATGATGACGTTTACCCACTTCATGAGCGATATAAAGTTGGTGGGGGATCAGATTGGCACGAATACCTCTTAGTCCACCAGTTTGGTGACTAAATTGCTGGTATTGGAAACACAATGCGCGATAGCGTAATGCAAAACGATCCATTCGATCAAGTTGGCCGGCAAACAAACGATCTTGTGGTTTATTGAATGTTAATTTGCTATCAAGAAATACTTCGCGCAGGCTGACATTTTTTTCATCGGAATCGATACGGGTGCCTGTATAGACAAGTATTCCCTCGTCTTGTTTTACATTGTCAACTCTCAACTGCCAGCCTTCATGGCTGGTGAGCAGATCGCCTTCATTAAACATAACGCGTGTAATTGGTGCATTATTTATTGAATAAAGGCGATTTTCTCCACTAGCGGAGAAAAGTAATGTAACCATACGGTTGTCAATAGCTACCACGGAACCTAATCCAAGTTCACTTTCTGTATCGCTTATCCAGCGTTGACCAAGAATAAATGGCATAAATTTTAACTCAGTTTATCCGTATGTTTGAGAAAATTATGGGTTGTTCGTTTTGAAGAGAGTAATTATATTAATCATAAAACAATATTTTATTCTCTTTTTGAAAGGATTGTATGTTAATAAATTAGGTATCAATAGTCACCTATAAAAATATTTTTTTAAAAATTATCATTTATTTGTTCTATTATATAGAATTTTAATGTATTAATAAGATAAAAAAAAGAACAAATCACTATTTTTTATTATTCTGCACTTTATTGTTTTTGCTCATTAATTTATAATTAACTAGTATATAAAGAAAATTATATAGATTTTATGGCTAATTAAATATTGATAAAAATGCTACGTTATGTAAGAGTTTTTGCTGTGGTAAAATATTTCTATCATATTTATTAAAATCATCTGCTGGATCCTTAAAACCCAACTTAATCTAACAAATACTAGTATAAATAATAAATCAATATCAGATTAAGATTGTGCTGTTAATTAGCTTTTTTCTATTATTTTTGAAAAAATAAAATTAATCGTCAGACTTTAGTATTAAATTAAAGCGGAAGCTATTGACTCTTTCAAATTCTAGTTCGAGAGGCAAGGTATCTGAATTGACTTCAATTTGATTCTCAACAGCATTATATTCAAAATAAGTAACAGTGTGTTAAATTAAATTATATCTATCATAAATGATGACGACATGAGCAACATGTTGCATACCATCATCAAGAATATAACCTACTGTTACAAAATCTTTGTCTGAGTCGATATACGCTGCTTCGTCAATTTCATGCACGCGAATAAACGCCCGATAAGAAAAACCATCCCTAGTTTTGTTTAAAAAAAATGGCTAATTTTTTTAATTATTTGACATATGTAACCTCATCTATTGTTTGGTATATTAAAATTTGGCTAATAAGATGAACATCTATATTTTATATAATACATGAACTACATTGCTTTAAGTTGTATATAAAATCAAATTCAAAATTTAGAATTTTCATTATTAAATTTTGTTATTATTTTTTTATTTTTATAGATAAATTGGATTTTTATATAAAGCGTAAAAAATAAATTTTATTCATATTAAGATAAAGATAAAGATAAAGATAAAGATAAAGATAAAGATAAAGATAAAGACATAACAGTGTGATGAAAATAATCGTATAATTAATGAAGTTATTATAATATTTTTAATTTTTAAAAGTATAAAATATGCACAGATATAATTAATAATAGATTTAATAGAGTATTTAACATCATTAATTAATAATATTTTAATTGTTAGTCAAGAAAAAATCAGTTTGATTATTTCTTGTTAATTACTTTCATATATCAATCATTTTTATTTTTGTAATTACTAAAATTAATTATTTGAGTTAGTGATTATTGTAATTGGTTAGTAAGAATCTTACCTTTTGATATGATATGATATGATATGATATGATATGATATGATATGATATGATATGATATGATATGATATGATATGATATGATATGATATGATATGATATGATATGATATGATCAGTAGAGTTTTTCCGTTATATTTAATAAAATTCTGTATAACAATTGGTTTAATTTTTTGTTAAGTGGATAGAGCGCTATAATCATTAATTTCCATTCTATTTTCTCTGGAGGCTAAACGATATAATGAATATCAAATAAAAAAATGATGAAATAAATTATTCTCAGTTTTATTTACAGAATTATTGATTATTCAATATCATTAAAAAAATAAAAATTTTCATTGATTGATTTTTTAATATTTAAAACCGTTTTATTTAAATAAAAAAAAAACAAATAGATATATATTTAACAAAATTACGACAATATATATCTCTGTATTATAGAAATAATATGGTCTTTATTAATACAACGAAAAGTATAAAGGTAGAAAAATACCATCCAATTATCTGACAAAGTGTGAATTAATAGTTAATTAATTTTATAAATAATGTCAGGTATGAGATATACCTAGCAGTATACTTGCTGGTGTTAATCCATTAATCAAACAATCTGGTTGACCATCATAGGCGATTTTTCCTTCTGTAATGACAATAGACCGAGTTGCTATTTGACTAGCATCTTCCAAATTATGGGAAACCATCAGTAAGGTTAACTGGCGTTCATCACACACCTGTTTAAGTAATATTAACATTTCATTACGTAATGCCGGATCAAAAGCAGAAAAGGGTTCATCTAACAATAAAATCGGTTTTTGGCGGATCAAACAACGTGCTAACGCAGTACGTTGGCGTTGCCCGCCAGATATTTGAGAAGGTAAACGAGTCACATAATTATTAAGAGAAACTTGTTCTATGATCTGCTGTACCGCGCGATGTTGAGCTTGATACAAATGTAAATTTGGTGAAATACCTAAAGCAATATTTTGCCAAACAGTTAAATGAGAAAAGAGATTATTTTCCTGGAAAAGGATGGAAACTGGACGCTTGGCGGGTGGGCTAGCAGTATGATTTTGTCTATTTAGCCAAATTTCACCCTGTTTTGGATATTGAAATCCTGCGATCAAATCCAGCAAAGTACTTTTGCCTGCGCCACTAGGGCCTAATATAGCCACCCTTTCAGCTTTATTTACTTGAAAATCAAACGGCATTGTTAGACTTTCATAACAGTAGACAAGGTTATCTAATTTAATCATGCTCTTTTCCTGATAAATATTCTAATAAACTAAATAAGCTGAAACAAAGTAATAGTATTAACAAAGCAGTAACTGCCGCATCATTATTACGGTAAGAGCCTAATTGTTGATAGAGATAATAAGGTAGGGTTCGAAAGTTTTCATTACCAAACAGTGCAATAATACCAAAATCGCCTATTGAGAGTATACAGGCAAAAGCGAAGGCTTGTCCTATTGTACGTTTTAAGGCTTTTAATTCAATTAGACCTAGTCGATTTATACCGTTGATCTGTAATGAAAGGCATAATAAATTATAGCGTTCAGCTAAGTCATACATCGGATTTTCTAATATTTTTAAGGCATAAGGAATAGCCATTAAAGCATTCGTCAAGATGATTAAACTATAGGGCGAGTAGGTTAAGCTAACAGTATTATTCAGCAATAAAAAGAAGCCGGTTGCTAAAACGATACCTGGCATTGCAAGTATTATTAACCCACTTAATTCGAGGGTTCGATGGAGTAGGATTGAGCGGCGAAGACGTAATTCGCGACTACTCCAAAGCAGCATCATAGTAAGAATAATACAAAGTATGCCAGCACTAATAGCGATAAACCCCGAATTAATAAATGCTTGCCATAAGCCTGCCTGTTGTAACACATGTAATAGTCTTAAGTTTAAACCATCAATGATAATTGCCAATAAAGGTGGAATTAAGAAAAATATTGTAATACTAATCAGTAAAGTATCCCAGCATTTGAGCCATCGATTATCAGCTGGATTTTTCCACTGCAATTGTCGACTAGCGCCGACGGAAAAAGTGACATTTAATTTTTGACTTAATAATACTAGTCCTAAACAGCAAAAAAGTTGGATCAGTGCAAGTAAAGCTGCTTTATTTAGATCAAAATCATAACTTAATGATTGATAGATCGCTAATTCAATGGTGGTTGCAGCAGGTCCCCCGCCAAGCGTCAGTACCGTAGCAAAACTAGCGAAGCACAACATAAAAATAAGGGCGGATGTTGGTAAAATTTGTCGTCTAAGATAAGGCCATTCAACAATACGAAAATGTTGCCATTGGTTCAGACTTAGTTGCGCGGCAAGCTGGCGTTGCTCAACAGCAATATTTTCCTGTGCTAGTAATAACATCCGGGTAGCTAATGGTAAATTAAAAAAGATATGTGCTAATAAAATACCTTTTAGGCCATAAGGCGTAAATTGGTAATTAATACCTAACCATTGATAAAATTGAGCGATCCATCCCATTCGACCATAGACAGTTAATAAGCCAAAAATGGCCACCAGTACTGGCAATACCAGTGTCATCGAGCATAAGCGTAAAAACAGTATCCGACTTGGAAAATGGCGTCGAAAAAGGGCTTTGGCTAGAAATATTGCAGGGATAACAGATAATAAGGTCGATAGTAATGCTTGCCAAAATGTAAACCTAATGACATGCCACAAATAGCTATCATTAATAAATTCTTGCCAATTTATTTGAGGGGCATATAACCATAAAGTGCTGAAAGTAACTACAGCAATAGTAATAAATAAGCCGGACACGACTATACCAGGCCAAAGTGAACTCCCTATTGGTGGCTGACGGCATTTTGCCATAAATAGATCCATTGATTGCGATGTTGAGTAATATCTTCTGCATTAAATTGTAATGATTTTTTGGGCACAGGTATTTGTTGATAAACGTTAGGTAAGGGTATATCAATTACTGGATACATCCAATTGGTTGTCGGCAACGTTTTTTGGAACGTTGCCGATAGCATAAATTGCATAAATTCTTGAGCTAGTTTATGCTGTTTGCTCGTTGCTAATTGCGCAGCCACTTCAATTTGCAGATAGTGCCCTTCACTAAATAGTGCTGCGGCATAATTATTTTTTTTATCATTTAACAGATGAAAACCTGGTGAAGAGCTATAACTGAGTACAAAATCACTTTCACTTTTTAAGAACAATCCATACGATTCGCTCCAGCTTTTGGTAACGGTTACGGTTTTTCGGACTATTTTTTGCCAAGCTTTGGCACTGTTTTTCCCATAAATTTTTTGTATCCAGAGTAATAACCCTAAACCTGGTGTACTGGTGCGTGGATCTTGGTAAATAATTTTCCAAGGTTGGGGACTATTAATAAGTTGATCGAGACTTTTAGGTACTTTAGTGATCCGGGTTTTATCATAAATAAAAGCAAAATAACCATAATCGTAAGGGATAAAAATATTGTCATCCCATTTTATGGGTAATTTTAGTTGATTCGTGTCTATTTGACTCTTAGTAAATAAGCCAGTTTTTTTTGCCAGATCAATTAAGTTATTATCAAGTCCTAGTACAATATCGGCTGGGCTATTTTTTCCTTCCATTCTAAGTCGATTTAATAACGCTACCCCATCATTTAGGCCAATTAGCTTGAGCTCACAATTACAGATTTTTTCGAAGGCAGGCTTTATTATAGGCCCAGGTCCCCAATCTGCAATAAAGGAATCATAAGTGTAAACGGTTAATATAGGTTTTGCTTGAAGAGCGAAAGTTGAACAACAAATTAAGCCAATACTAACTATTTTTAGCAGTATATTCTTCAATACTGGGTTCTCCTATATAATTAAATAAAAGTGATGCTATAGGACCTGAGGAATAGACAGTAATGAAGCTATTTATTGATGAATAAATCATTAGAGTGGCTCAAATTTCTACGTCGATGTTAATCGGATCAGGTTCGATGGGTTTTTCTCAGCCAGCTATTAACAATATTGATCATAGATAGCCCCCTGTTGAGATGGCCTTATTGTAAGATGTTATCTTATAATTGCAAATACTATATTTGATAAAGGCTTACGATATAGAGTAGTATAAAACAATAAGCTATCTTTCAAATTTTTAACGAGGTAGTCAGATGGTTGACAATGATGGCTACCGCCCGAATGTAGGAATTGTAATTTGTAATCGGCGAGGCCAGGTATTATGGGCTCGCCGCTATGGGCAACATTCATGGCAGTTCCCTCAAGGGGGCATTAATCCTGTAGAATCGCCAGAACAGGCAATGTATCGGGAATTATTCGAAGAGGTTGGGTTGGATCGTAAAGATGTTAAAATATTGGCATCTACCCGGAACTGGTTACGTTACAAATTACCTAAACGTTTGGTGCGTTGGGACACAAAGCCAGTTTGTATTGGGCAAAAGCAACGTTGGTTTTTGTTACAATTGGTTTGTAATGAACGTAATATTAATGTGCAAACAAGTAAAACGCCTGAATTTGATAGTTGGCGTTGGGTGAGTTATTGGTATCCTATTCGTCAGGTTGTTTCTTTTAAACGCGATGTTTATCGACGTGTTATGAAAGAATTTGCTCCGATGGTTATGTCATTGCAGAGTAGTGCTGTGATATCAAATAAGAGTCATACCTATAGGCGTAAATGTGGCTAAATGAATTTAACAAAAGTGGGTTAATATTTAATAGCCGACCTTTGTCATTTATAAAGCGAAGTGAGAGTGGTGAAAGTTACTTCTTGTTTATTTTTTGGTAAAATTTGCTTGCCAAAATAGGCATTGAATGGATTTATTGATGAATTTTATCAATAGAATACCATTAGATTTTTTAAACTGCATGTAGTTATGCAATTCTATCAAGCTCTATAGAACTAAAGAGTGGAGATGATGAATAATAGTTATATTGTGTTTCCTAATATTGATCCTGTTATATTCTCGATTGGTCCAATAGCTCTTCATTGGTATGGTTTGATGTATTTGGTGGGATTTGTTTTCGCTCTATGGTTGGCAAAGCGAAGAGTTGGCAAAGCGAATGGCGGCTGGACGAAAAATGAAGTTGAAAATGTGCTCTATATAGGTTTCTTAGGTGTCTTTATTGGTGGGCGTTTAGGCTATGTTTTATTTTATAATTTGCCGGCCTTCTTGAGCAATCCTTTGTATCTATTTAAAGTTTGGGACGGAGGAATGTCTTTTCATGGTGGGTTAATTGGTGTGATATGTGCCATGTGGTGGTATGCACGTAGAACTCGTCTCCATTTTTTTCAAGTTGCCGATTTTGTTGCACCATTAATCCCATTTGGATTAGGCATGGGACGTATTGGTAATTTTATTAATGGCGAGCTGTGGGGACGTGTAACATTAGAAACACCATGGGCAATGTTATTCCCAGGTTCTCGTGGAGAAGACATTCAGATTGTCAGTCAAGACCCTTCTTTATTCCCGATTTTAGAGCAGTATGGTGTATTACCACGACACCCTTCCCAACTTTATGAGATGTTTTTTGAAGGGCTCATTTTATTTATTATTTTAAATTTTTTTATTCGTAATTCCCGTCCAATGGGAAGTGTCTCAGGATTGTTTTTGATTGGTTATGGTACTTTCCGTATTTTTGTTGAATTTTTTCGTCAGCCGGATGCGCAGTTGGGGCTATTGGGTGGTATTAGCATGGGACAAATTTTATCAATCCCTATGATTATTGTTGGTATTTTTATGATGTTCTGGGCATATAAGAAAGATCGGCATTGTACAAATTATTCAATTACTAGCAAGCTAGATAAAGAGTGGTAGCAGAAGATTCTAAGAAGGTTTTTGTTTTTACTTAATAGTATTAAATAAATAATAGATTCTAAGCGAGTAATAATAATGAAACAATATCTGGATTTATGTCAGCGTATTATTGATGAAGCTCAGTGGGTAGAAAATAAACGCACAGGGGTTCGGTGCTTAACGGTTATTAATGCTGATCTTGAATATGATGTTGCAAATAACCAGTTTCCTTTAATTACGACTCGTAAAAGTTTTTATAAAGTTGCTATTGCTGAATTATTAGGTTACCTAAGGGGTTATTCTAGCGCTGCACAATTTCGAGATATTGGCTGTAATACATGGAATGCCAATGCAAATGAAAATCAGGCATGGCTCAATAATCCGAACCGTAAAGGTGAAGATGATATGGGGCGGGTTTATGGTATTCAGGGGCGTTCATGGCGACGGCCTGATGGCACTTATTTAGATCAGCTACAAAAAGTCATTAGTAACCTTTCGGCTGGAACAGATGATCGTGCGGAAATAATCACTTTTTACAATCCAGGTGAATTTGAATTAGGTTGTTTACGTTCTTGTATGCATACTCATACTTTTTCTCTGTTAGCTGACACATTGTATTTAACTTCGTATCAACGTAGTTGTGATGTTCCTTTGGGGCTAAATTTTAATCAAATTCAATGTTTTGTTTTACTGGCACTCATTGCTCAGATCACCGGTCACAAGCCAGGTAAGGCTTATCATAAGATAGTAAACGCTCACATTTATGAAAATCAACTTTCGATTATGCGTGCTATTCAGTTGAAGCGTGCTCCTTATTCTTTGCCGCAACTACGCATTAATCCTGATATTAAAACATTAAAAGATATTGAAACCTGGGTGAGTAGTAACGATTTTGAAGTGACTGGTTATCAATATCATGATGCAATTAAATATCCATTTACTGTATGACGATTTTCAGAGGTTACTTTGATCATCAATATGAAACAAGATAACTATCCCTCTTAATTACTATTTTTTTTAATTAATATTATGGTTGTATTAGTAAATAAATAGCTTCTAAAAACATTAAAATTTGGGAGGCGTTTATATCTTTGTTCTCCAATTTTTTGTAATACAAATTTTTTAATAGATCTGTTTCCTTTATATCTAATTTGATTATTTATTTTTTATCCTAAATGCATAAAAATAGTCTGTATTAATTGTGCTAAATATGGAAAAAATATATGCTACAATAAGGAGTTAGAGTGCTTGAAATTATAATGGTGGTTGCAATAACAGCGTTGATTGCTGTTGTTAGTATGAAGGGATTGCGAAATTATCAACATAAAATATATTTAATTATTGTCACGCAAAAAGTTTCAGCTTTTATTGCCCGTCACCAAATGCAGGCTGCTTATTTGAATCAGGAGAGGCAATTGATAATTCAAACGGATAAAATTTCAAATTGGATGCTGATAGTTGTAATTAAAGGTAAAAAAGATACCCAGCAAAGCACAGAGATGAAGTGGATTAATCGACATAATGAAATCGTATTACAAAGCTACAGCTGAAGATCGACCTTGTTGCTAGGTAAAAGAGGGGCTGCATTACCGACTACTTTACGTTTTAGCAATCAATCAGAAGATATTTCGAACATTATTTCTGGTTTGGGACGAGTTCGTTTATGTAGTAATCAAAGGCTACGAGGAATAGCTAAGTGCTAAATAGACAAATTTCTTTTAGTCTTAAGCAACAAGGTTTTTCATTGATTGAAATCCTAATCAGCTTAATAAATAAGTAGTATTGTTTTCCTAGCTATTATAATTACCTAATATTGACGCAGCAAATTAATCGATTGTATCAAGCTTATCATCTTGATATCGTGGCGAGACAATTCTTATTAATGTTGGAAAAAGATGCTCGATGTTCAGGTTATTGTTTTGGTGATTGTGTCGGAGTGGCATTAAAAATTAGTGAAAAACGAGGGGGAGGTAGAGCATCCCTGTATTCATCTGTTATTTATGATTACAGTTTAGATGGCAAATGGGAGAAAGCAAAAGATGAGTCTTCTGATTTCTCTATCTATCGTATGCATCGAGGTATGTTGGAAATACACCGTAGCGGAGTAAGGGCAAGGGTGGACAAACCTGTTTTATCCCAAACAGATAGTAGTATCACAATTTGTTTTAAAAGAAGTGACAATGGGTGAAAAACGTTTTTTAGCTGTGTTTTTAAGTTTATTTCCACGAGCATATCCAGATCTATTAAGGGAATATAAACTCAAAGTTTATTTAAGAAATCAATCGATATGAAACAAATAAATTGGTTTTTTCCTCACAAGGTTCAACAGCAAGGGAGCATTTTATTAATGGCAATAATAATGCTTATTACTATGAGTTTATTAATGTTAAAAGCGTTGCATCATCATCAGGATAATATATTGAAAATGTTGGAAAGTGAACGGAGTTATTGGATTTTTTTGAGCGAGTAGAGTCTGCATTGCATGGGGAAAATATCAACCATGGGCGATTATTAAGGGATTACTAAGGGAAAAAATTCTTGATGCTCTTGTCAGCAGCCGTTAGACGTTAATTTCAAAAGTTGTTTGCACTGATTATTTTCTATTATCTGGACATGTTTATTTTGAGGGTAAATCTGTATTTTCGCTTTATCGATGACTCCAAGATAAAAAAGTAATGTCTGGTTTTGCTCCTTTAAAGCAGGGGTAGCTAGATTTTTGTCCAGTTAAAAGAACGGAGTTTTGTCAATCAAAAGCTCTAAATCCAATAGGCAATCTGGAATGGCAATAACCGAAGTTATGATAGCTATAGCGTTATTTGCTATTTCAGCTATAGCATTAATAAAATATATTCATAATCTAAAGGTTGGCTTTTTTCTCGCTTGGCAAAAAACACAGCAATTTAGATTGAGGCACACTTTTTTGAAAGTGAAGAAGCGATGCTTGGCATTGATTCTACTATTGCGGATATAACGAATGATATATTTAAAAATACTTGTTTATCATATCGTTATGTCAATATTACAGATAATTATAAGAAAATGTTAATTACATTTAAGATGCTTTACAATCAATTGACAGCTGCATCAAGGTGGTACTGTTCGTCAGGGAGAGCGTATGCTACAAGTTTATCATTCTAATCAATTAGATATCCATAAAGAACTTATTTCTAGTTTGATCAAAAGTGATCCCTTGACCAATCCGTTTGAACAAGAAATTATTTTGGTTCAAAGTTCAGGTATGTCGCAATGGCTACAAATAGAGCTTGCACAAAGCTTAGGAATTGCCGCTAACATTTCTTTTCCTCTACCGACAACTTTTATTTGGGATATGTTTACTCGGGTTTTTTCTGATATTCCACAAGAAAGTGCTTTTACTAAAGGAGCAATGACTTGGAAATTAATGACAATTTTACCTTCCTTGCTACACGAGCCAGAGTTTGAACCACTTAGACAATATCTGAATGAGGATATTGGTAAACGCAAGTTGTATCAGTTATCAGGTCGCATTGCGGATTTGTTTGATCAATATTTAGTTTACCGTCCCGAATGGTTAGAAAGCTGGCATAAAAAACAACTAATTGAGGGATTAAGTGATAATCAGCGATGGCAAAAACACCTTTGGTTAGCGTTAATTGAGTATACTGAAAAGCTTAGTCAATCTAAATGGCATCGGGCAAATCTGTATCAACAATTTATACAAAGTTTGCATGCTAATGCGCCTTTACATACTACGTTGCCAAAACGCGTATTTATATGTGGTATTGCCGCATTACCCCCCGTTTATTTGCAGGCATTAAATGCCCTTGGCCAGCATATAGATATTCATTTAATGTTTACTAATCCATGTCGTTATTATTGGGGGGATATTCAGAGCTATGCTTTTTTGGCAAAACTTGAGCGGCGTAAGTTAAAAGATTATCGAGATCAGCATGTAATTGCGCGTTTTAAGAGAGAAAGTTCACCTGATACTTTATTTAATCAACAAGGCGAACAATTTCTTACTAATCCACTATTAGCTTCTTGGGGCAAGCTAGGACAAGACAACCTCTATTTTCTTTCTCAGTTGGAGGAATCTAATGAAATTGCTGCCTTTGTAGATTTACCATGTGATTGTGTGTTGCACCAGATTCAGCGAGATATTTTGGATTTAGAAGATCATGCTCAACTTGGTCTAACCGAAGCAAGTTACAATAATAGTTTTTCAAAAAGACAATTAAGCAAACAAGATAAATCACTGACATTTCATTCATGTCATAGTCCACAGCGTGAAGTTGAAGTACTACAAGATTATTTATTACGTCTATTTGAGGAAGACTCAACCCTAACACCCAAAGATATCATTGTGATGGTGGCTGATATCGACAGTTATACACCTTATATACAGGCGGTGTTTAGTCATGTATCGGCTGAACGTCATCTACCTTTTTCTATCTCAGATCGAAAAGCTAGGCAGGTGCATCCTATTTTACAAGCTTTTATTTCGTTACTTGATTTACCCCAAAGTCGTTTTACTACAGAGCAAGTATTGGCTTTATTAGAAGTGCCTGCACTGGCTCGACGATTTTCTATCTACGATGATGAATTACTTTTATTGCGTCGATGGATTAACGAATCAGGTATACGTTGGGGACTTAATGATGAAAATATTGCAATGTTGGAGCTACCGGTTACAGGGCAGAATTCATGGGCTTTTGGTTTGAATAGAATGTTGCTTGGTTATGCGATGGATAGTCATTTAGGGACTTGGAATAAAATTTTACCTTATGATGAGTGTACAGGGTTATCCGCTCAATTAGCCGGGCAACTTGCGGTATTTATTGATTCATTGGCCAGTTGGAGAGATATACTTAATCAAGAAAGGAAATTGTCAGAATGGTTACCATTATGTCAATGTTTGTTAGATGCTTTTTTTGAAACTGATGAACAAATTGAACTGATATTCATATTTATACTCCAGCAATGGCAAAAAACTATTGAGACTGGAATAGCGGCAAAATATGAAGATATAGTTCCTCTATCGCTTATTCGTGATGAACTAGCAACTTTTTTTGATGATGAGAAGATTAGTCAATGTTTTCTTGCTGGTGCAATTAATTTTTGTACTCTAATGCCTATGCGTTCTATTCCTTTTAAGGTTGTGTGTTTATTAGGTATGAACGATCGGATATACCCACGTTCAATACCGCCATTGGGATTTGATTTAATAGCTGAACAGCCACAACGTGGTGACAGAAAGAGTCGAGATGATGATCGTTATCTATTTTTGGAGGCTTTAAATTCCGCTTCTCAACTCTTTTATCTTAGCTATATTGGGCATGCTATGCGTGACAATCAACCACATAATCCCTCGGTTTTAGTAAATGAATTACTTGATTATATTAGCCAAAGTTTTTGTTTAGAGGAAGATAAACATTTAAATGTTGATAATAGCGCTCACAGAGTAAAAGAACATTTAGTGACTAAACACACGCGAGTGCCTTTTGCGACAGAGAATTATTTGCCTAATAGCATTCATCAGAGTTATGCCACTGAATGGTTATCAGCAGCTAAAAAACAGGGCAATCCACAGCCTGAATTCTGTACACCGTTGGCTCCAATGGTAGAACATGATAGTGAAATATTGTTAGAGCAGTTACTCTCTTTTTATCGACACCCGATCCGTGCTTTTTTTCAAAAAAGGTTAAAAGTTAATTTTTTTAATGAAGAAATACAATTACCGGAGAATGAGCCTTTTATTGTAAATAATTTACAACGATATAAATTTAATGAGCGCTTACTTAAAGCTATGATTTATGAAGAGTCACTGGAGGAACTGTTAACTACTTTACGGGCAACGGGTGGATTACCGGCAGAACATTTTGGTCAAATTTATTGGGAAAAACAGATCCAAGATATGCAGCCATTAGCTGATAAAGTAAAGATAAATTGTCATGAATATTTTAATAAATTATTCGATGAATCCTTTGGAAGAGCTCGTTTGGTGGGACAATTACAAAATATTCAGCAAAACGGTATTATTCGTTATCGTCCTGCAAATTTGACCATTAATGATGGTTTATCACTATGGATAGAACATTTAATTTTTTGTTTAACAGTTAGTCCTGGTGAAAGTTACTATTGGGGGAGAGATAATAGTGAATGGTGTTTTGAGCCAGTGGATAAACATCAGGCGAAAGTATATTTACAACAGCTTATTAATGGTTATCAAGAGGGGATGAATTTGCCATTGCCACTTTTTAATAAAAGTGGCTGGAATTGGTTAATGTCATGTTATAATAAAAAAAGTGATCAATTTGATTTTGAATCTAATGCTGTTTCGCAAAAAGCAAAAATGCAACTTATCCAATTTTTACAAGGTACATATAATCAGCCAGGGGAGATGGATGATAGTTATATTGGCCGAGCTTTCAGTAAAATAGATAGTAATTTGCTTGAAAAAATACAAAAAAATGCACGTAATTACTTATTGCCAATGGCAATCTTCAAAAAAAATAAAAAGAGGATGTAATAAGATACTTAAAATGACAGGGGTTGTTATGAAAAACATGATAGTTGTGCTCTTATTACTATTTAGTGCAGTAAGCTTTGCTAAGCAGACTTGGCAAGTTTTGCCTGATAAGATAAACAAAAGCGAAAAAGATACTCGAGGGTACCAGGCGATAAAACTTTCTAATGATATGATTGTATTGCTGATATCTGATCCGAAGGCCAGTAAATCATTAGCTGCAGTTACTATACCAGTAGGCACAATGGAAAGTCCGGTTCAACAACTTGGTTTGGCACATTACCTTGAACACATGGTATTGATGGGGTCTAAACGCTATCCTGAGTCAAGTGTAATATCAGAATTTTTACAAAAACATGGCGGCAGGCATAATGCGAGTACGGCTTCTAATCGTACTACTTATTACTTAAAAGTTGAAAATGGTGCTTTAAAAGCAGCTACAGATCGCTTGGCAAGTGCATTAGCAGAGCCATTACTTGATTCTAAAAATGTGGATCGAGAACGTAATGCTGTCAATGCAGAATTAACAATGGCTCGTGCTCGCGATAAAATACGATTATGGCAAGTTCGATCTGAGACACTTAATCCTGCTCACCCTAATTCACGTTTTTCTGGCGGAAATTTAGAAACGTTAAGTGATAAACCAGGTAGTCATTTACAGACTGAGCTTAAGAATTTTTATTATCTCTATTACTCGGCTAATTTGATGAAAGCTATTTTGTATGGTAATCAATCACTGGGTCGATTAGCTAAAATTGCAGCTGAAACTTTCGGACGTATTCCTAATCGAAAGGTTATTATTCCAGAGATAACTGTACCCGCTATAACCGATAAAGAAAAAGGAATAATAATTCATTATGTGCCAGCACAACCTAAGAAAGTTTTACAACTTGAATTTAGTATTGCTAATAATTTAACTGAATTTCGTAGTAAGACGGATGGATATATTGGTTATTTGATAGGAAATCGAAGTCATAATACCCTTGCTGATTGGTTGTTAAAAGGTGGACTTGCAGAAGAAATTAATGTTGACGTTGCACCTAATGTTGATCGTAATAATGGTATTTTTTCGATAAATGTTTTATTAACAGATAAGGGATTGGAAAATAGAGATAAGATTATTGCGGCAATATTTTCCTATATTGATTTATTAAAAGAGAAAGGCATTAAGAGTGGTTATTTTAACGAGATCGCAAACGTTCTAAGACTTTCATTTAAACATGATTCTATTGTGCGTGGTATGAATTATATTCAGCAACTATCTAATCGAATGTTAAATGTGCCAATTGCACATGTGCTTGATGCTAGTTACATTGCTGATCGTTTTGATCCTAAAGCAATAAGCAGCCGTTTAGCAGAATTAACTCCCCATAATGCCAGAATTTGGTTTATCTCACCGAATGAACCACATAATAAAGAAGCTTATTTTCTCAATGCTCCTTATCAAGTTGATAAAATTAACACCCAACAATATCAGCGATGGGCTGAGTCAAAAAAAACGATGCATTTTTCGTTACCTGAATTGACCCCTTATATTGCTGATGATTTTTCTTTAATTAAAAGTTCCCGTCATTATCAACATCCTGAATTGGTATATGAGAAAGGAAATGTGCGGGTAGTTTATATGCCAAGTCAATATTTTGCTGATGAACCTAAAGGTGGTATCGTTTTAGATTTACGTAATGAGCAGAGCAATAAAACGGCAAAATCTCAAGTTAGTGCAGTGTTATTAAAATACCTAGCCTCTTTAAAATTGTCTGAATTAGGTTACCAAACTTCTGTTGCCGGAATAGAGCTTATTGTGTCTTTAAATTTAGGGTTGCAATTTAAAACCAGTGGTTATACGCAACATCTAGCTGAATTGACGACAAAAATGGTTAAGGAATTTCTCACCTTTACAATTTCTTCCGAAGAAGTCGCACAAGCAAAATCATGGTATAAAGAACAGGTTGAAGTTACTAACAACTTTGAAGCCTTTGAGTTGGCAATGCAGCCAAAACAACGTTTAGAAAAAGTACCTTATTATGAGCAAGGACAGCGCTTAAAGACCCTAGAAACGATCACAGCGAATGACATCCTAAAGTACCGTCAATAGACTATTGAAAATGCAGCCCTACAAGCGATTGTATTTGGCAATTTAACACAAGAACAAGGAATTCATATCATTAAATCCATATATCATTTATTGAATAATAAAGGTAAAAATTGGTGGAGAGGGGATATTGTTGTTGTTGATAAACAGCATAAAGTAAATTTTCAATATCAAGGAAATAGTACGGATAATGCGCTAGCAGAAATATTTATTCCGACAGGATATGACCGGTATAGTGGATTTGTATTATCAAATATTTTGGCCAATATTTTAGATCCTTGGTTTTTTGAGCAACTTAGGACGCAAGAACAATTGGGCTATGCTATTTTTGTTTTTGATACCAATTTTGGTGAGCAATGTGGATTAGGTTTTTTATTACAAAGTAATAATAAAACCCCTGCGTATTTGAATACACGCTATCAAAATTTTTATCAATTAGCCTTTAAAAAATTAAATGCAATGCAAAAAAAAGAATTTGAGCAATATAAAAAGGCACTATTGACGAAAATAGAACAGCCTCCGCAAACTTTTTATGAGGAGATAGATCGTTTTTTACTAGATTTTGCGAGGAATAATTTTGCTTTTGATAGTAGAGAAAAAATAATCAAAGTAGTGAAAACAGTTACAAAGCAAGATTTATTAACTTTTTATAATAGTGCTGTTTTACAACATAAAGGTTTAGCTTTTGTTTCACAAATTATTGCCAAAGGAGTTAATAAAGAGGGTTATGCTCAATTGAAAGATTGGATAACTTATCCTATTGTGTCTGAATTACAAAAGATTTTGCCTATTGAGGTAGATGCTAAGTGAGTAATAGGAGAATACAGGCTTATCAACTGGATCCTTATTGTTTACCTCTCTATGGTCAGCTTCTGATAGAAGCTTCAGCAGGAACAGGAAAAACCTATACGATAGCTTTACTTTACTTGCGATTGTTATTAGATGTTGGGCAAAAAAATGCATTTTCTCGCCCATTAAGTGTTGAAGAGATTTTAGTGGTCACTTTTACTGAAGCGGCAACCGATGAGCTACGTTCACGTATTAAGCACAATATTCATCAGATGAGGATGGCTTGTATTAGAGATGGTATTGGTTTTGATGAAAATTCAATATATCGAACCTTACTATCTTCTATTTCAGATAAAAACGTGGCCGCTCAATGGTTACTTGCTGCTGAACGTCAAATGGATGAAGCGGCGATTTATACTATCCATGGCTTCTGTCAACGCATGTTGGTCCATAATGCTTTTGAGTCAGGTATGCTATTTGAGCAATCGATAATAAAAGATGAACATACCTTACAGAAACAGGCTTGTGCTGATTTTTGGCGCTGTAACTTCTATCCACTGGATTATTCTATCTCAAAAGTTATTATTGACGAATGGAGTGATCCAGACGCACTTTTAGCCGAAATAAAGCCTTATTTACAAGGAGATATTCCAACCTTCATTAATCAACAAATTGAAGTCCAATCAATAAAACAGCGTCATAAAATGCTAATCGATACTATAAAAATAGTAAAAGAGTTGTGGCTTTTAAATTTGGCGAGTTTCTTTGATTTAATTAGTGATTCAGCTGTTAATAAACGTAGCTATAGTCGCCGTAATTTACCGGGTTGGTTAGCAGAGGTCACTAGCTGGGCACAGTCAGCAACAGTAGATTATAAAACACCTAAAGAACTTGTTTGTTTTTCCCAATCTGAATTGATAGATAAAACACCAACGGGTAATGTACCAGAACATGAGGTTTTTCTTGCTATTGATAATTTGTTGCAACAATCACTTACATTACGTGATCTTATTATGTCAAAAGCAATTATCAACATTCGTCAAACGATTGGAAAAGAAAAAAGACGACGTGGAGAGATTGGATTTGATGATTTATTAAGTCATTTAGATCAGGCATTACATGCTGAAGGTGGAGAGCGATTAGCTAACGCGATCCGTAATCGTTATCCAGTTGTTATGGTTGATGAGTTTCAAGACACCGATCCGCAACAATATCGAATTTTTCAGCGTATTTATCAGGGGCATAATCATTGTGGATTGTTATTTATTGGCGATCCTAAGCAAGCTATATATGCTTTTCGTGGGGCGGATATTTTTACTTATCTTAAAGCTAAAAATCAGATTGAATCACACTATAGCCTTGACACTAATTGGCGTTCTTCACCAAGTATGATTGCGGCTGTTAATCAATTATTTAGTCGGGCAGAAAAGCCGTTTTTATTTGAGCAAATACCGTTTAACACAGTTAATTCAGCTTCTTCTAATCAGCATTTAGCGTTTATTCATAAAACAGAAAAATTATCAGCATTAAATTTTTGTTATTTAGACAGAGAAACTGTTTCAACCTTGGATTATCAACAAACAATGGCCTACCAGTGTGCTAGTCAGATTTGTGATTGGCTTAAAGAAGGTGAGAATGGAATAACCTGGCTGTATCGAGATGATGTAAAACAGCCGGTAACGGCTGCGGATATTATGGTGTTAGTTAGAAGCCGTCGCGAAGCTGTAATGATACGAGAATCGTTAAGTAAATTTAATATCTCGTCAGTTTTTCTTTCTAATCAAGAAAGCGTTTTTGCCACTGAAGAAGCGCACGATTTATTATGGTTATTACAAGCTGTGCTCTCACCTGAAAAGGAGCGCACTCTGCGTTGTGCATTGGCTACCCGTTTAATTGGGTTAAGTGCACAAGATATTGAACAATTAAATCAGGATGAAAATCAGTGGGAAATACTGGTTGAAGAGTTTGCTAATTATTTATTGATTTGGCAGCGACATGGTATTTTTCCTACATTACGGGCTATTATGGTTAACCATCGAATTGCTGAAAACCTACTAATGGATAATATAGATGGTGAAAGGCGCTTGATGGATGTAATGCACCTGAGTGAACTATTGCAAGAATCTGAATTACAACTTGATAGTGAACATGCTTTAGTCCACTGGTTAGCACTGCAGATAAACCAACCTGATCCTTTATTAGAGAATCAGCAAATACGTTTAGAGAGTGATAAGCACTTGGTTAGTATTAGTACGGTCCATAAATCTAAAGGTTTAGAATACCCGATTGTTTGGTTACCATTTGCCTGTCAATTCTCTCAGCAAAAATTGGCCACTTTTCATGATCGTGATAATTTTGAAACATGTCTTGATCTGACACAACAAGAAGAGAGCATTAGATTGGCGAATGAAGAACGTTTAGCCGAAGATTTGCGGCTGTTATATGTTGCACTAACACGCTCAATTTATCACTGTAGTGTTGGTATTGCACCTTTAATAAAACGTCGCTCTAGTAGAGAAAGTGGTAATACTGATTTGCATCAAAGCGCACTAGGTTACTTATTGCAAAACGGACAACAAGGTAATTCGACTTTATTACGTGATGCTTTAGGTGCATTAGTTAGTGAAAATATTAGTGTCACACCCGTTAGTGATATTAACTTATCACCTTGGTATCCTAAAGAAAATAAACCTGTGAAGTTATTGGCTCGAAATTTTACAGGTCAGATCCAAAATACCTGGCGGGTTACTAGCTATTCAGGATTAACCTATCATAATATATATTCATTATCTTATAAGTTTACTGCTAGTGATGTAAATATTGAGATTGATATACGAGCTTTGGCACCTAAAATGGACTCTGACGCACAAGGTGACAGCTTCTTGGTTCAAGGTAAAATAGCAGATAGGAGTGTTCATACTTTTCCTAAAGGCGCCACAGCAGGAACTTTTTTGCATTCTTTGTTGGAATTACTGCCATTTAATCAACAGCCGGAAGAGTCTTGGTTAGCTGAAAAATTAGAGCAAGCCGGTTTTTCCGCTGATTGGGCCCCTACGTTAAAAATGTGGTTAATAAATATTTTTGACACCCCTTTACTTAAAGATAGTTTCAGCTTGTCAAAGATCACGCCTGAGTATCAATTAAATGAAATGCAATTTCATTTACCAATAGAAAAATTATTATCGCCATCTGCAATAGACAGGCTAGTGCATCAATATGATGTTTTATCTCAAAGTTGCCAACCCCTTGGTTTTGAGCTAGTAACGGGCGTTTTAAAAGGTTATATTGATTTAGTTTTTTGCTGGCAAGACAAATTTTATTTGCTTGATTATAAATCAAATTGGTTAGGAGAAAATAATCTGGCATATAGTCAGGAGGCAATACAGAGCTCGATGATTGATCATAGATATGATTTACAGTATCAGCTTTATACATTAGCTTTGCATCGTTATTTACGAAATCGTTTACCTAATTATAATTATCAAAAGCATTTTGGTGGTGTTATCTACCTTTTTTTGCGTGGGGTTGATGCTAACAACCCTGGTTATGGTATTTATCATATTATTCCTGCTTATGAGTTAATTAATGGCCTGGATGAGCTATTTAGTGCAACTAATCGAGGTGAGTAATGATGATAACTTTACTAAAGCGAGCTGCTGAGCTTAATTTGTTTAATTCTTTAGACATACAGTTTGCTATTCGGTTAGTGGAAGATGAGAACTCGTTATTGTTATTAATATTTGCATTATTGAGTGTAGAAACTCGAGCAGGGCATGTTTGCTTATTTATTGATAAGCTTCAACCAGTCTACTTATTTGAAGGTAGGCAGGTTGAAATGGCTTTTAGACTTTGGAAAATGGCAGGATCACCTGATAGTAGCAGGATTTATGCTGAGCTTAAACAATGTAATGCTGTTTGTGATGCACAGCAATCTGTAGCTAAGCCATTAGTTTTATCAGCTAACAAACTCTATTTTCAGCGGATGTGGGCTGATGAAGGATTAGTGGCTGACTTTTTTTCTCGTCATTTATTAGAAATTGTTGATGAACAGCGTTTAGAGATTATTTTAACTCATTTTTTTGCGCCATCGAACACGCAAGATTGGCAAAAAATAGCCGTTGCAGTTGCAGTAACGAGTCGGGTTGCTGTTATTTCTGGTGGGCCAGGTACAGGTAAAACGACGACAGTAGCACGTTTATTAGCTACTTTAGTCAAATTAAGTAATGAAAAGTTAATTATCCAGTTAGCAGCACCTACAGGAAAAGCGGCTGCACGATTAACAGAATCATTAAGTAATGCATTATTAAAACTGAATTTATCTACAGCCGAACAAGCGGTTATGCCCGAACAAGCGCAGACTATTCATCGGTTATTAGGTGCTCAACCAGATAGCCAGTTATTACGTTATAATAAAGACAACCCCCTCTTGCTAGATGTTTTAATTGTTGATGAAGCATCAATGATTGATCTGCCTATGATGGCTAGATTGATTGAAGCCCTACCTGGCCACGCACGTGTTATTTTGTTAGGTGATAAAGATCAATTAGCTTCTGTTGAAGCTGGTGCTGTTCTCGGCGATCTTTGTCGTTTTTCAGAGCGTGGATATAGTCGTGAAAGAGCTGCACAACTGACTAAAATCACAGGTTGTGACTTATCTGATTTTATATCGGACGATGGAGCAGAGGTTAAAGATAGGATTTGCTTATTACGAAAGAGCTATCGTTTTGATGCACAATCAGGAATTGGTCTGCTCGCTACTGCAATTAACCAAGGTAATATCAGACAAGTTGAGCAACTATTAGCACAGCAAAGCGTGGATATTGCTTTTCATTCTATTGATTCGAATGAGAAATATGGCAAATTGCTTTATGATGCTGCTACATGTTACCGTTACTATTTAGATGGGATAAAAGCGGGTCGTGATCCTGAAGAGATCCTGACTACGTTTAATCGTTATCGTTTATTAGCTGCTTTAAGGGAAGGACCATACGGGATTATGGGATTAAATGATAAGTTAGAACAGCTTTTGCATCGTCAGGGAAGTATTCGACGTCCACCTTCTAGCTGGAATCAAAACTATGAAGGTCGCCCAATTATGATCACCAAAAATGATCGTCCTCTTGGTTTATTTAATGGTGATATTGGTATAATGTTACGGGATGGTAAGCAGGGTTTAAAAGCTTATTTTCAGTTGCCGAATGGGGTAGTAAAAAGAATACAACCCAGTCGTTTACCTCAGTATGAAACCGCTTTTGTCATGACAGTACATAAATCTCAAGGGTCAGAATTTGAACATGCTGCGTTGGTTTTACCGCCGATTTTTACTCCTATTATTAGTAAAGAGCTTATTTATACAGCAATTACTAGAGCTAAAAATCAGCTGACGATTTATGCAGATCGTCATGTTTTTGCTAAAGCGTTAATGACACCGACAGAACGGCGCAGTGGTTTGACTGAGCGATTACTTTAATGAAAATAGAACCTATTTAACTTGCTATCTTGTTTTATATTATTAATAGAGAGTGGCGATAAAAAATAATAAATTTTTAATTATAGTGAGCTGGTTTGAAGTATTGTTGTATATAACTTTATTTTCCGCTTTTATCATGAGTCAGTTATTTGTATTAAATTATTTTAATCATTATTATTTTCATTAATTGTTTTTGGAAGTATAAGTGGCTGATATTTCGATAATGTATAAAATATTTGAGAATTATTATAATTTGATAGGAGGATACAAATAAATGTTAAATTCAATTAATCAGACATCTCAGATTAAAAATTATTCATCCCTGATAGTTGACTAACAAGCAGTTTCTACGTTAACTGATGCAAATACAGAAAATAAATTAGTTTCTCAATTACTAACAATAGGAAATTTTAATATTGATCTGAGTGTGATAGGAAAAAGGAAAATGATTTATTTAATGCAGTTATAAATAATTAATTTCTTCTAGTTACCTCCAATATTCCGAAATCCATTGAGCAGAATAAAAGATTTCATTAAGCTGGATTAACGATGGGGATTGTTCATGATTTTCCAACGGTTAATGGTACGGCACAAATAGCGAAAGAAAAAATTAAGACTAATAAGCATTTATAATGATTTTTTATATAAAAAAACAGATAGATAAGCAAGAAACTGTAATTGCAAATAGAGGGAGAGCTTTTGTGGAAAGTTTTCTATCGGCTAGTAGCCCTTTGGACTCGATTGCCTATGTCTGGCATTAAATATTGGTAGTGCTATAAATGAGAGGCTTATTGAAAGTCTAATGGTTAATCAGTTTTCAACTATGTGGAATTTGCGTGATGATTTAGCGGCGCCAGCACCTGCAATGAAAAATAATTAATTAGTCGTTATTTTATTTTTGGATCTTCTTTTTTTAAATATAGAAGATCCAATATTTTTTATTTTTTGCTTAATGGCGATAGAAAGCGTTGTTCATTTAAATAGTATATTTTTTTATTACAATTGAGTATATAAATTAAATTTTTAATTAGTTTTATGATATTTAATTAATATTAAGTATTAAAATTTTTGAGCATCGTTGATAATTATAAAGTGCTTGTTTTTCATTGGCAACACATCAATTTTTATCGGGAAAAATCCTCTTTCTTGAAACTAGTGAGTACTTCGGGTTGTTAATAAAAAAAGTTTTTTTAATTTTAATTTTTTTGCTTGTAGAGTAATGTGTTCAAGTAGTTTTTTCCCTTTTGATAAATTACGATAATTAGGATGTACAGCCAGGAAAGCTATTTCTCCAAAGTTTTCTTATAAATAGGGATAGAGTGCGGCGCAAGCGATGATCATATTTTCTCGCTCGATGATAGTAAATTTATCAATTTCTTTTTCTAATTGTTTATGTGAACGGCATAATTAATATTCCTTGCTGCTCTAGCGGTTGAATTAATTCTAATATTCCTCGTATATCATTGATATTAGCTTGACGAATTTGTTCAGAATTTTCCATTATAATTTTGGTGCCGATATCCTCGCGAGAGAAAAGTTCTTGTAATAAAGAGCCGTCCTCTTGATAGCTGATTAAATTGCTGCGACGAAAACATCTTGCCGGCATGCTTTAACTGCACTACGCAAAAAAAGGGAGTATATCAGAATGATCATTTTGCTGTTTTTCCAATTCATCAATATGCTTTTCAGCCTCATTTGGCGAGAGTTTCGATAATATATTGCCATTTTTATCACTAATACTCTGTGAAGAACAAAAGCCAATTAATTTTTCTGCTTTTAATTTTATTGCTAATTGTGTTGCGACCGTTTTTGTGGGTAAATTAAAACTTTCTCCAGTAACTGAAACAGCAATTGGACTAATTAATACAATGGAGCCGTTTTTTAAATGGCGGTTGATGGATATTTCATAGATTCGTCGTATACTTCCGCTGTAACAGTAATGAACAGCATCGTTGATCTCTAAAGGTTGAGCAATATAAAATTACTACTGACGACATTAATATGGGCACCTTGCAATGGAGTATTGTTGAGACTCATTGATAACAGAGCGGTAATATTCCATTGTAATGTACCTGTATATTTGTTTAGTTAACTCTAGGGTATTTGCATCAGTGGCGCGAATATTTTTATGGTAGACTACCGGATATTGATGATTGATTAGTTTTTTATCAATCTGTGGGTGTATGCCATAAACAATAACCAGTGAATACCCAGACTGTGTAATAAACCAATATAGCTAATAATATGAGCAAAAATTTTATCTACGATAGCATTACCGTTTAATGTAATAACGAAATTTTTATCGTGATGTATATTAATATAGGGAACAGAGTGGCGAAATCCATTAACTAAATCAGTACTACGGCCTTTCATATGTTCCTCTTCATATGAATGATTGTTCTTAATAAAAGTATTTTTATGATTTTTGAAGAAAATAGCAAGAAAAAATGCATGAAAAATCATCGTTATTGTTTCAGAATATATGAATGAGTAATTATTTTTTAGAAAGCAATTTATTAATGACCGCTCATTAGTGTTTGGTTAAAGTTTTCTATAGTTATTTTTTTGTTATTAATTATATTGAACGGTTTGTAGTTATTTGATGCTTTACGTGGGTTTTTCGATGGATCATTCAAAACACGGTTTTTCACGACGACGTCTTCTGCAAGGAGCAGCGGCTACTATGTTGTTAAGTATTAGTCCTTTGGGGTTAGCCTCATCTTCAAGTATAGCCGCTATTCGTATTTGGCCTGCATCTAGTTATACCCGAGTAACTTTAGAATCTAATATTACTTTAAAATATCGTCAATTTGCTTTGTCTGCTCCTGATCGTATTGTCGTGGATTTAGAAAATGTGCAATTAAATAATATCTTGCAGGGTATTGGCAAGCAAATCAGTTCACGTGATCCTTATCTTAAATTAGTCAGAGTAGCGCAATTTGATCAAAAAACGGTTCGATTAGTTTTTGAAGTAAAAATCCATGTTGATCCACAAATGTTTACTATCGCGCCTGTTGCTGGTTTTAAACATCGCTTAGTTGTTGATTTTTATCCTGCTTCAGGTGTTCATACTGATGATCCATTATTAGCGCTATTAGAAGATTACAATAAAGGTAAGTTGGATAATGCGTTGCCGGTTAAAGCGAAGAAGTCAGGTAAAGCTGGGAGAGATAGGCAGATTATTATTATGATCGATCCTGGACACGGAGGGGAAGATCCTGGTGCGATAGGAAAATATAAAACTCGGGAAAAAGATATTGTATTGCAAATTGCACGGCGATTAAAAATATTAATTAATCGTGAACCTAAGATGAAAGTCTATATGACTCGTAATGAAGATGTATTTATTCCTTTAAAAGTGCGAGTTGCAAAAGCACGAAAAATGCAGGCTGATTTATTTGTCTCTATTCACGCTGATGCCTTTACTAATCGTGAAGCGAAAGGTTCTTCAGTATTTGCATTATCGACTAAAGGAGCAACCAGTAATACCGCCCGTTATTTAGCTCAAACACAGAATGAGGCAGATCTGATTGGTGGCGTCAGTAAAAGTGGTGATAAATATCTTGATCACACCATGTTTGATTTAGTTCAAACGGCGACTATCAATGATAGCTTGAAATTTGGTACAGAAGTGCTTAAACGGATGGGTAATGTTAACAAGCTGCATAAGAACATTGTTGACCAAGCGGGTTTTGCGGTATTAAAGGCACCAGATATCCCGTCAATTTTGGTTGAAACTGCTTTTATAAGTAATATTGAAGAAGAACGAAAATTAAAGACAGCAAAATTCCAACAGCAGATGGCGAAGTCTATTTTCCGGGGCATTAAAGCTTATTTTGACAACGGTGGAAAATTGGCTTTGCGTTAGCCTAGTTAATAAGATAAATATTAGGATTATTGGAAGACTAATCTGATATTGAATTAAAGGTGGTTGCGGGGGCCGGATTTGAACCGACGACCTTCGGGTTATGAGCCCGACGAGCTACCAAGCTGCTCCACCCCGCGTCTAAAATGATAAACGTTTTTAATATTGGTTGCGGGAGCCGGATTTGAACCGACGACCTTCGGGTTATGAGCCCGACGAGCTACCAAGCTGCTCCATCCCGCGTCCGATAGCGGCTCACTATACTCAGGATCAGATCTGATGCAAGTTTTTTTATTAAATATTGCTATATTTTTTTATATCTTGCATATAAAAGAGACTTAATGGTTAATTTTTGTTCTTTTATACAAATTAGACATCAAACTTATTGATATATCTTGTCAGCAAAATCGATAGCTAAATATGCAATCAACAAAAATAAATAAACTATTTGTTTAATGGTAATGTAAAAGTAGTTATTTAATTATTACCTTAAATCAGTAAAATATTTTATCAGCAATTATCTTGTCGATCGAGGGGAAGAGTATAATTTATTAGTAATTTAAATATACTGAATGAGGTTAAATTCAGCTGATAAGTATGATACAGATAATACAAGCTAGTAATTATTACATAATCCGCTATTATGCCATGCAGATAAACATATAACGAGTCAGTTTTTGTTATCATAATAGATATAATCAGGATTTGAATTAATAAATTATTTTTTTTATTATTGGTGATGACACTATTTTTTGTTACTAAGGTTAGACATGCAATTACTCCTTTCAGAAGCTTGGCTGCGGCGTTTCGCTGGTATCGGTCGTCTCTATGGTCAAAAAGCGTTAATGTTTTTTGCTCGCTCTCACGTTTGTGTTGTTGGTATTGGTGGTGTAGGCTCATGGGCGGCGGAAGCATTGGCAAGAACAGGGATCGGCACGATTACTTTGATTGATATGGATGATGTTTGTGTGACAAATATTAATCGACAATTGCATGCAATAAGTGAAACTATTGGTCAATCAAAAGTTGAAGTCATGAAAATACGTATTTTGCAAATTAACCCTGAATGTCAAGTTAATATTATTGATGATTTTGTCTCGGCCGTTAATCTTGCTGAGCTGATATCTTTTCAATTTGATTATGTGATTGATGCTATCGATAGCGTACGGCCTAAAGTCTCTTTATTAGCTTATTGTCGCCGTCATAAAATACCCGTTGTCACAACTGGGGGAGCTGGTGGGCAAATTGATCCGACAAAGATCCAAGTCAAAGATTTAGCGAAAACGATCCATGATTCCTTAGCTGCCAAATTACGTGAAAGATTAAAAAGTGATTTTAAAATAGTCAAAAATAGTAAAGGAAAATTGGGTATTGACTGTGTTTTCTCGACCGAACAGTTAGTTTATCCACAAAGTGATGGAACCGTTTGTATGGCTAAAAGTAATGCGGCAGGAACAATGCGTATGGATTGTACCGCTGGTTTTGGTGCGGCAACAATGGTAACTGCTAGTTTTGGTTTTATTGCTGTTTCTCACGTATTAAAAAAATTACAGCGTAAAATGATAGCGACCGAAAGAGTATGAAACAATTTTTTAGTTATTAGCGATCAAAGCTCGTTTTGAGCAATTTTTTGGCAGGTTTTAACCAGTGATTGAATGCCATCTACTCTTGAGGTGCTGAGTTGTTGAATGAGTCCCATTTTCTTAAAAATATCTATCAAATCAATAGATAAAATTTGAGCGGCTGTTTTGCCTTCGATAGCACAAAGAAGAATGGCAAGTAAACCTTTTATTATTCTACCTTCACTATCGCCATAAAAATGAAGAGAGTGGTCAATATTTTGCTGATAACCTAACCAAACTCGATTTTCACAGCCATTCACTTCTATTTCTACCGTTTTGTATTCTGTGGGTAAGGTAGGGAATTGACGAGCTAATTGGATGAGCAACCGATATTTATTTTCCCATTGATCAGTTTGGGTGAAAGATTTAATCAGTTCAGTTAATGTGATCTCTTGGCCGAAAGGATGACAAAGAAAATGGGCTGTTTTATCTATCATGAAAAACCTATTTTTTAATTTTCTTGCAAAAGTGATAAAGCAAAATCTACTGCGGTAACTAATTTGTCAGCATCTTCTTGGTTATTATAAGGCATGAAAGAGGCACGTAAACAACCATTAATTGTCAAAGCATTCATTAAAGGTTGTGCGCAGTGCTGACCGCTACGCAGAGCAATATTTTGTTCAGCTAGTAATGTGGCCAGGTCACTGTGATGGATATTGACATAGTTGAATGCGAGTAATGTAGTGTCAGGATGACGATAACTGATAAAGCCTGGTAATTTAGCCAGTTGATTTTCAGTATAATCCGTTAAGGCAATAGCGTAATTTTCAGCCTGTTGCCAATTAATTGCTTTCATCCAGTCTATAACAGCGTTAAACGCCAACACCCCGGCAATATTTGGCGTGCCAGCTTCAAATCGATAAGGAATGGCTTCTGGTGAAAAATGGGAAAAATTGGCCTTGATTAACATTTTCCCTCCCCCTTGCCAAGGGGCTATCTCTTCTAATAGAGCGATTTTTCCATAACAGATACCTAATCCTGTTGGGCCATACAGTTTATGTGCTGAGAATACATAAAAATCAATGTCTAAAGCTTGTACATCAATACCACGATGTACAATGCCTTGTGCACCATCAACCACGACTAAAATATTACGTTGATGCGCTAATGTAGTGATAGCTTGAATATCCGGTTGTTCACCGGTAACATTGGACATTTGACTAATCGCAATGAGCCGAGTTCTTCTGTTAATAAGCGTTGTTAGGTGTTTAATAGAAAGTTTTTTTATCTCTTCTAAGGGCCATTTAACTATTTTAGCGCCAGTCTGTTCAGCCACGATCAACCATGGGATAAAATTGGCATGATGTTCAATTTCGCTAACGATTATTTCGTCATTAGGTTGAAGACGAGGTCTAAAATAGCCTTGAGTAATAAAATTAATCGATTCAGTACTCCCTTTTGTCCAAATAATTTCCTCGACTTGATTAGCATTAATCAGTTCCGCTACTTTCTTACGAGTTTGTTCATAAATATGCGTAGTTGTTTGTGCAGTAGGGTGTTGGCCTCGATGAACGGAGGTATTAGTATGTTTATAGTAATCAACAGTTACTGCGATCATACTATTGGGCTTGAGGGCTGTTGCTGCACTATCTAAAAAAATAGTTTTGTCTTGGATAGCAGGAAAATATTGGCGAAATTGGGCTATAGAAAATATTGTTGTCATGAAAACCACGGCTATCAAAATATTTAGGATCTATATGTTTAATTATTGCAATTTTACCTTGTTATAAATGATCTTTCTCACAAGGTTTGTTTATAGTATTAGTCTTGATTAATAATATCTATTCTATCAGTATGATAAGTATATCATCCGATTATACTCGGCGATGAAAAAGATATTTATTTAGAGGATACAAAAAAAACGCCGCAATGAGTGCGGCGCGTTAAAATTGCTATGGACAGACAAGGTAAATGTATAGGAGTGAAAATAGTAGCATTAACTACTCAACCTGGAAAAACTAGATAATTCGCAAATACAACATCAGAACTATAAAACCAAGAACTTTAAATAAATTAATTGTTAGCGATTCATTCAGGTTTAAGAAGCAACCTTACTATAGACATATACTGGTTTATCTACAATGGACAATTTATAATGCTTCAGATTATAAAAACTAATGGATATATAAGGATGAGTAAGACGCGATCATGTCAAAATGTATGCCCCCTCTTAATGCATTCAAGGTATTTGATGCTGCAGCACGTCATTTAAGTTTTACTAAAGCTGCACAGGAGCTTTTTGTTACTCAGGCTGCAATAAGCCATCAAATAAAAGGTTTGGAAAATTTCTTGTGTTTGAAATTATTTCGTCGGCGTAATCGTTTATTATTATTGACTGAAGAAGGGCAAAATTATTATTTAGATATTAAAGAAATTTTTTCTTCGTTACGTGAGGCTACTCTGAAACTACAGACACTCAGTGCAAAGGTATCATTAACCGTCAGCTTATTACCGAGTTTTGGTATTCAATGGTTAGTGCCGCGTCTATCGAGTTTTAATCATGCTTATCCTGATATTGATGTGTGTATCCAAGCCGTTGATCACGAAGGAGATAAAATGGCCGATGATATTGATTTAGCAATTTTTTATGGTTATGGTAATCGGCCAGGCTTAAGAACAGATCGTTTGTATGCGGAATACTTAATACTAGTTTGTGCGCCAGCCTTATTAGCGGGTGGGTGGGGGGAATGTAGAAAAAGGACCAATTTTCAGTCATAGTGCTATGGTTATTCAAGCTGCAATTTATGGTCAAGGTATCGCATTGATTAATAATGTTATGACAAAAAATGAACTTGATACAGGTCGTTTGGTATGTCCGTTTAATGATGTTTTAGTTAGTAAAAAAGCTTTCTATTTAGTTTGTCATGATAATCAAGCGGAGTTAGGTAAGATTGCTGCATTTCGTCAATGGATCCTTGCAAAAGCAGCCAGCGAGCAACAAAAATGGGGGGATTTGTTGCTAGTGAGTAGTAAACTATATGACAAGTAAATAATTGATTTAAAAAGGAAAAGGATATTAACGTGAATGCTCGTTTAATGTTGATATTTGCAGGAATTAGTGGATTTTTTTGTGTTGCATTTGGCGCAATAGGTTCACATTTATTATCACCTCTACTAAACCATGATCAAATAGAATGGATTCGTATTGGTTTACGTTATCAATCAATGCATACTTTAGTACTTATGATATTAGGTGCTATCTTATTACGTAAAGTCATTTTATGGTTTTACTGGGGAGGTATTTTCTTCAGTATAGGCATTTTATTGTTCAGTGGCAGTTTTTACTGTATGGCACTTTTACAAGTAAAATATTTTGCCCATTTGACACCAATAGGGGTTTTTTGCTTTTTAATTGGCTGGATATTAATTGTTACTGGTGCAACTCGGCTTAGGAATCCAACAGTAAGTCATGAATAATAATATTATTTTATATTGTCGTTCAGGATTTGAAAAAGAGTGTGCGGCAGAAATTACCGATAAGGCTACACAGATAGGCGTTTATGGTTATGCCAAAGTAAAAGATTATAGCGGTTATGTTTTATTTGAATGCTATAAGGCTACTGATGCAGACCGTTTGGCTAAAGAGATACCCTTTGGTACATTAATATTTGTTCGCCAATTGGTGGTTGTTAGCAAATTATTGAAAGATTTGCCATCGAGCGATCGCATATCGCCTATTGTTGCGTTATTGCAAGGTTTCGTTGAACGAGCAGGTGAATTACGAGTTGAAGTGCCTGATACCAATGAAAGTAAAGAACTACTGAAATTTTGCCGTAAATTTACCGTACCTTTTCGTCATGCACTTCGTCAACGAAAAATATTATTGTTGAAAGAAAACCATCAGCGTCTGGTGATCCATCTATTTTTTATTGCTGCCGGCTGTTGTTATGCCGGTTATTCTTATGCGAATAACAATTCACCTTTTTTTATGGGGATCCCGCGCTTAAAACTGCCAGCTGATGCTCCAAGTCGTTCAACATTAAAACTGGAAGAAGCATTTCATCTATTTATTCCTTATGATGAATGGGAAGAGCGTTTAGCATCTGGTATGAAAGCCGTTGATTTAGGCGCTTGCCCAGGTGGATGGACGTATCAATTAGTGAAGCGCAGTATGATGGTTGATGCGGTTGATAATGGGTCGATGGCAGAGAATTTAATGCAAACAGGTCAGGTACGACATCATCGTATCGATGGTTTTAAATTTATTCCACTCACTAAGAATATTACTTGGTTAGTTTGTGATATGGTTGAAAAGCCGGCAAAAGTTGCAGCATTAATGACAGACTGGTTGTTAAAAGGATGGTGCCGGGAGGCGATTTTTAATTTAAAGTTACCGATGAAAAAACGCTATCAAGAAGTTTCGCATATTTTAAATAAAATATCACAGACATCAAACGAAAATGGCATTAATGCTCAGATCCAAGCGAAGCAACTCTACCATGATCGTGAAGAGATAACGGTACATGTAAGACGAATTTGGTCAGCTTCTATACCAGAACGAGATTAGAAGAGAATTGATTTATAATAAAATTTTTATTTTCATTAGGTTATGACATAAATCTGAGTTGCTGTAAATTTCCATTTAACTGTAGATCCGTTTTGAGAGAAGCGACCTGTCGGCTAATAAAGGCTATTTTTTGCGCAGGTTCAATCCGTTTTCGCAATTTCTCAGGTAAAAAATGGATATTAGCAAAAATGGTCTCTAATGTAGGATATTGCTGAAGTAAGGTTGCTGCAGTTTTAGGACCAATGCTTGCTATACCAGGTATTTTACTGCTATTTATGCCAGTTAGTCCCCAATAATCCTGTAGTTGTTCAGGTTTAACACCAAATTCTTTGTTAACGAAGGATAAATCAAGCCAGCGTTTTTGAAAATAATCACGAATATAAATTGATGATGAAAGTAGCTGACAATAGCCTTTATCTGTTGAAACGATGGTGACACGGTATCCAGCGGTAGCCACTTTAATTGCTAATGTTGCCGCTAGATCGTCTGCTTCATTTTCAATGGCATGCCAACAAGCTAATCCTTGCGCTTTAAATGCGATTTCAAGGTTTTTTATTTCGTGATAAAGATCTTCAGGCATTGCTCGCCTGCCCGCTTTGTATTGAGGTAAAAGTTGTTGCCGCCAATTATTTGTCTGTTGTTCTTTGCTGTCAAATATTGCCACTGCATGGGTGGGCAAAGTATTGTTAATCAGCTGGCGAAGAGTTAAAATGCAAGCTTGTTCGCAAGGACTTCCCTGAACGGCATGAATACGTCTGATTAGATTTAAAGCATCAACAATAAGTAAGTGGATCATAATTTTTTGGGCATAGTTTGATTGTGAGTTATTTAATTATTTCATAGCAGGGTATATAGGCTAAACTGCTAGGTAGTTTCATTCGATGCTGACTAACAAACCCTCGTAATAATGTATCCATATGAGCCATAATTTTGGCATCACCATGGAGCTTATATGGGCCATGCTTTTCAATTTCTTTCATACCCACTTCTTTCACATTATCCGCAACAATATCAGAAAAGGCTCGTCGTAAATTAGCGGCTAATTTTTTCGCCTGCTCCGGATCACAAAATAGGTTAAGTTTTGACATATTATCATGCGTTGGCGTAAAGGGTTTTTGCAGTTCTGAATTAACTTTTATTGACCAATTAAAGCTGTAGGCATCACCGGTATTGAGACGACTTTCTTTGACTTGTGGCATCTTTTTTTTCATTTCAAGCGCTACGGCTTTTGAATCATCGATGATAATTTGATAATAATTACAGACCTGTTCACCGAGGATATGCTTAATGAAATTATCGAGGGTGTCAAAATAAGCTTGGCTTTCTTTTGGGCCAGTTAGAATTAATGGTAATGCCTGATTATTATTGGCAGGATCCATTAAAATGCCCAATAAATAAAGTAGTTCCTCTGTAGTGCCAGCACCGCCTGAAAAGATAATGATACCATGAGCAATCCGAACAAATGCTTCAAGGCGTTTTTCAATATCTGGCATGATAACAAGTTCATTAACCAGAGGGTTAGAAGGCTCAGCAGCAATAATGGAAGGTTCAGTGAAACCAAGAAAGCGGCCATTTTTATAACGCTGTTGTGCATGGCCTACTGCTGCCCCTTTCATCGGCGCTTCCATTGCGCCTGGGCCACAGCCAGTGCAGATATTTAATTCACGTAATCCTAATTCATTTCCGACCTTGCGAGCATAAAGATATTCAATTTCATTTATTAAATGGCCGCCCCAACAAACAATGGTATTTGAATCTTCATCGAGATGTAGTACTTGGGTATTACGCAGAATGGTAAAAATAATGTCAGTGATATTGATGCTATTATGTAAGCTTAATGCTAACAGTTTTTCTGCTGATATAATCTGGGCATGAACAAACAGAATATCTCTTAACACTGAAAATAAATTTGCTTGTAGTGAACGGATAATTCTGCCATCGACAAAAGCTTTTTCAGGCGGATTAATTAATTCCAGTTTGATACCGTGTTCACGCTGTAGAACATTAATATCAAAATTATGATATTTAGCGATTAATTCTTTACTATTATCTGTTTTACTGCCTGAATTAAGCACTGCTAAGGAGCAGTTTCTAAATAGTTGATAAAGATCGCTACTAGCAGTACGTTTAAGGATGCTAACTTCAATTTGAGATAGTAAATCCATTGAGCCTAACGGGCTGACATGTGTTATCAATTTAAACTCCTTACTGCCGTGCTAATCGCATCATTGTTGGCTGAAAATTCTCATTGCTACGCCAAGGGTTGATGTCCAGCCCGCCACGACGTGTATAATGGGCGTAAACGCTTAACTTATCAGGTTGGCATAGCTGAAGAATATCATTGAAAATACGCTCGACACATTGTTCATGAAATTCATTGTGGTGTCTGAAAGAGACTAAATAACGGAGTAGTTTTTCTCTATCAATTTTAGCGCCATAATAATTAATTTGTATTGAACCCCAGTCAGGTTGGTGAGTAATTAAGCAATTAGATTTTAGCAGATGGCTAACTAATGTTTCCTCTACTTTTATACTATTGGTTGCATTTTTAAGATAGTCACGATTAAATTCATAATCTGTAATTTCTATCTCTTGCTCATCAATACATTCACCAGGCAGATTATGAATAGTTTGATCAGCGAAAATAGTAAGTGGCTGTAATTTTACTGTTACTTCTCCTGCCGCACATGCAGTCAGATCTTGAGTTAGTTGTTTTTCAATTTCTTGCCATCTGATAAATTTTGTCTGATTGAAACTGTTTAGATAGAGTTTAAAACTTTTAGATTCAATCAAGTTTACACTACTCGCATCAACAGTAACATGGCCAATAGCAACTTGAGGAAGTCCTCGACTGTTTAGCCACGAAAGTTCATAGAGAGTCCAAATATCTGCGCCATGAAAAGGCAGCTTATCTGATGGTAATCCTAAAGATTGTCGATTTAAGCGACGTGGAACAGCTTGTAGTAGATGTGGTGCATAGTTGTCTTGATATTCGTTTTTTTTTTCCGAGCATGAGGTGTTGTAGCTGGTCATTATCTTGATAAAGTGGCATAGAGTTCCTTTATAAAATGAAAATCAGTAAGATAGTTGCTAGCTTAATCGATATATTAAGAGTAAGTTTGTTGTTTAATGTATAGCATAACAACAAATTGTGCAGATAGATAATAATACCTAATGATACGTTTATATATTAGAATGATTTATTCCTATAATTAGTCACCAATAAGAATAATTAACCATGGAAGCAACGATTTCTTAGGCATTAAAGGAACTAACACATCGTTATATTGCTTATTGGCAACAGCAGACAGGTGATTTGCCGGTTAGTGATACTTTTTATAGTATTCTTTCGCCTTGTATTGAATATAGCAAAGATGAAGTCGTTTATTGGTTACCTAAACCTTTTCTAATGCCAAATGAAGAGTTATGTTCGATTGAAAAAGCATTGGAAATTCATTTTTACTCTAATATTCACCAATTTTATACAACACAATTAGTTGCTGATATAGGGGTAAGATTTCAAGGTCGGTAACTTGATTTAATTCAGGTATGGAATATGACAGATTTTACTCGTTTACAAGAGAACTTAATTGGACATTTAATTACGCAAAAAACACACGTAGACTGACACCAATTCTCTTTATTGCTAGTTTAGATTCTGAATTTGAAATTATTTCCGTAGACAATATTAATGGCCAAGTTATGTTAGAAACATTGGTCAAACAACACGTAGCGTTTTAGCTTGTGATCTAATTGAAGAGCAATGTAATTAAGATATTTACTTATTTTTTTGTGAGATATAACTTACAAATTATGTAAGTTATATATGCGGTTATTGCGTTTTAAACGATGATGGGAGATGAAATGTTTTTTATTTCAGTAAGATAAAAAATATTCTGTATTATCGGAAAAAAATGATTAAAAATTATCTTTTCTATTCTTGTGTCCCTCAGATAAATCCGATATTCCTATGCCCGTCGATAAGTTAGCATTTATCAAATGCGCCATAAATCGAAACGAGAAGTGGAAATGATCTAACTGAAGTTTATTGCGCGTAATAAATTCAGTGACTATTATTAATAATAAGTGGTGAATGTTAATTTATTTTCTAACTTTGAAATTATTAACTATTTAATAATATAGAAGAATAAGAAAGGTCGTGTTAGGGATAACGAATGATAAGTGTGACTGCTACAAATATAGCTAGTAGTTTCCTATAATTAGAATACTTATTTATCAAATAGATATAAAATAATTATCACTATAATTCACTATTCACTCACTATAAATTTCAAATCTCAATCCAATTATCACTTCTATCATCCTGATATTTAGCTGTCATTTCTGCTGACTTATGACCTAATAATTTTCTGGTAAATTCACTGCCCATTTTTTCTGTACAGAGTCTAGCTGATAAGCTTCTAATTTCATGAAAAGATGGAGGTGAACCGTACCATACTAATTTCATTTTATCCCTAAATTTTGTGAATCCGGTTGATATTCTCACTGCTGTAATTTGTTTTTTATTTTTTGTAATAACAAAATCAGCTTCTTGATTAATTTTTTTCAGAATATCGTTTAATTTCATAGACACAATTTCAATATCAAGCGGAATAACTATTTTGGTTCCAGTTTTTTGTTGAACAATCCATTTTGCAATATCAGATACTCTTTGCCCCGTAACTAAAGCCAGTTTCATTGCTTGATTTAACCAATGATGATCGTTGTTTATCAAACTCAAAATAGTATTAAAGTCATTGAGAAATAATCTTACTCTTTGAATTTTGAATTTTGAATTTTGAATTTTGAATTTTGAATTTTGGTGTTTTTGTTAGCTCAGCAGGGTTTAATTGCACTAAACCACTGGCTGATGCTTCCTTAAAGCAGTCTATTAAAGATTTTTTCATTACCTTTGCTGTTGTTATTTTCCCTTCATGGATAAAAGGATGAAGAAAATCCGCAATATTTTTTGTGGTTATGTTTTGTCTCGGTGCGTCTAAAAATCTCTTTCTAATTACTCCTATTCTTTGTTTGTAATCTTTTAAAGTTTTCTCCCTTAATCCCCTTATTTTTAATATTTACTCATATCTATCTAAAAACTCATGGAAATAGACAGATCCTCGTTCATCAATCGTTTCTGTAAGTGTTTTTACCTTTTCGTCATTCAATAATAACTGATTAGCACTGATAGCCTCGCTAATTGCATAAGCTTTGTTTTTTCCTAAACCGTATTCCTTCCGTGTGCGTGGATCTCTATATGAATAGTAGTCATTTCTTTTGTATAAGTTAGAGGGTAAATCCCGATTTTTTATCTTTCTGATTCTGGTCATGACCTATCCTTCGTAGCAACAAACTCTGATGGCTAATATCGTTAATACTGTTGACTTTGACGGCGTATTCTTCGACAAGGTACTCTCTGCCGTCTTTAATGGGTGGTGGCTGTATAAGTCCATTTCTTGCCCAGTTTCTGACGGTATCCATTCTGCGTGGTCTGTCCCTTCGAGTGTTCCATTCTGTTAAAGTAATCATGTTTATTTGCCTCATTCAAAAATTCACACTCTTTTCAGGTGCTTCATTGCCCAATAGAAACCAATGACGAAGAGCGAAAGGTTATCTTCGTCCTTTATTAGGTTAGAGATATTATTTCGGGGGGAAGTGGGTATTAGGAGTTATCTGTTGCGCCGTTTGATGCTTTGTTATGGTATTGCCAGGGTGGGTCTGTGAGTATCAGGCCATACTTCACTTCATCTCCTGTTAAGGGTTAAACATACCAGCTTTACTTTTATGCAAGTCGTCTATTTTTTCTAACCCAGTGATTTTATTGCCACCATTTCCGATTAGTGTTCCGCTTTTTCCTTCGGTATCAAATTGATATATCAATTCTTTTTTTGTTAATTTTTTCTCCCGTAACCTGATTATTTTCATCATTTTACCATGATAAATAACCTGCATCCCTGCTTTTACATGATGTAACGTTGTTCTGTATTCATGGATGTTATTCATAGGATTTCTCCGGTTATTGAATAATTTCTAGTGAAGACTTTTACTGTTAGCAAATAACGATTTCAGATTGATACCGTATACATGTAGCAATGATTCAGCAGGCCATGACTTAACCTGACCATAACGAATATCCGGTACTTCGGTCGCTTCCACCTGGTTCTCACGACACCATCTACGAAGTGGGGGAAAATTTGTATTCTTTTCCTGTGGCATTCTTTACTGCTGTGATGGTGGTATGTTTAACGCTTTCTCCCAAACCGTTCAGTGAGTTCCCGATTTTTGAGTGTAGTAGCACTGATTTTACCCAGTGCAGACGCTTCACGAGTGCGACTGATTTGTGATTTTGTCCGAAGTGCTTCATCACGCTCACTACTGATTTTTTCTACCTGCTCAGTATAGCTAATCAGCATTTTTTGTAATTGTGCGGGATTATCTAACCAGTTTGTTGTTGGGGTGACAGGGGCTAATTTTTCTGTTTTATAATCAAGAAAGGTTTGATTAACCATTAACCTGAATTTTGGCAAAATCCAGCCAGCATATTCAATGGCTAACAGTTCATGCGCAAATGTGCCTGGTGATGAACCACCATTAACTATGTTGACCACTTTATGAGCAGACTGCAAATATGCAGTCTGGTTACTTTTCAATAAGTTAGCCTCTAATTCTAAAATTAATTCTTTTGCATGTTTAGTCTGTAACCATTGGTTAGGTGCCTTGTGTTCACCTTCACTACTGGCTTTATGTAAAGCATTCAGATTGAAACGACCTTCTGAATCTGTGGTAATTTCTACACCCGCAATGATGGAGTAATTTTCATTTGTTGAATTTTGCATAAGGGTATCCCTCAAAGTTAATTGATGAATGAGTATTGATGTTTGTTAAGCGATATTGATCAGGGGGGGATAATGACGTTCCGGTGTTAACTACTTTTTTAGCTTGTGCCAAAGTACTATGATACTAATCAATGACATAGTACTTAGAAGTATAAGGATGCCTCCAGCACCTGCCCGTCTAAATATAATTCACTCAATTCCTCATGACCCCATTTTCTCTGCGAGAATATTGCGGTTGGTGTTATATCGGTATGGGCAATATGGTCGGCTATCAACTCAAAGGCAAATGTCGTAATGATAACTAATAATGTCGTGATTAATAATTTAATGATGTTAAGTTTTATAGCTGAATCTCGGGGTAATTACTTCTTAACACAAATCGCTTTGGCGTTAATATCCTTGAAGGTTTCGAATTCCTGTTTAAATTGTTTTGCGGCTATTTGACATAGGGTTTCAGTGTCGAATCCCTGTGTATGAAGGCTGGCCACGTTACTTTAAGTGTAAGGACTGGCGTATGGCAAAGATTAGTATCTACATGATGGTTTCTCCTGTTATGGGAAAGGGTTGAATTCAGTGTTTTGTTGCTGAGTATTAATTGATGTATTTATTGGCTTACGTTCATCTTTGTCTTTCAAATAGTTTAATAGGTTTTTAACTGCCTGAGCGGGTTTATTTTCAACTTTCTCCAAAAGTGTTTGTTCTGTGTTAGCAACAAATGGCATACGGATGTCAAAACTGTAACTTTCATTGCCGTTTTTCTTGGTTCTCAGGACTTTCTGTAAAACAAGGCGTACTTTCTTGCCATGAAATTCTGGGGCAACCAGATGATTGTTGTGTGTCACGGAGGTTACGAACTGAATTCCGATACATCCCATGATGGCATTAACCATATTCTGACCGAAAGGGTTGACTGTACCGTCATTTTTCTTGCAGCAAATACTCAGATAGTTAACTTTTCTGCCATCATCTGATTCACCTGAGAATTCAATGAATTCAGCACCATTATCACTGTGGGTCAATTTAGCCTCGGTGATAGTGATGATATATGCGCCTGTCTCACTAATAAAACCGCCCTGATAAGCGGTAAGGGCGGATTCTTCTGTATAGGTAAAGATAACGTTGTGGTTCATGTGTTGTTATCCTTTTGTTGACAAAAGTTTACTCTTTCGATTTCTGCTTTGAGTTTGTTAATAAATGTTTGAACGGTCTGTTCAATTTTGTTAACCAGTTTGTCATCCTTGATAATCCGGATTTTATAGTAGGCAAGATTAGGTGGGAGTCTGTCATCATAGCTGACAAAATCGCACCAGTTTCTGCCTGTACACATCATTTGCCCATGCATTTGTAACAGATATTTGGGTTTACCTGTGATAATGGTTTCGATATGGGTGGTGGTGTTGGGACATTTTATTTCGATAAGTCCATCATCATTAACTAAACCGTCAGGATTGGCACCAAATAGCTCGATAGTAGGGTGGGGAACAAAACCGGTTTTTGGTGACAGAGACATCAAACTCATTGAGGCAGTATCGTTCTCTGGCTTTAGGCTCAAGAGCGATACCCCGTTCAATGGCATTATTGGTTTTTATTTCTTCCCTTTGTCCGGTAAGGGTTTCACAGACTAACTGCATGAGGTAGTTTCGTTGTGTTGTTCCCTTGCCTTTGGATAACACTTTGTGTAAATTGCTGGCGGTGACCTTCCCCAGTCTTACCTGAAACCACTCGTCTGTTCTTTGTTTCATGATTAGCCTCATTTTTCATTGCGATGTTGTGATAAATGTCCATCTTGTTTTTTTCGCCAATGATTTCCGTTTCCTCTGGTGTTAACTGTTGCCAATACGATTTCATTGATTCAACCCCGTCTTGTGCCGCCGTTTTTAATTCCTTGATTAACTGCTCATAATGGGTTTTTTGCTGTGCTTTTTCTTTCTGTATCACAATTTTTTCTGGTTCAGGCAAATCTTCACCCGCATAGATATAAAACCCTAGTCCAAACATCGAAATGGCTTTCGTCAAACAGCGCATGAGGGTTTTATTGATGTCAACCGAGTTAGGATTAGAAATGGCCTGATTTCTGTAATCCATAATGGGCAGCCACATTTTGCGGGAAAATTCGTTATCACTCTGTTTGATTGTGAGCGTTAATGACACCATGGCACTGCCATCATTGTTATAGCTGACGTCATCAATGACATAATAGGATTCTGGGTAGTGCGCCATTAATACGCCCCACGCCCAAGCCCATGAAAGATAAGAGAGGCCGTTTTTCTTTTCTATCTTTTCGTTAACGTTAATCGCAGAAAGCGTTTCCCAAACTTGTTGTTGAAAACTTTTTTCTTTTTCGGTGTGCTCTGCGCTGCTCATAGATATTTCCTCTTAGGTGCTTGAAGAGCTTCGTACAGATGTATGTGCTCACTTTTCAAATGGTTAAACAGCGCCTTCCAGATATCGTCCCAATCCTCATTATTGAGTTTCCTCATGATTGAGGAAGGAAGGCAGTCATAGACAGGCTGGACAAGTTCGCTGATTTGTTCATCCAGTCTGTCTTCCCAATAAGCAACTTCTTGTTGTTGTTCGTACCAATAATCTTGCATTGCGTAAGGATTCATGTGACCTCCTATCTTGCTAACAGTAAAACGAGGCTTGCCAACGCGATGATTAGCAAGGTGGGGATAATTTTTATGGATTCTTTCTGATAGAAGCCCTCACTATTTAAACGATAGCGAAGCTCTTGCTATTTGAGCTGGTTCATATTGTTAGCTCTTAAGTTATTGATATTCAGATGTGATTGATTTGTAGGATACTGTCTTTATTCGTCAGCTTTCTTTGATTGATATTTGAGTAGTGCCTGTATTGCCCTACGATGGCGACGATAGGCGTTATACAGTTCAAGTTTTTTCTTTATTAAAGCCATAAAATAGGGCTTTGTATGCTTGAATTGGCGTATGGCTAAAAGATATTTATCTTTCAGCGTCATGATGGCTTTTTCGCAGGTAAAATATCTTTGGATGCCGCAATAATACGGGCAATAATAACGTCCTTATTCATCATTGTTTCTTATGTAACTTGATAATATTTGTCTTGGGTGAATTGACCGTTCCAGTCTTTCTTCATCCGTAGCTTGTTTTTTAGATATTGATGATATAGCCATGAAGCTCCTTTTTTTTAACAGAACGATTCGGTAACACTGGCGTTGAACTGTTTCTGTTGCAGTGATGTAGGGCGATTTGGTTAAATATTTATCTCGTGTATAAGCATGGACACGCCAGACATGAGGTTTGTAAATATCCTTTTCTGCATCGTAGAGAAAATGACGCTCCTGTAGACAAAGGTTGGCCTGGTTAATGTTTACGCCATTAAGTTGTTTGCAAAACTGGACAGGTAACATGCCAACCTGGAACAGGTTTTTAAGACTATCGATGTCCGTTTTTTGTTCTTTGTTAACCAACGCCAGGTGTTGAACTTTTTCTGCTATTTCAGCGGCAAGGAGTAGCGTTTCAGGAAGTGTTTGTGGGATAGCGTGTGGAGCAGTTTTAGCGTGTTTTTCGCACAGAATGAAATATTGACGAGCCTCCTTACCTTTTTCGTTACGCTAGACCATCGAAAGCCCTTTCGCCATATTGAGGGGGATGTGGTATTCCTTTGTTGGACGCCCGCCGGAGGGGTTTCCCCAGAATTAGTGAAAACTATAAAGTCGATATTTTCAACAAATCCGTATTGCTTAATTTTATCTTTAATCCATGTAGTGAAATATTTCCAAAAATGCATGTAAATCATGCGCATTAACCGTTCGGATTAATTCGCCGTTAATATTTTTTGTTTCAATATTAATTAAATCTTTCATGTAAGAATTTCTCAATAATTAAATTGATGAACGATTGCCTCTGTAAAAAGGGGCGTTAAGATTATTTAGTTACGTTGAAGGAAATGTGTGAGTTCAGCTTTATGCCAACCAGAGAGTGCACCATTTAGCATTAGCTGGTTATCATCTGCAGTCTGAGATAGCAAAGTTTCTATCTCAGCGATAACTTTATCAGCATTTTCACGTTTGCGAATAATACGCTTTATCGCTGATTTTTCTGCATCTGTTATTTTATCTTGTAGACGTTCTGTCACATGCCAGATACGTTCACATTCTGAAGCGATAAAAGGGATTAGTCTGACTTCCATCGAATAGCGTAAGGGAATGCCAGTGACTTCTCTTAATGCATACCAGACAGCACATTGTTCTATGTCTGTTTAAAACGAAATTTTTGAGTCATGAGTGCCATGATACAGGAGAGGTTTTGGGTATCTTTGTTGCTGAATTTTTCATGCGCTTCCTGTTGGTATTTTGGTGCAGAATGTATCTCTGCTTCCATACGATTGAATTCAGTAATGTGGGGGCTTCCTTGAATTGGTTTGCTTTTTTATCCGTAAATCCCATTACTAAAAATACAAAGCCGTCTTTGGTCATTTCGTAGTATTTAGAATCATGGATTACTGCTCCACCCTTAATTTTTTCTACGCGGGCTGAAAAGTTAGCCGACGCAAATTCAATTGAACATTCTAAAGTTTCAATTTTTTGAATTATATTTTTATGCAATTTGCCAAAATAGTCAGCCACATTTTGAGATGTAGTGATAATTTTTCCTTTGTGGATGGTAACTTTGGGGGGTAATAAGTAGATAGTTCAAGTGTCATTTTGAACTCCAGTGGTTGTATTTGAAAATTCTCACCAGCGAAGCTGCTAAATTTATTGGTGGTGAACTGAAGAGGATTAGCAGTAACGTATACAACCAACCGGCCAACCTTTTGGTTGCTCCATCCAGCTCACCATTGAATTGTGGTTAGATTACGACATTAAAAAACACGCTCGCGGCGTGTATATGTCGCGCTTGTATCTCGGTGGGCTGCTAAACTCGACACTTGATTTTGCAGATGTAGGTGAGCTATAGCGCATGATTTCTTCTTTCGTCAATTGTTATTTCAGTTGCTAATTTGATTGCATGTCTTATCTTAATGGCTCTGTTATTTCTTTGTAGATTTTTCCTTCTCCACATCAAGACAACACCTCACTTTCTTTTTTAGAAAGTTTCGGATATTTACGAATGAAAATGTCTCCTTAAATAATGGGTAAGGTAGTTTTGGAATTTAAAAAAGAGGGTAAATTTGAACTGAGATTTCAGCCAAAATTAGGTAAAATGACAACTCACTATGGGCTTGTAATTTATTGATTTATAGTGAGTGAAATCGCTTCTTTTCTCGTATAAATGCGTATAATAAATAAGCCATATTTATATAACTTTGTTGTGATAAGTATAATTGATACTTCTTGCATAAAGTTTAGTCCGTTATACTGGGATGTTGAAAAAATAAAATTCTATTAGGAGTAAAAAATGATGTACCAGGAGCTTATCTGTGCTGAATTAGAAGAAGCGGCGGTTATATTGAAGAATTTTCTTAATAACAAAGAAAATATCGAAGCGATTGAACAAGCCGCGGTCATGTTGTCAAATGCCTTTAAAGCAGGAGGAAAAGTATTATCTTGTGGCAATGGTGGTTCGCACTGTGATTCCATGCATTTTGCAGAAGAATTAACCGGACGTTATCGTGAAAATAGGCCAGGTTACCCAGCAATTGCGATTTCAGATGTTAGTCATCTCTCCTGTGTTGGTAATGATTTTGGTTATGACTATGTTTTTTCTCGTTATATAGAGGCGGTGGGGAAAGAAGGCGATGTACTATTTGCGCTTTCAGCATCAGGTAATTCTGGCAATATCATTAAAGCAATTGAGGCTGCGCGTGCCAAAGGGATGCAAGTGATCACATTGACAGGTAAAGAGGGCGGAAAAATGGCAGGAAGCGCTGATATTGAGATTCGAGTACCTCATTTTGGCTATGCCGATCGGATCCAAGAAATTCATATTAAAGCGATTCATATCTTAATTCAGCTAATAGAAAAAGAAATGGTGAAATAACATTACTATGCAATATTATCAAGGGGTGATGTTATTACTTAGCATGATTATGCTTATATTTCGAAATTTTATTTTAGCATCAAGGGTTTATTATGTGTGAATTACTCGGTATGAGTGCTAATGTCTCGACTGATATTAATTTTAGTTTAAGTGGTCTTATCCCTCGAGGAGGTCAGATGGTGCCACATAAAGATGGTTGGGGAATCACTTTTTATGAGTCGATATTGTCGAACGCTCAAAGATCCACAGTCAAGCTGTCAGTCGCCCATTGCACGCTTTGTGCAAGAGTATCCGATTAAGTCAGAGGCAGTAGCCAGGCAAATCGTGGCGATGTCTTACTAGAGAATACGTTTCCTTTAACTAGAGAGTTGTGGGGAAGAAATTGGACTTATGCACACAATGGCTAACTTACTGGTTATAAAAAATTACCAGTTGGGCATTATCGACCAATTGGAGAGACGGATATTGAATGGGTATTTTTTTGGGTTTTATATTAATTGTCAGAAAAATACCTTAAAAAACCGACAAATTGGTTAACTGTATTTTGGTTTATTGCCAAACTTGCTGATTAATTAATGCTGATGGGTGTATTTAATATGTTGATTTCAGATGGATGATACATGATGGCGTATTGCTCGACTAATTTGTATTGATTTACCCGCAAAGCATATTTTGGTAAGGCAAGATTGCTTGATGATGATATTTAAATCGATTTTCATCAACATACTCAGTCAACTGATATTGTAACCTAGCCTTTAACTGGCAATGAGAATTGGAATCGAATTCAGCTAGGGAGTTATGTTTTATTTCATTGGGGTAAGTGCATATTGTAATCTTTCATTTGCTGTAGCTGGCGATGATTGATGGTTAGGAAATTTGTTAACTAAGTATTGTCCTTGCTGAATATTAATTACCGGCAATTGATTTGTTTTAGTAAAATATTCATATGCGGGTTGCAGTTGCTGCCAAAATGTATAGAAACGTGAGTTCCGGTGGCGATTCATATTGTCAGATGTCATTTTAAATGGATAAATATTGACCTGTATTTCATATTGACCATTTTGTAATGCATTTTCTACATAACGATAGATTTCATTTATGTAGCGATCAGTCATAGCGTAACAACCAATAGATCTACAGCCACCATGCACCATCAAATAAGAGCCAGTATAGCCATGCGCTTGGTCATATTCATTAGGGAAACCTAAATTAAAAGCGCGATAATATTTGCTATCAGGTTTTAATTGTGAGCGTGTGATGCGATAAAATCCTTCTGGACTTTTTAAGTCACCTTGTCTTGTCTTAGGTCCTAATCCACCAGAAAAATTACAGAGTGGATAGCTTTTAAACAATGAAAATAGGCCTTTTTCATTTTTAGTATAGAGTTCAAGTACTCTTTCTTCTTTAAGAATTTGAATAAATAGTGAATTATTTAAGTATTTTTTGGCGTTATTACTGATACCTAATGGATAATAGGGATTTGTCGCTGAGTAGCTATTACTGATAAAAAATGAGAGGGAAAGGATTCCAACGTGAATAAAAAAAGAAAGGATTTTCATAATGTTACCTATAAAATTGATCTGTTGTACAAAAAAAGTACACAAATATTAATCATACATTTGTATTGTGGTTTTTTATATTAAAAATTAATAATTTTGTCTCCTGCCATTTTTGGCTTATTTTGCCAAAAATCGCGATATCGATCGGAAAAGATGATTTAAATGATCGTCATTTGCGAAATATTTTCAAAATAATAAAAAATTTATTCTTATTTGCTTGAACTAAATCACTTGTTCTATCAGACAGCAAGTTAGGGAACTGATAAAATCATCCTCGTTAAAATAAGAGGTCAATTATAATTAATTATTGGAGATTCATTAGCTTAGCTGGTTTTTTTCAATTATTCAACAGCCTTTTGATTATTGGTTGCTATCTGATTTCATTTGAAATCGTTAGCTTAGGGTTTAACTGATAAACTTGTACAATTCTTATGATTAAAATTAAAAAATGACTCGACCTCCCGATTGCAGGAGTGTCTGCTCAAGTAATAGCGGACAGCCCTGTAATTCATCATCTAGCAGTATTGAGTGAAGAAGTATATAGGGATGCGTCCTTCAATGTTGGTGAAGGAAGGTGAGCAAGTTAAAGAGAGGTAAATTCTTGTCGAAGATAAGAAAAATCCAGGCGTATTTTTCATCAGCCCGGCTTGTGGCAATATCATAAAAATCAATCGAGGTAAACGCCTAGTACTTCAATCTATTGTTATTGAAATTAATGGCGATGAGCAAATAGTATTTAACCACTACGATAATAATTAATTTGATATATTAACTTACCAACAAGTAGAAGCTAACTTACTTCAGTCAGGTTTGTGGACAGGGTTGAGAACGCCATACTTTAGTGTCGGGTACAAGCCCAAAAGCAATTTTATTACTGCGATGGATACGCGTCCGCTGGCGGCTGATCCGTTGTTGATTATTACAGCGGAAGAAACGGGCTTTCAATGATGGTTTGAAAGTATTGACTAAAATTAACCTAAGGAAAAATTTATGGTTGCCATAGGGGCGGAAGCTTAGTCAAGTTAACTAATAATGAACAAATTATTTATAAGCAATTTCTTGGACCCACATCCTGCGTGGTTAGTAGGTACTAATATCCTTTTCTAGAGCCAGTTAGTAAACTGTCTGGTATTTAAATTATCAAGACGTGATTGCGATAGGTAAACTTTTTACTACTGGTCATCTTTATTCGGAGTGCTTTATCTCACTTGCTAGACCTCAAGTTAAAAAGCCACGTTTAGTTCGTACTTGTTTAGGCGCCGATCTTTATGAATTAACTGATGGTGAACCTAAAAATAGGAGAAAATAGAATTATTTCAGGCTCAATCTTATGGGGCAATAAATGTGATGATACACATGGTTATTTGGGAAGATTCCATAATCAAGTTTCGGTATTGTGTGAAGGACGTGAAAAGAGTTATTTGGTTAGATTGCGTAAGGATTAAATAAGTTTACTATCACCCGATCGACACTTGGCCATTTCTGAAAAACAAACGGTTTAATTTCACGACGACGATGAACGGTAGTGAGCGTTCTATGGTTCCTATTGGTAATTATGAACGTATTATGCCGCTTGATATTATGATCACTCATTTGTTACGAGATTTGCTTGTTGGTGATTTAGCTAGTTCTCAGCAGCTTGGTTGTCTTGAACTGGATGAAGAAGATTTGGAGCTGTGCACCTATGTTTGTCCAGCCATATTTTGGGGAATATATAATGTCGGCGCACAAGCTATTACAGCTTTTTATCAATTATATAGTGAAGCTGAGTTGCAGAAGATCCTGGTTTCTGATTGGCACTATGGCATCGCTCAGTTTTTTGGAGCCTCATTAATACCAGATGCAGGCAGGGCAAGTAAAATGTTGCTTGGTGCGGTATATTTTTTCCTATCTATATGGTTGTTTTTTGTTGGTGGGTTTTAGGAAGTCTTATTTTCACTTATCCGTGGTCATGAAATCAACGAAGGTTTTTTGTCTCTTCGGTTCTGTTTGTTCTTATTGTACCGCCTACTTTACCACTTTGGTAGGCGGCATTGGGTATTAGGTTTGGTATTGTTGTGGCAAAAGAAGTTTTTGGTGATATTGGGCGTAATTTTTTAATCTAGCATTAGCTGGACGTGCATTTCTATTTTTTGCTTATCCAGCTCAAATTTCAGGTAATTTAGTTTGGACTGCGACAGATGGTTTCTCTGGTGCTACGTTATTATCACAATGGGTTAGGGGGCGAGATCATGTACTAATAAATAATTTGACACATCAATCTGGTACTTGGATGGACGCTTTTTGGGGCAATATTCCAGGTTCGATTGGTGAAGTCTCAACATTAATGATCTTAATCGGTGGAGGTGTTTGTTAATTTTATTTTGCCGAATAGCTTCATGGAGTATAGTTGCCGGTGTGATGATAATATCTTATCTATTTAATGCTATAGGGTCATCGACTAATCCATTATTTGCTATGCTTTGGTATTGGGCGATTTTGCTTTTGGCATGATGTTTATGGCGGCTGATCCTATTTCGACCTCTTTTACTAATGAAGGTAAATGTGCATATGGAATGTTGATTGGTGTAATGTGTGTTCTCATCAGGGTCATTAATCCTGCTTATCCGGAAAGGATAATGTTGGCGATTTTGTTTGCGAACTTACTTACGCCTTTGTTTGATTATCTGGTAGTTCAGGCAAATATTAAACAGAGAAAAGCCCGGGGCTAACAATAAAATAAAAAATCCAAAAAATAGCATCGGCAGAATATTTTTTGTGGTATTTATTCTGTGTTTAGTGTGTTCAATCGTTGTATCTGGTGCAGTGGTAGGTTTGAAATCTAAGCAGCAAGCAAAAAATTGTTAGATAAGCAACGTAATATTCTTGATGTTGCTGGTTTATTCAAGCCAAAAATGTCAACTGACGAGATACAATCTCTTTATAAAGCTTGTATTAGAGCTAAAGTTTTGGATTTAAAAATAGCTGAAATATCAAATAGTAATGGCAACTTCGATCTTAATAGTCAGCTACGTAATGATGAAACACGAATTGTATTATCACCTGAAGAGGATGTTGCTAAGATCCGTTATAGAGCTAATACAGCAGAAATTTACTTAGTCAATGATGATAATGGGAAAACCATGGCGCTTGTGTTTTGCCGGTTTATGGTTCTGGCTTATGGTCGTTAACGTATGCTTTTATCGCTGTTGGTATAGATGGAACTACATCACGTGGTATAATTTATTATTCTCATGGGGAACCGTTAGCTCTAGGTGGAGGGGGTGGATAATCCACAATAGTGTGCCCAATGGATTGGTAAAAAGCTTTACAATGAATAAGGGGAACCTGCGATAAAAATTGTGCGTGGTGGGGCAATAAATGGTCCCTCTAGTATCGATCGTCTATCAGGGGCAACACTGATATCAAATGGTATCCAGAATATATTTGATCTCTGTTTGAGCTAATAATGGTTTTGGCCCGTTCCTGAATAAAGTACGCAAAGGAAAGTTAAATCATGGCTCATAGTAAAGAAATTAAACGAGTGCTAATTGGATATTTATTGGATAATAATCCTATTTTATTGCAATTTTTAGGTGTTTATTCTGATTTGCGGTAACGACTAAATTAGAAACTGCTCTTGTGATGGCCATTGCTGTGACTTTATGATTGGTTTTTTATCTCATTGATTCGTCATTATATTCCTAGTAGTGTGCGGATTATTGCTCAAATGACAATCATAGCTTCTTTGGTTATCGTTGTTGATCAAATCCTGCGCGCTTACATTTATGAAGTTTCTAAGCAACTTTCAGTATTTGTATGGTTTAATTATTACTAACTGTATCGTCATGAGACGAACTGAAGATTATGCAATGAAATAGCCACCAATTGAAAGTTTTATGGATGGTATTGGTAATGGTTTGGGGTATGGCGCTGTTTTAATTTTAGGTGGTTTCCTAAGAGAACTATTTGGTTCAGGTAAACTATTCGGTATTACTATTCTGCAATCGATTCAGAATGGTGTGTGGTATTAGCTAAATGGCTTTTTCCTGCTTGCACAAAGTGCGTTTTTTATCATTAGTAGTTGATTTGGGGACTGCGCCATTAAAACCTTCACAGGTTGAAAAGGAGTAACAGACGCAATGGAACATTATATTAGTTTGTTTATTCGAGCTGCGTTTATTGAAAATATGGCACTTGCCTTTTTTCTCGGTATGTATACATTTTTTGGCCGTTTCTAAAAATGTCAAAATCGCCTTTGGTGTAGGAATTGCAATTACTGTTGTTCTGGGTATTTCAGTACCTGCGAATGATTTAGTTTATAATTTTATTTTACGTGATGGAGCCTTGATAGAGGGTGTTGATTTAAGTTTTTTTAGACTTCATTACTTTTATCGGTGTCATTGCAGCATTAGTACAAATTCTAGAAATGATTTTGGATCGTTATTCTCCCGCCCTTTATAACGCATTAGGTATTTTTCTACCATTAATAACCGTTAATTGTGCAATTTTGGTGGTATCGCATTTATGGCTCAGTGCGATTATAATTTTAGTGAATCTATTATTTATGGATTTGGTTCAGGATTGGGATGGATGCTAGCCATTGTTTTATTAGCATCTATTCGTGAAAAAATGAAATATGCTGATATCTCATCAGGTTTAAAAGGTTAAGGAATCGCCTTCGTCACTATTGTTTTGATGGCGCTGGGCTTTATGTCTTTTTCCGGTGTACAGTTAATAAGGGTGAAAACAATTCATGGATATTATTATTCTTGGTGTAATAATGTTTACCCTAATTGTGTTGATTCTAACGGCGATGATTTTATTTGCTAAATTTAGGTTAGTAAACACAGAGAATGTAAAAATTGAAGTTAATGGTGACCATCAAAAGAGCTTTGCCGCTCTTGTAGGTGATAAGTTATTAAATATGTTGTCCAATCAGGGAATTTTTGTTTCATCTGCTTAGGCGGTGGTTATTGTAGGCAATATCGGGTGACAATCAAACATGGTGGCGGTGATATCCTGCCTACTGAACTTGCCCATATTAATAAACTTGAAACTAGAGCAGGATGCCGTTTGGCCTGTCAGGTTAACGTAAAACAGGATCTGAAAATCGAATTACCTTAAGGGATTTCTGGGATAAAAAATGGGAATGTGAAATTATTTCGAATGAGAATAAAGCTATTTTCATTAAAGAACTAAAATTGAAAATTCCAGCAGGATAAGTTGTCCCATTTCACGCGGGTGGTTATATTCAGATTGAATGTTCTCCATATAAGGTTTCTTATGCTGATTTTGATGTGCCTGATGAGTATCGTGAAGATTGGGATAAATTCAATTTATTTCGTTATGTCTCCGAAGTAAAACAGCAGACAGTAAGAGCTTATTCGATGGTAAATTATCCAGAAAAGCATGGTATTACATGTTAAATGTCAGGATATCAACACCTCCTCCGAAAGCTTCAGATTTGCCTCCAGGTATTATGTCCTCTTACATTTTGTCATTAAAATCAAATGACAAAGTCACTATTTCTGAGCCATTTGGTGAGTTTTTGCTAAAGAAACGAAATGCATAGATAATTTTTATTGGTGGGGGCTGGTATGGCACCAATGTTATCACATATGTTTGATCAATTAAAGCGCTTAAATTCTAAACGAAAAATCAGCTTTTGGTATGAGAGTTGTTCAAAACGTGAAATTTTTTTATGTCGAAGATTTTGATCAACTGGCAGCTGAAAATGAAAATTTTACTTGGCATGTTGCGCTATCAGATGCAATGCTAGGAGATAATTGGCAGAGGTATATTGGTTTTATTCATAACGTTTTATATGAAAACTATTTGAAAGATCACCCAGCGCCAGAGGATTGTGAGCTTTATATGTGTAATACCGCAGTTATTAAAATGCTTAAAGATTTACGTGTTGAAGATGAAAATATTTTATTAAATTATTTTGATGGTTGCTTCTTTTTTATATGTATAATTATTGAGTTAATATAGGTTTAATACGCTTAAAAAATTTTATGCTAAAAAATAAATTATTCAATTGGATTATTACTTTATCTACTATTTTCATGCTTTTGGGTTGCTTTGAGACAGAGCAAAAGAGTATTCAAGGGCAAACGATGGGAACTTACTATGTAGTTAAGTATGTAAGTGAATCATCCCATCCTTTTTGGGAAATATTGCGTGACGATATCGATAGGCGTTTAGAAGAAGTTAACAATCAAATATCAACTTACCGGCCTAAATCTGAATTAAGCCAATTTAATCAATTTCAAGAAGTAAATACGCCATTTCCTGTCTCGCTTGCCATGATGACAGTGATTAAAGAAGCGATCCAGATTAATAAATTAACAAATGGTGCGCTCGATATTACTATCGGGCCATTAGTTAATTTATGGGGATTTGGCCCAGAAGGAAGGATAACCAAATCACCACCGGAAGAGACACTTGAGTTGCGTCGGCAATGGATTGGTATTGATAAACTTGCGATTAATGGTAATAGCCTAATAAAAAAAATACCTCAACTCTATATAGATCTCTCTGCTATAGCTAAGGGTTACGGAGTTGATATTATAGCAGAATATTTAGAGTCACAAAATATTCATAATTATCTGGTCGATATTGGTGGAGAAGTCCGGACAAAAGGCCATAATGGCAAAGGTGTAGCGTGGCGTATTGCGATTGAAAATCCCTCGGATAAAGTGCTAGAACAGTCGGTACAAGAAATTATTGAACCTGGAAATATGTCAGTTGCTACCTCTGGTGACTATCGTAATTATTTTGAGCATGACGGTGTTTATTATTCACATACTATTGATCCGAAAACCGGTAGACCGATTATTCATAATTTAATTTCTATTACTGTTATCGCCCCAACTAGCATGATGGCCGATGGTTTATCTACCGGCTTAAATGTATTGGGGTCTGAAAAAGGAATGGAATTAGCGGAGCGTTTCAATTTACCTGTTTTCATGATCGTTACGACTGATAAAGGTCTTGAAGAACGTTATAGTTCTGCATTTAAACCTTATTTAGCAAAAAAGATCTAGAGAGCCGATTATGTTGAAAATATTTATCGCTACTTTGGTTTTTTTACTACTAGTCTTTATTGAGATGTCTTTTGAGTATATTATTAAACGCAAGGAACTTCAAGGAAGTTGTGGTGGATTAAGTAATATAGGCATTGAAAAAGTTTGTGATTGCATGCAGCCATGCGATCTTCGCAAGAAACGTATGGCAATGGAAAACCGTCCAAAGCAACAACAAGTGAACAACCGTATTATTTGATAAAAATCTCGTTATTAGTAGTAATAACGGTCTTGCTTCATATGCAGGATTTGAAGTGTAGTCTATTCCATAGATCGATTTTGCTGATTTCAAAACGGACGCAAGATAGCTAATATCGTGATTGACTGTTGGAAGAGAAGCGCCTATAGCATTTCTATGTTTGCAATGATCAACAATATGATTACTGGACAAGTTTATTAAGGGATAATTTTGATATATCTGAGTTTAAAAGCATATTGAGGACATATCTTTTAGTACGCCCTGCCCCTCCATCGAGATTCTTGTCATTGATGTATTTAAAAATAAGCTCACTCACCAAGAGTTAAAATATTAGTATCATCAGGATTCGGGATACCGTTTTGTTCTAATTAAAGAACTCTTTTGTGCCCCATGTTTTTGCATGAGCATATTTGGTAAAAGTTTTACTTTCATTATAAATTCTAACGCTTTTTTTTTAACCGATACTAAACATCTGAATTTTGCTGCTCCATCTGATTTTAATCTTTTGTCTATAGTATAATAAGCCATTATTAACCTTTGAATACTTTCTTTTAATTAAAAAGGCAGGACACCAAAATCATAATGTTCTTGATTGTGTCCTGATAAAGAAAAAATACACCAAAATAGGCAAAAATGCACGAAAATACTACTAACATAAAATTGATTGAAAACAGCGAACTAACGGTATTTAAAGGCTAGCATAACCACCATCGTTTTAGGGTGGCACCGATGCTCGATGGGATCATCGATTAATTAAAATCAATTAGTTACAAATTTTAGGGGTGCTATTGGAGTGCTAAATTTTATTTGTTTGTTTTAATTCTTTCTTGGCGTAATCACGTTGTTTATCAATCCATTCTGCAAGATCTTTAATATCCACTATTCTAGGTGTTTTTTGGCTAACCTCTCTGTATGTTGGAAAAGGTAATTCACCTAAGCTAGCTTTTTTATCTGCATAAGCTGGTGTGAGATTCAAAAATTTATCAGCAACTATGGACAGTGGTACTTGAGAGTTTTCATATTTTGCCATTAATAAAAATAAGGTATTCATAATTTTCCATTTTAATTTAAAAACTCACTCTCTTCTCAGGTGTTTCATTGTCCCACAGATCCCAGCCCTGTATTTTGTCACGAGTAAAAAGCTCAATACGTTTCACATCACCGTAGAGTTTCTCTAATAGGTGATGGACTTCTTTGGGCTTCTGGCTATCTTCCCGAGACAGGAGTAGATAACTTGTTTGATGGAAGCGTCCTTGCGTTGTAGTCCTTTTCCCCACTGATGGCAAGCAAACAGTCTTCTGAATTATTGCGAGTGTAATTACTGCCATTCATGCGTGTTTCAGCATTGAGTAATGCCAGAAAGTCGTCAGCATCAGACAGCTCTGTTTTTTTGATGGCTTTAGAGCTCCGCTCTTTGGCTAATTTGTTCAGCTTGACCCAGGTAAATCCTTTCATGGTTTTCACCTTAAATTCCCATACTTCAGCTAATAGAATAGCTTTAAGCGCAAAGTTGCTCGTGTACCACATGCAGAGTACCGAATTATTATTAATGATTGTTTCTATGGGTAGTCTAGTGAGGGAGTAAAAGTCAGTGGTGTTGTAGTGATTGTATGCTGCGCCGTTTGATGCTTTGTTATGGTATTGCCAGGGTGGGTCTGTGAGTATCAGGTCATACTTCACTTCATCTCCTGTTAAGGGTTAAACATACCAGCTTTTACTTTTATGCAAGTCGTCTATTTTTTCTAACCCAGTGATTTTATTGCCACCATTCCCGATTAGTTTTCCGCTTTTTCCTTCGGTATCAAATTGATATATCAATTCTTTTTTTGTTAATTTTTTCTCCCGTAACCTGATTATTTTCATCATTTTACCATGATAAATAACCTGCATCCCTGCTTTTACATGATGTAACGTTGTCCTGTATTCATGGATGTTATTCATACAGTTTCTCTGATTATTGATTAAATATCAGTGTGGCTTTCAAACTTTTGTGAGTAAATAAATGGGATGCCGATCAAAAAATGATCATTTATGAATTATTTATGGTAGCATTGTTGCCGTTGTGTGTTTGTTAACAGCAACATTTTCCCTGGTGTTGGCCAGCTTTGCGCTGGTCTTTTTTGATTGTCATGATTCAATAAATAAGAACAGATAATTTGCCAAGTCTTTTTGGTGTAATGTGCGCTTGTTCAGTTAATTTTTCTGTGCCATCATTTGTGGCAACGATGGTCACCTTATGCTCAATTAAATCCTGTTTGATTTTATCCTGATAACCGCCCCAACTTTTTTCTCCAACACGGCGATAAATCCGTGTCATGTCCTTGTAATCATGAAAAAAGTGTTTTAGGTTTCATTTGGAGTGATTTAGCCGCATCAGTAATACCATAGTGAGCCTTCTGAGTAGCTGATACGTTTCAGTGCTTCGACTTGCGGTTTCATCTCATCAACGCTGTGTTCAAGTGCAATGACTTTTTCTGTATAATTGAGTAGTAATCCTCGCACTGCTGAACGGTCATTTAATATCTCAACTGGATTAACAGATTCTAATGCCTTCTTTTCACATTCAATAAAGTATATTGTCTTGCCTGTTTTCCTTTTTTATTGCGCTCAACCATTGATAGCTCTTTTGCCATGTTGATAGAGATTGAGTATTCCTTAAGCATTTGTTGGTGAGATTTTGCGCTCCCGAAAATGGAAGAGCGCAAATTTTCAACAACAATAAAATCATCTCCCTCTATAAATCTATATTGTTTAATTCTATCTTTAATCCATGTTGTAAAATTTTTGCAAATTTCCAAAAACGCATGTAAATTACGTGCATTAACCGTCTGGATCAATTCGCCATTGATAGTTTTTGTTTCTATGTTAATTAAATTTTACATACAGAAGCTCCTCAAAGTTAATTGATGAATGAGTATTGATGTTGATTAAGTGGAATAGGTCAGTCGGAATAATGACGTTCTGGTATTAATCACTTTCTTAGCGTATGGCTAAATACTGCTATATAAATCAATGCCATACTAGCTATCATTATCCTAGGCCAATGATTTCTTGGCCGCCTAAATGTACTTCTCTCAATCCCTCATGACCCCATTTGATCTGCGAGAATATTGCGGGTGGTGTTGTATAGGCATGGGCAATATGGCCAGCTATTAACTCAAAGGTAAATGCTGTACTGATAGCTAATAATGTCGGGTTAAGTTTCATGGTTGAATCTTGGGGTAATCACTTCTTAACACAAATCGCTTTGGCGTTAATATCCTTGAAGGTTTCGAACTCTTATTCAAATTGTTTTACTGCTATTTGACATAGTGTTTCAGTGTCTAATTTCTGTGTATGAAGTCTGGCTACGTTACTTGAAGTGTAAGGACTGGCGTACATGGCAAAGATTAAAACCCACATGATGGTTTCTCCTCTGTTTAAAAGGGCACATCAGTATCAGTATCAAAATCAAGTTCAAGCTCCGTATTATTGTTCGTCTGGCTAGTATTTGGGATATCCCAAACTTTATCCTGGTTTTCTTGCTGTTTTCTTTCTTTCCGGTTTCCCAATATTGGAAAGTCATTGATTAAAAATTCCGGTGATGTTCTTTGCTGACCGGATTTGTCCGTCCATTTATTTTCCTGATAGGTTGCCGTAGTACGAATAAAAGAGCCTTTTTGTGCCTGATTATTAATATATTCGGCTTTTTTCTTAAATGCCTTACAACTAATCCATGTGGTCTTTTCAATCCATTGACCGTTATTATTTTTTCTTGATTTACTGATAGCGAGTAAGAATGCGGCGATGGGCGTTTTTCCCTGTGTATAATGTATTTCTAAACCGATGCGACCGGTAAAGTTACACTGGTTCTGGTTTGCCATGGAGCCTCCACATGTTTATTAATGCTGTTAATTTCTGATTTGAGTTTGTTAATAAATCTTTGAACGGTCTGTTCAATTTTGTTAACCAGTTTGTCATCCTTGATAATCCGGATTTTATAGTAGGCAAGATTAGGTGGGAGTCTGTCATCATAGCTGATAAAATCGCACCAGTTTCTGCCTGTACACATCATTTGCCCATGCATTTGTAACAGATATTCGTACTTGGGTTTACCTGTGATAATGGTTTCGATATGGGTGGTGGTGTTGGGACATTTTATTTCGATAAGTCCATCATCATTAACTAAACCGTCAGGATTGGCACCAAATAGCTCGATAGTAGGGTGGGGAACAAAACCGGTTTTTGGTGACAGAGACATCAAACTCATTGAGGCAGTATCGTTCTCTGGCTTTAGGCTCAAGAGCGATACCCCGTTCAATGGCATTATTGGTTTTTATTTCTTCCCTTTGTCCGGTAAGGGTTTCACAGACTAACTGCATGAGGTAGTTTCGTTGTGTTGTTCCCTTGCCTTTGGATAACACTTTGTGTAAATTGCTGGCGGTGACCTTCCCCAGTCTTACCTGAAACCACTCGTCTGTTCTTTGTTTCATGATTAGCCTCATTTTTCATTGCGATGTTGTGATAAATATCTATCTTGTTTTTTTCACCAATGATTTCCGTTTCCTCTGGTGTTAACTGTTGCCAATACGATTTCATTGATTCAACCCCGTCTTGTGCCGCCGTTTTTAATTCCTTGATTAACTGCTCATAATGGGTTTTTTGCTGTGCTTTTTCTTTCTGTATCACAATTTTTTCTGGTTCAGGCAAATCTTCACCCGCATAGATGTAAAACCCTAGTCCAAACATCGAAATGGCTTTCGTCAAACAGCGCATGAGGGTTTTATTGATGTCAACCGAGTTAGGATTAGAAATGGCCTGATTTCTGTAATCCATAATGGGCAGCCACATTTTGCGGGAAAATTCGTTATCACTCTGTTTGATTGTGAGCGTTAATGACACCATGGCACTGCCATCATTGTTATAGCTGACGTCATCAATGACATAATAGGATTCTGGGTAGTGCGCCATTAATACGCCCCACGCCCAAGCCCATGAAAGATAAGAGAGGCCGTTTTTCTTTTCTATCTTTTCGTTAACGTTAATCGCAGAAAGCGTTTCCCAAACTTGTTGTTGAAAACTTTTTTCTTTTTCGGTGTGCTCTGCGCTGCTCATAGATATTTCCTCTTAGGTGCTTGAAGAGCTTCGTACAGATGTATGTGCTCACTTTTCAAATGGTTAAACAGCGCCTTCCAGATATCGTCCCAATCCTCATTATTGAGTTTCCTCATGATTGAGGAAGGAAGGCAGTCATAGACAGGCTGGACAAGTTCGCTGATTTGTTCATCCAGTCTGTCTTCCCAATAAGCAACTTCTTGTTGTTGTTCGTACCAATAATCTTGCATTGCGTAAGGATTCATGTGACCTCCTATCTTGCTAACAGTAAAACGAGGCTTGCCAACGCGATGATTAGCAAGGTGGGGATAATTTTTATGGATTCTTTCTGATAGAAGCCCTCACTATTTAAACGATAGCGAAGCTCTTGCTATTTGAGCTGGTTCATATTGTTAGCTCTTAAGTTATTGATATTCAGATGTGATTGATTTGTAGGATACTGTCTTTATTCGTCAGCTTTCTTTGATTGATATTTGAGTAGTGCCTGTATTGCCCTACGATGGCGACGATAGGCGTTATACAGTTCAAGTTTTTTCTTTATTAAAGCCATAAAATAGGGCTTTGTATGCTTGAATTGGCGTATGGCTAAAAGATATTTATCTTTCAGCGTCATGATGGCTTTTTCGCAGGTAAAATATCTTTGGATGCCGCAATAATACGGGCAATAATAACGTCCTTATTCATCATTGTTTCTTATGTAACTTGATAATATTTGTCTTGGGTGAATTGACCGTTCCAGTCTTTCTTCATCCGTAGCTTGTTTTTTAGATATTGATGATATAGCCATGAAGCTCCTTTTTTTTAACAGAACGATTCGGTAACACTGGCGTTGAACTGTTTCTGTTGCAGTGATGTAGGGCGATTTGGTTAAATATTTATCTCGTGTATAAGCATGGACACGCCAGACATGAGGTTTGTAAATATCCTTTTCTGCATCGTAGAGAAAATGACGCTCCTGTAGACAAAGGTTGGCCTGGTTAATGTTTACGCCATTAAGTTGTTTGCAAAACTGGACAGGTAACATGCCAACCTGGAACAGGTTTTTAAGACTATCGATGTCCGTTTTTTGTTCTTTGTTAACCAACGCCAGGTGTTGAACTTTTTCTGCTATTTCAGCGGCAAGGAGTAGCGTTTCAGGAAGTGTTTGTGGGATAGCGTGTGGAGCAGTTTTAGCGTGTTTTTCGCACAGAATGAAATATTGACGAGCCTCCTTACCTTTTTCGTTACGCTAGACCATCGAAAGCCCTTTCGCCATATTGAGGGGGATGTGGTATTCCTTTGTTGGACGCTCTCCATTTGGGTTTTTTGATAAATTTATCAAAAAGTCCTAGTGTTCAATAAAACCATATTGTTGATATGGTATTTTATCCAATTAGCAAACTCCTGTTTACTTTCCAAAAACGAATGTAAATCACGTGCATTAACCGTCTGGATTAATTCATCATTGATATTTTTTGTTTCAATATTAATTAAATTTTTCATGTAAGAATTTCTCAATAATTAAATTGATGAACGATTGCCTCTGTAAAAAAGGGCGTTAAGATTATTTAGTTACGTTGAATAAAATGGGTCAATTTTGCTTTGTGCCAGCCAGAGATAACAGGTTATCTATCTCTGAAATTACCCTCTTAGCATTTTCACGTTTACGAATAATTCGTTTAATCGCTGTTTTTTCTGCATCTGCTATCATATCCTGCAGATGTTCTGTTACATACCAGATACGCTCACATTCTGACGCGATAAAAGGGACAAGTCTGACTTCCATCGGATAAGGTGTAGGAATGACGGTCGCTTATCTCAACGCATACCAGATAGCATTATTCCATGCATCTCTGAAACGAAAGTTTTGAGTCAATGATATGGGCAAGGTTCTGTGTATTCTTGTTGGTGCAGAATGTAACTCTGCTCCATGCGATTGAATTCAGCTGCTTTCTTGCCTGTAAATCCCATAACTAAGAATACGAATTCGTCTTTGGTCATTTCCTAGTATTTAGATTCTCATTTTGCACTTTTGTCTATATTTATTTTCTGGAACATTTCCGCAAAATTGCGGGCATGAAAATCAGATGAGCAATCGAGCAAGCGTATTTTCTTTAAGACATCATCATGTCGCTTACCAAAATAATCAGCAACATCTTGAGACGTAGTAACAGCTTTGCTGTTATGAATAGTAACTTTGGGTGTGATAGTAGAAAGTTGAAGTGTCATAGCGACCTCCATTGATAATCTGAATTTACTCACCACCTTTGAGGTCAATCTTGGGTGATGAACTGAATAGGGTTGACCTTACCGCGATTATCAAACGGCCAGCTTTTCAGCTGCCCCATCCAGTCCACCATTGAAAGGTATAGCTTAGCTAGACTACGACATTAAAAAATACGCTCGTGGCGCTTCTATGTCGCAATAACCACAGCGAGAGCTCAATCCCGACACCTGATTTTGCAGGTGCAGGTAAACTATAGCGCATGATTTCTTCTTTCGTCAATGGGTATTTTGAATGTCAATGTTTTATTATGCTGCTACGATCCCATTCATCATCACATCTAATAATCTAGGAAACTGGTTATCGTAAAAGTGGGGTTGAGTCTGACGGGGATTATTAGGCTCAGTTAGATTTTTTCCAAACTGTAATCCTTTCTCTGTCAGTGACCAAAATAGTTTTTCCTTGTCAGGATGTTTACTGCTAGGGCGTGATTTACGTTCAACAATACCTAATAATTGCAGACGCTTAAAACCGGAGGGCGGGCTGTAGGGTTTACCATGTAATAGTAAAAGCTCCGTAAAAGAGTGTGTTATTTAGCTTTAGCCTGTTAAACAACCCTCCGGCGCATCAACAGCTTAAGCAGGGAGAATATCTAGATACTTAACGAATATTGTAGTCTTTTCATTGCACCTAGTAGGCCGGAAGGAGCAATCCGCAATTCCTGTTTGTAAAATGCCAGCATTGCCAAGCTAGCTTGTACTTTATCGGTTAAAGGTTGGTTAGGTGTAGAAATAGCTTCATCAAACGTACGAATGACTTTGAGATGGAAAGTTGCACTAATCCACATGGCATAAGTGTAAATTAGTTCTTTAGCGACCTAAGTTCCTTGTTACGCGCGGCGTTTAACAACGTTAACAGAAGCGATGCTCATATCTGAGCATCGGTCAATTTCTAAACAAAGTTCTCTAACAGAATCATTTCTGAGAAAATTGGAAGGTTTATGCTTATCATGTCCCCCTGATGCTTTATGTAAATCATTTAGACAATAACGTCCGATAGCCTCTTGGTGGACAATAGTATTTTCAATAACAACTAATTTAGACATAAAAATATTTCTCCGTGGTTAAACGAATTAAGGTATAAAGGTGAAAGATTTTGCAGATTGGACCCTAAACCCGTTAGACTTATCAAAACAGGAAGATTTCCCTATGAGTCAAGTTGCGTTTGATACACAAAAATTTGTCGAAACATTAGAGAATGCGGGGTTGCCAAAAGAGCAGGCAAAAGCAATTTCTATTGCTGAGCGTAAGTCTCATGAGGTGGCTGGTGTAGCAACTAAAAGAGATTTAGACGATGTGCGTAGAGAAATAGACGCAAGATTTGATAAACTTGATGCCAAGATAGATTCACAGATATCACTTGTCTGAAAAGACCTGCAACTTGAAATGTTAGGCATTTGCGCTGAACAAAAGTTAATGCGCTGGATGTTAGGTGCGGGTATTTTAGGTATTCTTTCTTTGGTGGTAAAAGCCTTTTTGATGCCTGTACTATAATCACTTATAGTGGGCCGTTAGCTTATTTGTTATATCAGTTTGGTGATTGTTTCCTTATTTCAATTTTATGGAATCATGGTAGTTTCTTGTTTTTATAAAAAATACTATTCATCAACAGATTCTATCTTATGAAAACTAGTGATGTATCAACAAAGCGTCTCATCTCGTTTATGGAAAGATTATTGGGATATAAAAGATATTGAATTACGTTTTGTCTATGCTAATAAAGTCGCCTTTGATATTTCTTGTTTGTCAATGAATTTCGATGTTGAAGTAAGACTAGCCTCTGAGTGCCCACTATCATGGGGTGAATATGCTGACACAATTGATAGCCACGAACAAATTGTTTACTAATATGATAAGCCAATATTTTCTATTGTTACTCACATCACAGGAACAGAAAAAACATTACATACTCTTTTCACTAAAACAACCCCACATTATAGTCAGAATAAAGTTGTCGGGACTATTTGTCACGCGAGAAAAATACCGCCCATATTATTATCAAAATATTTCTTTAAAAATCCTACTGCCTCTTCTTTTTTAACAAATCACTCACCAAATGCTTTATTTACTACTGAAGAACTTAATGTGTGTGTTTTTTTCGGGATGAAATTAATGAGTAATCAAGAAATGGCATTGAGGTTAGGTACATATTCTTGTGTCGTAGAGCAAATAATCCGACAGATAGGTAACAAAATTGGTATTCATTCACGAAAACAACTGAGAGATTATGGCATCGCTGAAGGATTTGATAATTACTTCCCGCCATTTTTATTAAAGGGACTGTTATAATTTAAAAGTAAGATGTAGTAGCTCAGCTGATAGAGCTGTGTGCTTTTAGTCCATCGGTTGCAGGTTCAAACCCTGCACAGCACACTAATTTCCCGATGTACCTTCATGAGTTTTCGATTTTTTTTTCAGATACTCGTTTTCTATTGTTAAATATTGAATTATTTTTTTAACGTTTTAGTTCTCTGGTCTTCTTCGTCCCATATCTTAAGATTGACTAGATAACGTGAATCAGAGAAATTGTGACTGCAATTAGTAACCTCAACTAAGTTACCCATATTGGGGTGTTTTGCGGTTACAATGAATGGATTGTCCAGTTTCATGATGTATATTCCTATTTACCTTATTACCATGAGTCCCGTGATGCTTTACGTGATTTAGGTGCAGAGAAACATCATTACATCAATCTGGCCAAAATTGAAAATCGTTTAGCAGGTCTATGTTCAGATGAGCGAAGTAAAGCCAATGAATAACAACTTGGGATTCAGCTTTGTATGCAGAAGATAGAGCAAGCAGCATTTCAGGCTACTATTCAATCGGGCATGTCACCGACTCAGGCAGTACGAGAAGTCAGTAAAGGCACAGATATGTTCGCAACACCAATGAGTCCATCTCAGCAAATAGGAGGTGATAAATGCAATTGATAGACTCACAAGCCATTAGAGTCGTTATGCACAGCCAGGACGTTGGATAATAAGGGATTTTCTCGTGATGTTCACTCACATAAAGAAATATTCTGGATATATTGGAGTGCGGAGAAGGAAATTAAAGCATTAAAAGCAAGCAAAACGTTATTAGAACTACCAAAAGGAGACTAAAAAATTACTCTTCTACGAATCAACCAGGCACTCAGTCTGGCAAACCCTCAAAGCCGTCCTAGCAACAAAACAACCGGATCAACTCATCATCAAGCCTTACAGGAAAACGCGCTCATTATCTCAAAACTCACTTTTTCACGGGAGATAAGTAAGTATTTGTGTGCTAACGGCGCTCACTTCACACCTGAGCAAGTGAAGGAAATGCTTAAGCACACATTTTTTGGCTATGAAGTGGTCGAGTCTATTGATGCGACCACACAGGAGCCAGAGCGTGTCAGAGTGCTCAGGAGAATATCTAAAATCGATACAGGGGAGATGCATATTTTTATGCAAAGAGTGGAATGCTGGGCAGCTGGGATAGGTTGTTTCGTGACAATACCTGAAAGTTCTGAGTATATGAAATTAAAACAGGAGCAGGAAAATTAAATGGCACTTAAAAGAGATAAGCATGATGTCGTGTTCTCTGAATTAGTCCGTGAAAGAACAAATTGGATATGCGATTATTGCGGACGATATTTTCAGAACGAACGCGCTAAACTACACTGCTCACATTTCAAATCAAGACGACACAAATCCACCCGTTATCATCCCTGTAATAGTTTCTCCCACTGCATAGGCTGTCATCGTAAGTTAAGTGAAGACACTTACGAGTTTACTGCTCATGCAGAGATAATCTACGGTGAGATGACAATTGCCCAAATAGCCATGCTGGCTAATACAGCTATCAGACTTAAACAAAGTGAAATGGACGAACTGTACAGTCAGATGAAAGATGAGCTTAAGCGAATGAAAGTGATGAGTCTGGATGGCTATTCGGGTCGCATTGAGTTTTTCTTACCGGACTGGTACCAGGCAGGTATTACCTTTCGAATGTGCGAACAATAGCCCGCACACTAAACCACGATTAAACATTCAAAGCAGGGCACATGGTTAATACCTATGCCCCTAATTATACTGTATTGCGGGGAGATGAGGGATATTCAGCAGGTATTGGCTCGTTGGGGTGCATGGGTAGCTGATAACAGATAAGATGTGTATTGGTCATCTATCGCAACAGGATTTAAAGGTTTAATTCCGTTCAAAATAAAATCAAGACCCCAATGTTGCGAAGATGATGCAATGATTATTTCAAGCTGTATGGCTAAATTAAATCAGAAAAATAGTGGTATTCACGATTTACTCTTTGAGTACTATGTATTTGGTAAAACATTTATCCAATTAGCCTATGAACACTACTGACACCACTGCTCAGATGGACATATCGGGAAAAATTACAGAAAGCAGAGGGTGTGATTGAAGGTATGTTGATGAGGCTGAGCATAAAGCTGGAAATGGATCCTGATGTACAAAAATAGCATAAAAAATACTTTGCGTACGTAAAAATCCTGATATTGTGATAAGGGTAACAACAAGGTCAGCTAACTTATTTAACCTAGCTTTTGGTTTTTGCGGGGGTTTTTGTTGAAATCTGAAATCAAATCATTATATTCTGTTAACGCACTACTTTTTTTATAAACTCGCATGATCCATATTGTAAATAAGGCAAGTAGTACATAGCCCCACGTGAAAAAGTGGGGTTTATTTTGATTTTGCTGAAATTCGGATTTTCATCTATTCAGTTTGCATTTATGTGGTGCTCAATGCAACAAAATGACGTAGACTTAATCTACTTGCTGTTGAGTATGTGTTTCGCCCGCATGTAGTTCAATCACAGAGGAAACAAGAAATGGCCACAAGTATACGTTTAGATGATGATTTTGTAAGCAATGTAAAGATTCATGCTGAGGTATCTAATAGAAGTGTACCTAAGCAAATTGAATATTGGGCTAAAATTGGTCGTATAGCGGAAGATAATCAGGATTTGCCGTACTCTTTTATTTTTTAATTCTTTGCTGGCTAAATAAAAATGAAGTCGACAATGGTAAGGTGTCGCAATATGTCAGAAGGACAAAAAAAATTATAAGCTTGATGTCTACGAAACAAGACGTTTCACAAAAGCATTAAGTAAATTGCCCGATTATCTTCTTTCTTTGGTAGAAGATGAGATACAAAAAATAATTGATAATCCAAAAATTGGTGAGTAGAAACAGGGCTATTTAAACTTTCTTAGAGTACATAAGCTTCAACTAAATAAACAGTTAACATTACTTGGTTATTGTTGGATGGAAGAAAAAGTAGAATTGTATCTTTTAAATTTAGGCTCTAATGAAAACTTTTATCAAGCACAAAAGCAATACCGAAATAATGACTTAAAACTAATTAAATCAAAATAATTATTGATTTCAATTAAGCCACTTAAATGTGGCTTTTTCATTTACGCCAAAGAGAAAACGCTCGGTGATGATATGAAGCGGGAATATGAACCTAACGTTTACACATGGCAATCAGGGTCACTTCGGTGGCCTTTTTTATTAGCTGAATTCAGTTTAGGGCTGAGTTAATTTACTGTGCAAGGCGCAGAGTACAATCCCAAGGGGAAATAATGAGTATTATAAATATCGATCGCAACTATCATTCACAAGTGGATGATCCTAATGGCGGTGACGGTGGGGGTGGTAGACAAGTCACACCGGAAATACAAGCCATTTCGATAAGCAGGTTAACGAGCAGTTAATAGGCCTAAAAGCAAAAAATAGCGAATTACTCGGTAAGCTCAAAGAACAAAGCGATAATCTAAAGTGCTTTGAAGGGATAGACCCGAAGCAAGTAAAAGGCGTTTTATAGCGTTTTGAAAACGATGAGGAAGTAAAACTCATTGCCGTAGGCAATCATCAATAAGCGGATGGAACGATTACGTCATGATGTGGACAAAAAGCTTCAGACTGAAAAGATAAGGGCGAAAAAGGCGGAAGCATTTGCCAATAAATTTCGTAACCGGGTTTTAGGCGATGAAATCCGTGCCGCTGCGGGTCAAGCTGGTGTGCTATCGAGTGTTCAGGACGATTTAATTTTACGTGCCAAGGGCATATTTAAACTCAATGACGAAGGTCAGGCCATCGCTGTTGATGAAGAAAACAATCCTATTATGGGGAAAGATGGGCGTACACCATTAACCCCAGTTGAATGGATTGAATCGCTAAAAGTGTTGGAATAATGTGATTTATTCTGACATTAAGAAACTTAATAATTGAAAAATCATGATTCTCAACCCCATGAAAAATAATTGAGGTCATTAAAAAACCAGATATGACAAAAAAAACATCAACACCAGCAAAACCACCAGCTAACCAAGTGTGATTGAAATGAAATATAACCACAGCAAGAACAGAGATAGCTCTCAATCCATTAATATTTTTTCTGAATTCATTTTTTGTCATATTCTATAAACCAAATAGGAATCTATTTTGCATAGATTTCGTTAATAATTATTTATAATACATTTCAATGATTCGCGCTAAACCTATATTGAGTACGTTCTTCAAGTATTACGTCTTTTTATTTTAATTTAGAAAATAATATTATATATAGCAAAATAAAAAGAGCATTATCCTAATATAGTTGCATGAAATGGGTCAATTCTGCTTTTTGCCAGCCAGAGAGTGCTCCGTTTAAATTATTGCTTATTGGTGTTATTCCCAGTTTGTTTTCGACAACTGTATAATGCAAAAACAACCAAACGTACATGAAATATCGTTAACAATCCGGTTAATGAATTTGTTTCAAATTTAGATTTTGCTTCCGCTATCTCTCGTTTAACTAATCGATAGTTCACAGATCGCAAAACTGAAATTCCCTTTTGAGAAAGACCAAAAGAAAAGAGCAATGATGGTTCAAACTGAACGGGTGTTAACTATGGAAAAAGATTGCGTAATTCTGGATATTCAGCAGGGTCAAAGATTCTCATGCGATACCTTCCATTGCATACAGGTTAGCATGTTATTGTATTAACGATTTAGCTTCACAAATGAGCACAGGAAAGCTAAACTTTTTCATTAGTCTTATTTCTTCTAGGTAGGTTTAGGGTTAGCTGGCTGTTGGGATGGGCGTTCTTTCAGTCAGCGACGATTTCTCACTGTGTCATTGAGTTCACAATGAGAGTGATTGTGTTATACTCCTCCTCAAAATGAGGGTTCGTTATGTGTCAGGTTGCATTTGATACACAAGAATTTGTCGAAACATTAGAGAATGCAGGGTTGCCAAAAAAGCAGGCAAAAGCAATTTCTATTGCGGTTTGTAAGTAACATGAGGTTGCTGATGTAGCGACAAAGAGATTTAGAAGACGTACGTAAAGACATGGTTGCACGTTTCGAAAAGAATGAAGCTCAAATTGCTGATGTCCGTAAGGATATAGAAAATCGTTTTGACAAGCTTAGCTTACAATTAACAGTAAGCCTCGGTAGAGTATGCTGATTTTTGCAATAGGAGCCATGGCTGCTCTTCTTAAACTTTTACATTAAACCCGTTTGCTTGTTGCTGCTTCCATCTCGGCAACCAGAATTACCTCAAATTTCCTGATTGCCTTCTCATTATATCGAAATGACTCTACCTGTTTACTGCTATAAGGTGATTTATCAAGATACATTTTCCCATATTCTTTAACCTTCATATTGTTATCATTAGCCATACGTCCTATTTTATTTGCTGGGATATTAAACATTTTACCAATCTGTTTTGCTGTGTAATGCTTATCAGTAATAACAGGTAAAGGAATAACTTCACTACCCGCAATAGGATTAACTAATCCAGCCATGATGCCTTGTCTTGCGTTATCGGAAAGATGAGTAGCCCATTCAAAGATCCTTTCTGCGTTATCCATTTGAATTTGTATCGCTTTGGCTTGTATTTCTATTGCTTTTGCCTTACGAAATTCAGGTGATCCACTGCCTTCGTATTTGTGGGGTTTTATCTGTAAGATAGCTTGATTGAAGTAATTGTTTTCTAAAGCTTCAACCAATCCCATGCCTTATCCGTTTTCAATATTTTTGCATGGCGAGAAGATCCGCGCTCCGTCCATAAATAAATGCTTCTTGCTTTGTTTGAAACTTGTACACCTCTTAATGATGAACGCAAATTATCTAATTCACTGCCTTTTATTTTGAAATAGTGTTTACCTTCTACGAAGTGATCTTTATTGCGATTAAAATTATTTGAGATTATTTTTGTATCGGTACCGTATCCCTGAGCAAGTATATCATTAGTGATCATTCGTTGAGATTTGTACTCGATAACGGGTAATTGTGTATTTTGAATTGTGACTGATTTAGACATAAAAATATTTCTCCGTAGTTAAACGAATAGTTAGGGTGGTTTTTGAATTAAAAAAGAGGGTGAATTTGAACTGATATTTCAGCCAAAATTAGAACTCACTATAAGATATAAGTGATTAATTTATAATGATTTAAATTGCTTATTTTTACGTGTAAGTAAGTATATTAAATATGCTATATTTTTGTAATAGTTTAATATTTATGTATTTTATTTTATATAATTAACTACCTAGTAAATAGTAGGGAGATTTATTCAGCAGGATGCATAAATATTCTATTTAATAGCGTTACATATTATATAACCTGTTGATTTTATAGACTGATTTTTTATGGCTAAAATAGCTTTGCAAAAGATTATTTTAATGATGCAGTCGCTGATAATATAACACTATAAGTCAGCGATGTTGCTCATAATTAATAAGTGTATTTATATTGATTATGATTGATTGGATGTTTTATTTAGATTTATTAATGAGTAATAAAATTAATATCACACGCTGTTTTTTGTTTGATAAGTAATAATGTTATGATTCATTTATTTTTACTTATGACACTAGTGTAGAGAATGAATATCAATTTGATAGTTATAGAAAAACTCTGTCTCATTGAAGCTGAAATGAAAAACCTTAATCTTTGGAGTGATACACCGCCACCAGCGGAAGCTTTTGCTAGTCATTTGCCTTTTGCCTTTGACACCATGGAAGCATATGAATGGTTACAATGGGTACTATTACCAAGACTATATGCGGTTATTGAACAAGATCTTGTTTTCCCAAAAGTATTCGCTATCACTCCCTATTTTGAAGAGATGTACAAAGGCCAACAGGAAGGGCGTTATTTCCGATTATTGGAAAATTTACGGGCGTTAGACACCGTTTTTTCACAAGGTAGTTCAACGTATGCCTGAAGTGCTTTATCAAGATCAGTATTTGATTGCAATAAACAAGCCAGCTGGATGGTACATCGTAGTTGGCTTGATCGACATGAAACACGTTTTGTCATGCAAACAGTGCGTGACCGAATTGGTCAGTATGTTTTCCCTGTTCACCGTTTAGATAAACCAACTTAAGGGGTGTTGTTGATGGAGCGTTCCGGTGAAGTTGCTCGCCTTTTGGCTCAGCAATTTGAACTCCATGCAATAGAAAAAAAAGTATCATGCTATTATGAGGGGTTATGTTAATGAAGCTGATATTATTGATTATGACCTGAAGGAAGAATAAGATAAGATAAGATCGCTGAAAAATATGCTAGTAAAGTAAGCCAATCTCAATGGTCTATTACTCATTATTCGGCACTGGCTAAGGTTGAATGTCCGATAGAGATAGGTCGTTATCCTACTTCGCGTTTCACTCTTTTAGCGCTGACTCCAAAACTGGGTGAAAACATCAATTAAGATGTCATATAGCACATATTCGTCACCCGATAATTGGTGATACTACCCATGGTGATCTGCGTCAGAATAGTGGTGTTGCACACTATTTTGCTACCAGCCGTTTTTACATGCGAGTTATTTATCTTTTAAGCGTCCAATGATAGGCGATAAATTGCAGCTGATTGCAAAGTGGGATTATGTTTGGACGCGTTTGCTATCACAGTTTGGTTGGTTAGGTATTGCGCCTGAACTCGAGAGTCAACATTTATCTATGGTATAAATTTTAATATTAAATCGTTATGCTAGTTTGTTTGAAATGCAAATTTGGCCTCAAAGCCAGTTAGTACTGGCATAAATAAGCTAGTAGTAGGTTTTTCAGCAAAGTTTTTTTTTAATCTGATTTAATTTCAGCAATTTTGCTTATTACTACAGATTCTAAATGGCACAAATTATTTAATATTTTACTTTTTAAATCATGTTTGGTTTAGTCATGTTAACAAATTTGATTTAATTCTTAGATCACATCCGGTAGATGAAAATTAATTTTATTGATTTCTTTGAGATTATTGTCAAGGTTAATCAGCTTTCGTTGCAGTGGATATTTTAATTTTACGCTTTTAGCATAGTGTTCATCTTTATCTTCACGAAAATAAATCTTTAGAATGTCATTGTTTGCTTCTTGACGAAGGGTGTAGTGATCGATATCTACAGGTTGAGTAATACCTAAATTTTTAAAATTATCATAAATATTAATATTGAATGAATAAGGTTATTTAACAGTTATTATAGATTAGTATAAGAATAATATGCGGATATATTACTGATAATCCGCTATGATAAATTTTAGTCTATGGTTCTTAGTAACTCATTAATGCCAACTTTCTTTCTGGTTTTATCATCCACTTTTTTTACAATAACCGCGCAATATAGGCTATAGTTGCCATTTTTGGCCGGTAAATTACCTGCGACGACAACAGAACCGGCTGGAATTCGGCCATAGAGAATTTCACCGGTTTCTCTATCATAAATTTTAGTGCTTTGGCCAATATAGACGCCCATTGAGATAACCGAGCCTTTTTCAACTATGACACCCTCAACGATTTCAGAGCGAGCACCAATAAAACAGTTATCTTCGATAATGGTTGGATTAGCTTGTAAGGGTTCTAGTACACCACCAATTCCAACACCACCGGATAAGTGAACATTTTTACCAATTTGTGCACAAGAGCCAACTGTTGCCCAGGTATCAATCATGGATCCTTCGTCAATATAGGCACCAATATTAATATAAGATGGCATTAAAACGGTATTTCTGGCGATAAACACGCCTTTTCGAGCCGTTGCTGGTGGAACAACTCTAAATCCCTCTTGTTGAAAACGAGCATGATCATATTCAGAAAATTTCATGGCTACTTTGTCAAAATAGCGGCTTTCTGCGCCTTCGATTAATTGATTATCATTGATAAGAAAAGAGAGTAGTACGGCTTTTTTAAGCCATTGATGAGTTATCCATTTCCCATTAATCTTGTCAGCGACTCTTAACTGGCCTTTGTCAAGTTGAGTGATCACCTGATTGATTGCATCACTTAATTGAACACTAGTCGTCGCCGGTGTGATTTTTGCTCGATGTTCAAAAGTATTTTCAATAATGGTTTTAAGTTGCTCCATAAAATTACTCATCCTCTGTGCTGTAATTATTTAACATGTTTATTTTTTTCTTTATCTATTGAAGTCAGGGCTTGTGTCAATTTTTCTGTCAGTTTTTGTTGTATATTTTGATCGAGTGCTTGGTTGTTTTGATCAGTAAGTACAAACAAATCCTCAACTCTTTCTCCAATCGTTGTGATCCTGGCTCTGTGTAAGAGCACGGCCATTTCAGTAAATATATTACCGATCTGTGCCAATAATCCGGGTTGATCGAGGGCAATAAGTTCCATATAAGTTCGTCTAACATTTTGTTTGGGCATAAAATGAACTTTAGTTGGTACCTTAAAAAGGTGTAATTTATGATGGGGGTTACGTGTTTTTAAAGTTTTGCTATCTGGGGTTTCAATAACTTTTAATAAAGTTTGGTGGATATTTTCATAGCGATCATTAGCCAGAGGTTGTCCTTTAGGATCTAATACCACAAAAGTATCCATCGTCATATTATCTTTATTAGTGAAGATTTGGGCGCTATGAATATTAAGATTCCGTCTATCAAGTTCTCCGGCAACCGCGGCAAATAGCGATGGTTGATCTGGACACCAGATAAAAATTTCGGTACTACCATGAACAGATACTGTACTGATTAGTATCAGCGGTTCATTTAAATTGTGTTTTAATAAAGCATTGGCGTGCCAGGCTAGTTGCTGTGGGTTATGGCGTAAAAAATAATCAGCACGGCAGCGCGCCCATAATTTTTTCAGCGCGCCTTTATCAATATTTTTTTCACGTAGCTGGGTTAATGCTTGCAGGCGATGGAGTTGGATGCGTTGACGTAAAGTTGGTATTGCTTGCACACCTTGATTTAATTGATTTTTAGTTAATAGATACAACTCTTTTAATAGACTCTGTTTCCAGCTATTCCATAAGGTATTATTGGTTGCGCATATATCGGCAACAGTCAGACACAAAAGATAATCCAGACGGTTTATTGATTTTACTTCACTGGCAAATTGTTTAATAACAACAGGATCTTGAATATCACGTCGTTGGGCTGTCACTGACATCAAAAGATGTTGACGCACAAGCCACGCAATTAACGATGAATCATGCTCAGATAGGCCGTGAGCTATGGCAAATTGCTTAGCATCTTTTGCGCCCAGTTCCGAGTGATCATCTTTTCTACCTTTTGCAATATCATGAAACATAGCCGCCAAACGTAAAATTTCTGGCTGAGCAAGCTTAGCATAAATGGCAACGCATAAAGGGTGTTGTTGGTGATTTTTTTGATCAGCAAATTTCTCAAGTTTTTGTAATACGCGAATAGTATGTTCATCGACGGTGTAAGTATGAAAAAGATCAAATTGCATTTGTCCAACAATATTTTGCCAAACCGGCATATAAGCACTGAGTACATTATGTAAGTGCATAGGAACAATGGCACCTTTCACAGCTCTTGGATGGCGCAGAATAGTAATAAAAATTTCACGAGAAATCGGGATTTCACACAGAGGTTTAACTAGTTTTTGACAAGCAAAACGTAATTGACGTAATGTAGCTGAGTATATTCCTAGAATATTTACATGTTCGGCCATTTGATAAAATAGCCGCAATATGGCAGCAGGTTCACGATGGAAAAGTGTATTATCAATCAGATCGATGAGATCTCCTCTAAGTTGAAATTCATTATCTAGTTTATGTGGCGCTGCTAGATTTTTTTCGCTAAGGATGGCTTCATCAAAAAGTTGCAGCAGCATGTTATTGAGTTCTCGAACACGTCGGGTGACGCGATAATAGTCTTTCATCATTTGCTCAACTGGCTGATTACCTTCACCTTGATAATCTAGTAAGAGGGCAACATTTAATTGATGTTCAAATAGTAGGCGATTATCATAACGGTTTAGTATTAAATGCAGAGCAAATCGAATATGAACCAAAAAATTTAGGCATATTTTTAATTCACTATATTCTGTTTGACTTAGAAAGCTGAAATGAACTGTCTGCTCAATGGTGGTTGCACCAAAATGTCGGCGTGCGACCCATAACAATATATGAATGTCACGTAAACCTCCGGGACTACTTTTGATATCTGGTTCAAGGTTGTAACTAGTACTATGATAACGTTGGTGGCGCAGTTGTTGTTCACTACGTTTGGCAGCAAAAAATTTATCAGACGACCAAAAGTTATCGCTAAATATCGCTTGTTGTAGTGATAGAAACAGAGATTGATCGCCACAAATTAACCTTGATTCAAATAGATTAGTTGCTATAGACAGATCTGCTTGTCCTGCCTGGAAACACTCTTCTAATGTGCGCACACTATGAGCAATTTGAAAACCTAAATCCCATAATAGAGTAATAAATTGACCAATCTTAGCCGTGATAGTGATAGGTAAAGGATGCTGACTTAAAATTAATAAGTCTATATCTGAAAGCGGATGTAATTCTTGCCGGCCATAACCTCCCACCGCAATTAAAGACAATTGAGTAATTACCTCAAAACCATTGACTTGCCAAAGACGCTGTAACAATTTATCAAGATAATGGCTACGGATGACAATAAGTTCAGCGGCAGTAACTCCCTGTTTAAAAGATTGTTCTAACCATTTTTGCAAGCGCGCTACCTGTTGTTTTAGTAAAGGTAAAGTAAAATCCTCTTGAGATAATTTATCAAGAGTAAGGATGAGAGGGACGGGCTGATTACTTTTCATCATGGTATTATAACCGCGAAATTACTGGAGGAGATCTGATTATGAGATCACTAATCAATGGTATTAATAAACAATAAAAAGCAGTAAAAAAATATCATTAACATAAAAGCCTCCAAAATTATGGGGGGCAATCAGAATATTATCTATTCATTAATATAGCCGAAATAAATGATTCTTCTTCTTTTCGTAAGGTTAAAATTTCACACCCATCATCGGTGACAGCTAAAGTATGTTCATATTGTGCTGACCAACCTCGATCTTTTGTTTTTACTGTCCAGCCATCTTTCATTGTCCTGATACGATGATCGTCGGTATTTACCATCGGTTCGATAGTAAACGTCATGCCTTTTTGCAGTATCACACCGCTGTCATCAGCATCGTAATGTAATATTTGAGGTTCTTCATGAAAAACTTGACCAATACCATGGCCACAATATTCACGTACGACAGAAAAGTGATGTTGTTCAACAAATTGCTGAATTGCCTGACCTATTGTTCGTAAACGAATACCAGGTTTGACCATTTTTAAGGCAAGATAAAGGCTTTCCTGTGTTACTTTACATAATCGTTCGCCTTGGATGGTTGATTTACCGACAATGAACATCTTGGAAGTGTCACCATGGAAGCCATTTTTAATAACAGTGACATCAATATTAATGATATCACCTTCTTTTAAGATTTTTTTATCACTAGGAATACCGTGACAAATAACATCGTTAACGGAAGTACAAATAGACTTAGGAAAGCCATGGTAATTTAAACAGGCTGGAATAGCTTGTTGTTTTTCGACAATATGCGTGTGACAGATACGATCAAGTTCACCGCTGGAAACACCTGGTTTTATATAAGGTTCAATAATTTCTAACACTTCTGCTGCCAAATGTCCGGCGATACGCATTTTCTGAATATCTTCTTCCGTTTTAATTGAGATAGCCATGAATTCTGCCTATTTATGCTGATTTAAGTGAGTAAAAAATACACTTATCAGCCAATTATGTTGATTAAATATAGATACTGTATGTTGACGGTTATGTTAGCAGCGAAGTGCGGTTATGCCAACTAACGACTTAACATATCAATTTTTTTTAAAATATGAAAATATCCTAAAGGTAATATTTGATTATTTCAAATTGAACTATTGTCAGTGAGGTGTAAAAAATCATAAAAATGATGGTATTAGAAACAACACATAATAAAATATTGTCATCGTGAATTTTATTCAAAAATGAATATTATTTATTTCTAAATAATCGATATCTAATTGGTACCGTTATTTTTATTCAGCCAAATGACTAAGAGCAGAAAAATATAACTATAGCTGGTGTTTTACGTTATTTTATGGTAAAAAGCGCGCCGGCATTCTGTATATTTTCAATGTAGATAGAAAAACAACGCAGATTAGCTCTAACATAAACTTAATTGTGTTATAACACACACAGATCGGCACATTTTCCGGGGTGCTCTTAATTGTAGGAAAATCTACAGCCTAATGAGTCGGGGAATGGGATCTGTGGAGGCATAACCCCAATTTACTAAATTATAGAGGTTTAAATGGCAACTGTTTCCATGCGCGATATGCTTCAGGCAGGCGTTCACTTTGGTCACCAAACTCGTTACTGGAATCCGAAGATGAAAATTTACATCTTTGGTGCGCGCAACAAAGTCCATATCATTAATTTGGAAAAAACTGTTCCAATGTTCAATGAAGCATTAGCTAAGTTGACTAAAATTGCTTCACGAAAAGGCAAAATTCTGTTTGTTGGCACTAAGCGCGCAGCAAGCGAAGCTATAAAAGAAGCAGCCAATAGTTGTGATCAGTATTTCGTTAATCACCGTTGGTTAGGTGGTATGCTGACTAACTGGAAAACTGTTCGTCAGTCTATTAAACGTCTAAAAGATTTAGAAGCACAATCTCAGGATGGTACTTTTGATAAATTGACCAAAAAAGAAGCGTTGATGCGTACCCGAGGGCTTAGCAAGTTAGAAAATAGTTTGGGTGGTATTAAAGAGATGGGCGGTTTGCCTGATGCTTTATTTGTTATTGATGCGGAACATGAGCATATTGCTATAAAAGAAGCAAACAACTTAGGTATCCCTGTATTTTCGATTGTTGATACTAATTCTGATCCAGATGGCGTTGATTATATCATCCCTGGTAATGATGATGCGATCCGTGCAGTTAAACTGTATCTGGATGCTGTTGCTAAAGCTGTTCATGAAGGTCGTTCTCAAGATCAGGCGATTAAACTAGAAGAAAACTTGATAGAGACTGAATAATAAGGCCAGCTCTTCGTTAAGCATAGAAGAGCCCTTATGAACCAGGTATACAATATATTGGTTATAGGGGCCTAATTGGCTCCTTTTTACTTATCAGAATGAGAATTATCTGCATGGGATGATTTCCCATCAGATATATTGAGGAATAAATCACATGTCTGGAATTACCGCTGCTTTGGTAAAAGAACTGCGTGAACGTACTGGCGCAGGTATGATGGAGTGTAAAAAAGCATTGGTTGAAGCTAATGGGAATATTGAATTAGCTATCGATAATATGCGTAAATCAGGTCAAGCAAAAGCGGCTAAGAAAGCCGGTCGTGTGGCTGCCGAAGGTGTGGTAATGGCGGAAGTTTCTGCCGATGGCAAATTTGGTGCGTTGTTTGAGTTGAATTGTGAAACGGATTTTGTGGCTAAGGATGCGAGTTTTGTAGCATTCGGTAATGAAGTGTTGAAATCCGTTGTTGCAAATAAATTGTCAAATATTGATGAATTAAAGGCAAAATTTGAAGAGCAACGTACAGCAATCGTTGCCAAAATTGGTGAAAATATTAATATTCGCCGAGTCGAAATCCTAGAAGGTAAAAAAATCGGCTGCTATTTACATGGTGTTCGTATCGGTGTTCTTGTTTCTATTGAAGATGCGGATGATGAGCTTGTTAAACATATTGCTATGCATATCGCGGCGAGCAAACCTGAATATGTTACACCAGCCGATGTGCCTGCCCATGTTGTTGCTCATGAACATCAAATTCAATTAGATATAGCAATGCAATCTGGTAAGCCTCGTGAAATTGCGGAAAAAATGGTAACTGGCCGCATGAACAAATTTACTGGTGAGGTCTCTCTAACTGGTCAACAATTTGTTATGGATCCAAGCAAAACAGTTGGTGCGTTATTAAAAGAGAAAAATGCAAAAGTGACTAACTTTATCCGTTTTGAAGTTGGAGAAGGTATCGAAAAAGTGGAAACTGATTTTGCTGCTGAAGTCGTGGCAATGAGTAAATAATGATGCCAATTGATAAATAGAGCCGCCAATAGGCGGTTCTGTTTTATCTAATCGATAATTTATGTGTAAATATGCCACTAAATTATTTGATTCAGCATATGTTTAATTCAACGGATTAGGGTTAGTATTTAGACTAAATTGTCTTTTTACTAAAGAAATGAAGAAAAATAACTAATTAAGTATTTTATATTCAGACTTTGAACTAAGAATTTTAAACTTTCAATAATTTATATGCTCAGGACGAAACACCATGGCAACTAATGCAAAACCAGTATATCAACGTATCTTGCTTAAGCTTAGTGGCGAAGCTCTACAAGGTTCAGAAGGTTTTGGTATTGATGCGAGCGTTTTAGATCGTATGGCTCAAGAAATTAAGGAACTGGTAGAGTTAGCGATACAGGTTGGTGTCGTTATTGGTGGTGGCAATCTATTTCGCGGCGCAGGGCTAGCCGATGCAGGGATGAATCGTGTCGTTGGCGATCATATGGGAATGTTAGCGACAGTAATGAATGGATTAGCCATGCGTGATGCTTTACATCGCGCATATGTTAATGCCAGGCTCATGTCTGCAATACCATTAAATGGTGTATGTGACAATTATAGTTGGGCTGAGGCAATTAGTTTGCTTCGCAATGACAGAGTTGTTATTTTTTCGGCAGGAACAGGAAACCCTTTTTTTACAACAGATTCAGCTGCTTGTTTACGAGGTATAGAAATTGAGGCTGATGTTGTTTTAAAAGCAACCAAAGTTGATGGTGTTTATTCTGCCGACCCATCGAAGAGTTCAGATGCGGTTTTTTATAATAAGTTAACTTATCAAGACGTATTAGAACGCGAATTAAAAGTTATGGATTTGGCAGCATTTACTCTGGCTCGTGACTATAATTTACCTATTCGAGTTTTCAACATGAATAAACCCGGTTCATTACGTCGGATTGTGATGGGTGAAAATGAAGGCACATTAATCTCGCGTGATTGATCTCTTGAGAGACACGGATGATTTTTGGCGGTATGATATTATCAGCATCGTTAAAATAATTGAATTGGGTTATAGGTTATAGCCTAAATATTTATAACCAGTTGCTAAGGGTTTAAATGTGATTAATGAAATCAAAAAAGATGCTCTAGAGCGTATGCGAAAAAGCGTTGAAGCATTGAAAAGTCAAATTAGTAAAGTTCGTACCGGCCGTGTATCACCAAGTTTATTGGATGGTATAATGGTTGAGTATTATGGTGCTGCAACGCCATTACGTCAGTTAGCGAATGTTACTGCTGAGGATTCACGTACACTCGTGATTACTGTGTTTGATCGTACATTAGCACTGGCAGTGGAAAAAGCCATTATGGTATCAGATCTGGGTCTTAATCCTTCTTCAGCGGGAACAATAATACGGTTGCCTTTACCACCGTTGACAGAAGAACGACGTAAGGATTTGATTAAAGTTGTCCGTAATGAAGCTGAACAGGGGCGTGTATCTGTTCGTAATGCACGACGTGATGGGAATGATAAAATCAAGGCTTTGCTAAAAGATAAAGAAATTAGTGAGGATGATGAACGTCGTGCACAAGATGAAATTCAGAAGTTGACCGATAATTTTATTAAGAAAGTTGATGAAGCTTTGGAACAAAAAGAAAAAGAATTGATGGAATTTTAAACATTTTTATAATAAAGCCACACGTTATATAAAGGTAAGTATGGCTTTATTATATCTCTAAATTTATTGCTCCATTTTATGTTATGCTATATGGCTGAGTTAGGTATAATCTTTTTAATTAAATAGTAGAGCATACATATCACAATGATACGTTTGACAATTTTAGGCTCGACGGGTTCAATTGGTAAAACGACACTATCAGTAGTCAAAGAAAATCCAGAAAAATTTGAAATTATCGCATTAGTTGCACATAAAAATGTGGCTACTATGGTTCAGCAATGCTTGGAATTCCAGCCACAATGTGCCGCTATGTCAGACGAAAAATCAGCAAACAATCTAAGAAGCATATTAAATAAACAAGGATGTAATACGGAAGTTTTATCAGGCCAAAAGGGAGTTTGTGAACTAGCTGCATTTGATAATGTTGATCAAGTTATGTCAGCTATTACTGGAATTGCTGGTTTAATACCAACATTAGCTGCGATCCGTCAAGGCAAGCGTATTTTATTAGCTAATAAAGAATCATTGATTACTAGTGGGCAACTATTTTTCGACGCAATTAAAAAATATGGTGCTCAGGTACTCCCTATTGATAGTGAACATAATGCGATATTTCAAAGTTTACCTACTGAAATTCAGCGTAATTTAGGTTTTGCTAATCTTGAACAACACGGAATAACGAGCATAGTATTAACCGGGTCAGGTGGTCCTTTCCGTGAAATTCCGCTCGCTTCTCTTAAGAACATGACGCCTAATGAGGCTTGTAATCACCCTAATTGGTCTATGGGACGTAAGATTTCGATTGATTCGGCAACTATGATGAATAAAGGGCTTGAATATATTGAAGCGAGGTATTTTTTTAATGCTTCAGCTGAGCAAATTGAAGTTATCATTCATCCACAATCTGTTATTCATTCGATGGTACGCTATCAGGATGGAAGTGTGATTGCTCAATTAGGTACGCCTGATATGAGAACCCCTATTTCTTATAGTATGGCTTATCCAGATCGTATTCCTTCGGGTGCGGCTGCGCTTGATTTTAAACAATTATCTTCATTAACCTTTATTGCCCCAGATTACCAACGTTACCCCTGTTTGAAATTAGCGATTGATGCTTGTCATCATGGGCAAGCATCAACCACAATTTTAAATGCTGCTAATGAAGTTTCCGTTACAGCGTTTTTGGCAGGAAAGCTTCGATTTACTGATATTGCGCAAGTTAATTTGGATACAGTAGAAAGGTTAAGTTTAGCCGAACCTGATAGCATTGATGCAGTTTTAGCGATTGATAGTGAGGCCCGTCAAATGGCAATCAATTATATTGAAACATTAGCAATATCCTATTAATAAATAATTTTAGACGCTTAAATGTTTCTATATTTATCTCAGGTTAAATTTTTATAAAATTATAATGGGTTAAGGGTATTAAAAATGAATAAATGGCTAACTATTAACTTATTAGTAAATATGAAAATTCTTTGCATCATCTTAAGTAATCCTATTTTTATTATCCAAAATAATTAAGCACAATAGTTATGTTAACTTATAGTAAAGGAACTTTTTTGGCATGAAACTTATGTATAATGATAATAGCTCACAGCATCGAATTCCGAAGCATGTTGCTATTATTATGGATGGTAATGGACGTTGGGCAAAACAACATGGAAAGTTAAGAATTAAAGGGCATCGAGCAGGGACAGAAGCGGTACAAAAAGTGGTTAAATTTGCTGTTGAAAATGAGATTCAGTCTTTAACGCTTTACGCGTTTAGTAGTGAAAATTGGAGTCGACCTGAAACTGAGGTTAGTGCTCTTATGGAACTTTTTACTTGGTTTCTGGATTATGAAGTTAAAAACTTAAATATTCATAATGTTAGATTAACTATTATTGGCGATATAAGTCGATTTAAACTTAAATTACAAAATCGTATTAAACACGCGGTTGACTTAACCGCGAATAATACCGCATTACAACTTAATATTGCTGCTAATTATGGTGGTCGTTGGGATATTACCAATGCAATGCAGCTTATTGCTGAAAAAATTAAAGCGGGTTTATTATTACCAGAAAATATTAACGAAGAAATGGTAAATGAATTTATTAGTCTACATGATCAACCAACCGTTGATTTAGTTATTAGAACTGGTAGAGAATATCGCATCAGTAATTTTCTTTTATGGCAGATTGCTTATGCTGAATTTTATTTTACCGATGTCCTCTGGCCGGATTTTGATGAGGAAGCTTTCAAGAGTGCAATTGTGGCTTTTAATCAGCGTGAACGACGTTTTGGTAACACTGAGCCTGATGATATCTATGAAGAATAGGGGACTCTTTTGCTAAACTTAAATTCTCGTATCATTACAGCTATCATACTTATTCCATTAGTTATCGCTGTACTTTTTTTCTTTCCTCCTAACCTGTTTGGTTATGTTATAATTGTTATTTGTTCGTTAGCTGCTTGGGAATGGAGCCAATTTATTGGCTGGACAGCGCAGATTAAACGAATTATATGTGCTGTTTTATTTGGTATTAGTTTGTTGGGATTACAATTGTCATTTCAGGATCTTAGCCAATTAACAACAGAGTCTTTGATTATTTATATTTTATCTGCTGGATTAGTTTGGTGGTTAGTTGCGATAATATTGGTTGTCACTTTTCCTACTTCTGCTCGATTCTGGTCCCAGTCAGTAATATTAAAAATTTTGTTTGGAATTTTAACTATTTTACCTTTTTACTGTGGTATGTTGGTATTAAAAAGTATTGATTATCATATTGACAATTTTATCGGTGCTTGTTGTGTGCTTTATGTCATGCTATTAGTTTGGAGTGCGGATACTGGCGCTTATTTTTTTGGTCATTTATTTGGTAAACATAAACTGGCAGCGCAGGTTTCTCCTGGTAAAACCTTGGAAGGTATGCTCGGTGGTATGCTGACAGCAGGCATAGTTGCCTGGCTATTTAGTTTATCTGTTCCTGCTTTACTGATATCCAAGAGTTTACTACTTTGTTCTGTTATTGTAGTGATTGTCTCTGTCTTTGGTGATTTAACGGAAAGTATGTTTAAACGTCAGTCTGGCATCAAAGATAGTAGTTATTTAATTCCAGGACATGGTGGCGTATTAGATAGAATCGATAGTTTGACAGCGGCTATACCTGTTTTTGCAGGATTGACATTGTTATTTTTTTAGTTTTTAAGGTATATAATGGGATTTCTCTGGAGTTTAGCTGCATTTATTATTGCATTAGGTGTACTAATTATCGTACATGAATTTGGCCATTTCTGGGTAGCTAGGTGCTGTGGTATTTATGTTGAGCGTTTTTCCATTGGTTTTGGAAAAGCCTTATGGCGTAAAGTAGATCGTCATGGTACAGAATTTGTTATCGCTATAATCCCCTTAGGCGGCTATGTAAAAATGCTAGATGAGCGGGTTGCTCCTGTAGCGTCAGAGCGTCGCCACTTTGCTTTTAATAATAAAACAGTAGGTCAGCGTGCCGCAGTGGTTAGTGCTGGGCCAATAGCCAATTTTTTATTGGCGATATTTGCTTATTGGTTAGTTTTCATTATTGGTATACCTTCTGTGCGTCCTGTTATTGAAGATATTCAGTCAAACTCGATTGCTGAGCAAGCAAATATTTCGCCAGGTATGGAACTAAAATCAATAGATGGTATCAAAACCCCTGACTGGAACGCTGTTCGTGTTGCCTTAATTAGCAAAATTGGTGATGAAGAATTAAGCGTGAAGATTTTACCTATTGGAAATTCAACACCGATAAAAAAAGTGATTAATTTGAGGGAATGGCATTTTGATCCAGAAACCCAGGATCCGGTTTTATCTTTGGGTATTATGCCAGTTAGTGCTAGGCAAGATCCCGTTGTGCGTAATATTCAACCTAGATCAGCGGCGGCATTATCAGGTTTACAAATAGGAGACAGGATTGTAAAAGTGGGTGAGCAAATGATAGATATTTGGCATCCATTCACCTATTTTGTTCGGCAAAGTCCTAACATTCCATTGTTATTGACTATCGAAAGACAAGGTAAACAGCAGCAATTAACGTTAACACCGGAAGTAAAAACGATAGCTAAAGGGTGGCAAATTGGATTTGCTGGGCTTGAATTATCGGTAATACCACTTGCAGATGAGTATAAAATCACTCAGCAATATGGTCCGTTTTATGCATTGTACCAGGCAACGGATAAAACTTGGCAGTTGATGAAGTTGACAGTAAGTATGATGCGTAAATTGGTTACTGGTGATATTAAACTTAATAATCTTAGTGGGCCTGTTTCTATTGCAAAAGCGGCAGCGATTTCGGCTGAGTCTGGGTTAGTGTATTATCTGATGTTTATTGCATTAATTAGTGTCAATTTAGGGATCATTAACCTGTTTCCTTTGCCTGTATTAGATGGTGGGCACTTACTTTTCTTGCTAATCGAAAAGATTAAAGGAGAGCCAGTGTCTGAGCGTGTACAAGACTTCAGTTATCGTATTGGTGCTATTGCATTGATATTATTAATGGGGCTTGCACTTTTCAATGATTTCTCTCGTCTTTAAGAGAGAGACTAGTTAGGAATATTCATAACAACAATGGCGATGAAAAAGTTGCTCATAGCATCGCTGCTATTTGGCAGCGCCGCTGCATACGGTTCAGACGGGTTTGTAGTACAGGATATTCATTTTGAAGGTCTTCAGCGCGTCGCCGTTGGTGCAGCACTATTGAATATGCCGGTGCGGGTAGGAGATACGATTAATAATGACGATATAAGTCGTATTATTCGAGCTCTATTTTCAACGGGTAATTTCGAAGATGTTAGAGTTTTGCGTGATGGAAATACGCTGATAGTTCAAGTAAAAGAGCGGCCAACCATTGCAAGCATTACATTTTCTGGTAATAAGTCGGTTAAAGACGATTTATTAAAGCAAAATCTTGAGGCTTCAAATATTCGAGTTGGTGAAGCCCTTGATCGCACAAAGCTGGCGAATATAGAAAAGGGGCTGGAAGATTTTTATTATAGTGTCGGTAAGTATAATGCGACTGTTAAAGCTGTAGTCACATCGCTACCGCGTAATCGTGCTGACTTAAAATTAATCTTTTCTGAAGGAGTCTCAGCTAAGATCCAACAGATTAATATCATCGGTAATAAAGACTTTACTACAGGTGAGTTGGTAAATCGTTTTCAATTACGTGATGATGTGCCTTGGTGGAATTTTATTGCTGATCAAAAATATCAAAAACAAAAACTAGCTGGTGATTTAGAAACACTACGCAGTTTTTATCTCGACCGGGGTTATGCCAAATTTAATATCGACTCAATAAATGTAAGTCTAACACCTGATAAGAAAGGTATTTATGTTACTATCAATGTAACAGAGGGTGATAGATATACCATATCAGGTATTGAATTAAATGGCGAAACCGCTGGCCATTATGATGAAATCAATCAATTAATCACCATCAAACCTTCTTCGCTTTATAATGGTACTGAAGTGACTAATATGGAGAATAAAATTAAGGATCTCCTTGGTCGTTATGGTTATGCTTATCCCAGTGTTATCACCCAACCTGAAATCAATGATGAAGATAAAACGGTTAAACTGCATGTGAATGTTAATACGGGTAGCCGTTTCTATGTTCGCCAAATCCGTTTTGTCGGTAATGATATTAGTAAAGATGCTGTTTTACGTCGTGAAATACTCCAGATGGAGGGTGCTTGGCTAGGCAATGATTTGGTTAACCTGGGTAAAGAACGATTAAATCGTACTGGTTTTTTTGAAACCGTCGGTGTTGAAATGCAACGTGTACCTGATACACCTGATCAAGTTGATGTTGTCTATAAAGTTAAAGAACGTAATACCGGTTTGATGAACTTTGGTATTGGTTTCGGTACTGAAAGTGGTATTAGTTTCCAAGTGGGCGTTCAACAAGAAAACTGGCTTGGTACAGGTAATGCCGTTGGTATTAGTGCGAGTAAGAATGATTATTCGACTTATACAGAATTATCATTAACGGATCCTTATTTTACGGTCAATGGTGTCAGTTTAGGTGTGCGATTATTCTATAATGATTTTAGTGCCAAGGATGCTGCTCTTTCAAGCTATAATAATAAAGCTTACGGTTTTGATAGTACCTTGGGTTTTCCTTTTAATGAAAATAATGTATTTCGAATTGGTGTAGGCTTTTTTCATAACTCCTTATCTGATATGAAACCCCAAGTTGGGATGTGGCGCTATTTAAATAGTATGGGTGAAAATCTCAATTTTGATGATAAAACGAGTTATAATGCTAATGATTTTACCCTTAATTTAGGTTGGACTTATAATAACTTGGATCGTGGTTTCTTCCCGACAGCAGGGAATAAAACTTCGATAAATAGTAAAATCACCATTCCAGGTTCCAATAACCAATACTATAGCATTCGGTTTGATACATCGCAATATTATCCCATTGATGAGGATCATAAATGGGTATTATTAGGTCGATCACAACTGGGTTATGGAAATGGTTTTGGCGGTAAAGAATTACCGTTTTATGAAAACTTTTATGCTGGTGGTGCCGGTACGGTACGTGGTTTTCGTTCCAAGAATATCGGACCTAAGGCGATTTATCTTGAAGAAAAAAATGATGTAATAAGTCCAAAATCGGGTAGCCCATCAACGGATGCTGTTGGTGGTAATGCAATGGTAACAGCGTCATTAGAGTTAATTACGCCACCACCGTTTATTGATGAAAAGTATGCTAATTCGATCAGAACATCTTTCTTTATTGATGCTGGTACTGTTTGGGATTCGAATTGGAGTAACACCCTTGCAAGCTGGAGAGCAGGAATGCCTGACTATGGTAAGGCATCCAATATTCGAGTTTCGACAGGGATTGCATTACAATGGATATCACCGCTTGGCCCACTGGTTTTTTCCTATGCCAATTCAATAAAAGATTATGAAGGTGACAAATCTGAAGAGTTTCAGTTTAATATCGGTAGGACGTGGTAAAACGTCAATTCAATTCATCAATTCTCTTGTGGTCAGATCGTAAGATATAAGGAGTTTAGTGTGAAAAAATTGTTGTATGCAGCTGGTTTAGGTTTGATTTTATCTATAGCTGCCAGTGCTTATGCAGAGAAAGTTGCCGTTATTAACGTCGGTGAAGTTTTTCAGGACATAGCAATAAGTAAAGCGGTATCTAAGCAGCTTGAAAAAGAATTCAAAGGACGAGCTAACGAGTTGCAAAATATGGAAAAAGACTTACAGGCTCGGGCGGAAAAATTGCAAAAAAGTGTCCCTAAGCCTAATGAAAAAGGTCTTCAAGCGTTTGAGGTTAAACGGACAGATTTTCTTAAAAAAGCACAGCAATTTGAACAAGATAACCAACGTCGTCAGCAAGAAGAGCGCAACAAGATATTGCAAACTATAAAGACGGCAACCAAAGGTGTTGCAGAGAAAGAGCGTTACGACGTTGTTGTTGACGTGAATGCGGTTCTCTATGCAAAAGACAGCTCGAACCTGAAAAATATTACCGATCTGGTTATTAAGAAGGTTAAATAATAGATGGTTTCTATTCGATTAGCTGATTTAGCCCAGCAATTGGACGCGCAGCTACATGGTGATGGTAATATTATCATCACCAGTATTGCCCCTATGCATTTAGCGAAGGAAGGGCAAATTACTTTTTTATCGGATAGCCGTTACCTAACGCAATTAGCAGAATGTAAAGCTGCTGCTGTGGTATTAAAGCAAAAGGATCTAGCGGATAGTAAAATAGCAGCATTAGTGGTTAAAGATCCTTATCTTTCCTATGCTCGATTAGCTCAAATTTTGGATACCACTCCTAAACCTGCACAAAATATCCATCCTTCTGCTGTTATTGCGGAAGATGTTCAGTTCGGCGAAGATGTTGCCATTGGCGCTAATACCGTTATCGAGCCAGGTGTGATATTAGGTAATCAGGTTATTATAGGAGCAGGTTGTTTTATTGGTAAAAATGTCAATATTGGCCACTCTACGCGTTTATGGGCAAATGTTTCTATTTATCATAATGTCGAGATAGGTGAACAGTGTCTGATCCAATCAGGAACAGTCATTGGTTCAGATGGTTTTGGTTATGCCAATGAAAAAGGCCAATGGGTAAAAATACCTCAATTAGGTACAGCTATTATTGGTAATAATGTTGAAATTGGTGCTTGTACCACAATTGATCGCGGTGCACTGGATAATACAATTATTGGTAATGGGGTCATCATTGATAACCAATGTCAGATTGCTCACAATGTTATTATCGGTGATCATACTGCTATTGCTGGTGGGGTTATTATGGCTGGTAGTTTGAAGATAGGCCAATATTGTATGATAGGTGGTGCAAGTGTAATTAATGGACATATGGAAATTTGTGATAAAGTTACTGTAACAGGAATGGGTATGGTAATGCGCCCAATTAGTGAGCCGGGAACATACTCTTCTGGCATTCCATTACAGTCTAATAAGGTTTGGCGAAAAACAGCAGCTCTAGTCATGAATATTAATGAAATGGCTAAACGCCTGAAGGTATTAGAACGTAAGGTATTTAGTAAAGATAACTAAGTACAGCTGTGTAGATTTGTTAATTACGGCCTGCAGAATAATCTTATTTAAGGTTAAAGCAGGCCGTATTATTCATATAATTTTTAAATTTAAACAAGAAGAGTCTTTTCTATGAGTGATAAACATACTCTGGATATAGAAGAAATTTTAGGTTTGTTACCCCATCGTTATCCTTTTTTGTTAGTTGATTGTGTATTGGATTTTGAAGAGGGTAAATTTTTACGTGCAGTAAAAAATGTATCTTTTAATGAACCTTTCTTTCAAGGTCATTTTCCTGGTAAGCCAATATTTCCGGGCGTATTAATTCTTGAGGCCATGGCTCAAGCTGCCGGTATTTTAGCCTTCAAGAGTGTTGGAAAATTAGAGCCTGGTGAACTTTATTATTTTGCTGGCATTGACGACGCAAGATTTAAACATCCAGTACAACCTGGAGACCAGATGATTTTTGAGGTAACGTTTGTTAAAACTAAGCGTGGGTTGACGCGTTTTAAAGGTGTTGCAAAAGTGGATGAGAAAGTTGTTTGTGAAGCGACAATGATGTGTGCTCGCAGCCAAGAAGCATAAAAATGAGGTCTGATATGGTTAATAAGAAAGCGATTATTCATCCCTCTTCTATTATTGAAGAGGGCGCGATTATCGGTGCGAATGTCCGTATAGGCCCGTTTTGCTATATTGGTTTTCAGGTTGAAATTGGTGCAGATACAACACTGAAATCTCATGTGGTTGTCAATGGCAATACCAAAATTGGTTGTAATAACCAAGTATTTCAGTTTGTCACTATAGGTGAAATTAATCAGGATCTAAAATACCAAGGAGAGCCAACTCGAGTTGAGATTGGTGATCGCAATCGCATTAGAGAGAGTTGTACTATTCACCGTGGTACCCTACAAGGGGGAGGTTTAACCAAAATAGGTAATGATAATCTATTGATGGTAAATACCCATATCGCCCATGATTGTTTGCTAGGAAATTATTGTATAATTGCTAATAATGGTAGTCTTGGTGGACATGTTAAACTGGATGATTATGCCATTATTGGTGGTATGAGTGCGGTACATCAATTTTGCCAAATTGGTGCTCATGTTATGGTTGGTGGTTGTTCCGGTGTTACCCAAGATGTTCCGCCTTATGTAATTGCGCAAGGTAATCATGCAACCCCTTATGGTGTGAATATTGAAGGTTTAAAACGTCGTGGCTTTGATAAAGAATCACGACATACAATTAGGAACGCGTATAAGATCCTATACCGTAGTGGTAAAACGCTAGATGAGGCCAGAGAGGAATTAGTAGCACTAGGCAAAGATGATCAACAGGTAAAAATACTGAGTGATTTTTTAGAGAATTCAGCGCAATCTAACCGCGGGATAATCCGTTAACAAGCAACCTGAATAGGAGAAATCTTTGGCGAATAGTCATCAAGTTGCAATTCAACAACGATCTTTGACTATTGGTCTCGTTGTTGGAGAAACATCAGGTGACATACTTGGTGCAGGTCTTATTCGTGCGCTAAAACAGCAAGTACCTAATGCACGTTTTGTCGGTGTCGCAGGCACATTAATGCAAGCAGAGGGCTGTGAAGCCTGGTATGAAATGGAAGAACTTGCTGTTATGGGGATTGTTGAAGTTTTGGGACGACTACCGCAATTATTACGAATTCGATTTGACCTAACTAAACGTTTTGCTAAATTGCAGCCTGATGTATTTGTTGGCATAGATGCGCCTGACTTTAATATTACTCTTGAGAGGAAATTAAAGCAAAAAGGGATAAAAACCATTCATTATGTAAGTCCCTCTGTGTGGGCGTGGAGACAGGATCGTGTTTTCAAGATAGGGGAGGCGACAAATCTGGTGCTTGCTTTATTACCCTTTGAGAAAAGGTTTTATGACCGCTACAACATTGCTTGTCGTTTTATCGGCCATACAATGGCTGATATAATACCGCTACAGCCAGATAAACAAGCTGCCAGAGCACAACTAAATATAAACCATGATGCTAAGTGTTTGGCAATTTTACCTGGTAGCCGTCATGCTGAAGTTGAAATGTTGAGTGCAGACTTCTTGCATGCAGCCCAAATTTTGACAAAAGACTTTCCTAATATTATGCAAATCTTAGTTCCTGTCGTTAATCAACAACGTCGGCAGCAATTTGAAGCAATTTACCGAAAGGTTTTTCCAACCTTACCCCTAAAAATTTTAGATGGCCAAGCACGGATAGCGATGATCGCGGCCGATGTAACTTTATTAGCTTCGGGGACTGTTTCATTAGAATGTATGTTAACAAAATGTCCGATGGTTGTCGGATATCGAATGAAGCCAGTGACTTATTGGTTAGCTAAACGCTTGGTTAAAATCTCCTTTATTTCATTGCCTAATTTATTGTCCGGCGAAGAGTTGGTTAAAGAATTTATTCAACAAGATTGTCAACCTGAACAATTAGCTGGCTCACTTAAATCTCTACTGATCGACGAAAAAAAGGTTGAGCAGCTAAAACAGACCTTCTTGCAACTACATAAAAGTATCCGTTGCCATGCTGATCAACAAGCGGCAGAAGCTGTCTTGGAGCTAAGTAAAAAATGAATAATTTTATTTATCCTAAAGTTAAGTTTATTGCTGGTGTTGATGAGGTTGGCCGAGGATCTTTAGTTGGAGCAGTGGTGACAGCAGCCGTCATTTTAGATCCCAAGCAGCCAATAATAGGGTTGGCTGATTCAAAAAAATTAACAGAAAAGTGGCGTAATGAACTCTATATTGAGATTCAAAACAAGGCATTATGTTGGAGTATTGGTCGTGCAAAGCCTGAAGAAATAGATAAAATCAATATATTACAGGCAACCTTTTTAGCCATGCGCCGGGCAGTGGCGGAACTTACCACTCTGCCTGATATTGTTTTGGTGGATGGTAATAAGAGCCCAGGATTTCCTGTACCTTCTGAAGCGATTATTAAAGGTGATAGTTTAGTGCAGGAAATTAGTGCTGCATCAATATTAGCGAAAGTGACCCGAGATAGGGAAATGCGAGAGTTAGATATCCTTTATCCAGAATATGGTTTTGCTCAACATAAAGGTTACCCAACCGAATTTCATTTAGAAAAACTAGCTCAACATGGTGCAATACAGTTTCATCGCAAAAGTTTTGCTCCTGTTCGCCGAGTACTAAGTTTCAAAGAGTATAGTTAAGAAAATGGCCGAACCACGTTTTATACACTTACGTGTACATAGTGACTATTCCATTATGGATGGGTTAGCAAAAATTAACCTACTCGTTAATAGAGTGGCAGAATTAGGTATGCCAGCATTGGCAATAACTGATTTTACCAATCTTTATGGTTTAATAAAATTTTATGGTGCTGCTCATGTAGCCGGTGTTAAGCCGATTATTGGAGCAGATTTTTATCTAGAAAGTGAATTACTCGGTGATGAAGTTGCTCACTTAACAATCCTGGCCAGAGATAATAAAGGTTACCATAATCTGACATTGCTTATTTCAGCAGCCTATCAAAAAGGTTATGGCGCGATAGGACCAACAATCAAACGAGAATGGCTGGTAACCCATAAAGAGGGGCTATTATTACTCTCTGGTGGCTGCATGGGAGATGTAGGTAAATTTCTGTTATGCGGAAATCAGCAACTGGTAGAGCTATGTTTGGATTTTTATCAAACTCATTTCCCTGATAATTATTATTTGGAACTTGTCAGGACCGGGCGGCCTGATGAAGAGAGCTATTTACATGCAGCAGTTCAATTGGCGTCCGAAAAAGGTGTGCCAGTTGTCGCTACGAATAATGTTCGCTTTATTAATAGTGATGATTTCGCCGCCCATGAAATACGGGTGGCGATCCATGATGGTTTTACACTCGCTGATCCGAAAAGACCTAAAAATTATAATCCTCAGCAATATCTACGTAGTGAACAGGAAATGGTTGAATTATTTGCCGACATTCCTGAGGCATTTGAAAATAGTGTCGAAATTGCTAAGCGCTGTAATGTGATAATGCGTTTAGGCGAATATTTTTTGCCGCAATTTCCTACCGGTGATATGGCAACGGAAGATTTCCTTATCAAATGTGCTAAAATTGGTCTGGAAGAACGTTTACAATTCCTTTATCCCGATGAGAAAGAGAGAGATGAACGACGAGTAGAATATGATGAACGTTTAGATACCGAGTTACGAGTGATTAATCAGATGGGATTTCCTGGTTATTTTCTGATCGTAATGGAGTTTATTCAATGGTCAAAAGATAACGCTATCCCTGTTGGCCCGGGGCGAGGTTCAGGTGCTGGTTCATTAGTGGCTTATGCGTTAAAAATTACTGACTTGGATCCGCTTGAATTTGACCTGTTATTTGAACGTTTTCTTAATCCTGAGCGTGTATCCATGCCTGATTTTGATATCGATTTTTGTATGGAAAAACGGGATCAGGTTATTGAACATGTTGCGAAAATGTATGGTCGTGAAGCTGTCTCACAAATTATTACTTTTGGTACCATGGCAGCAAGAGCGGTTATTCGAGATGTTGGTCGGGTATTGGGTCATCCGTATGGATTTGTTGATCGTATCTCGAAATTAGTTCCGCCCGATCCTGGTATGACACTTGAAAAAGCCTTTATTGTAGAGCCACAACTGCAAGAAATTTATGATGCTGATGAGGAAGTTAAGGCATTGATAGATATGGCGCGCAAACTTGAAGGTGTGACGCGTAATGCAGGTAAACATGCTGGTGGGGTAGTGATTGCGCCGACCAAAATAACAGATTTTGCACCACTCTATTGTGATCCTGAGGGTCAGAATCCTCTTACCCAATTTGATAAAAATGATGTTGAATACGCCGGCTTAGTAAAATTTGATTTTCTTGGTCTTAGGACGCTTACAATCATTAGTTGGGCGTTAGATGTGATTAATCAACGTCGAGCAAAACAAAATTTAGCGCCCATAGATATCGTAACGATTCCTCTCAATGATCAAAAATGTTTTGACCTGCTGCAACGGGCAGAAACGACAGCGGTATTCCAACTAGAATCTCGTGGTATGAAAGACTTGATTAAGCGATTACGTCCTGACTGCTTTGAAGATATGATCGCTTTGGTTGCACTTTTTCGTCCCGGCCCATTACAGTCAGGGATGGTGGATAATTTTATTGATCGTAAACATGGGCGAGAAGCTATCTCATATCCAGATGTTGAATGGCAACATGAATCATTACAACCTGTTTTAGAGCCTACATACGGTATAATTCTTTATCAAGAACAAGTTATGCAGATTGCTCAAGTGCTTGCTGATTATACGCTAGGTGGAGCAGATATGCTCCGGCGGGCAATGGGTAAGAAAAAGCCTGAAGAAATGGTGAAACAGCGCTCGGTTTTTGAAGCGGGGGCGATTAAAAATGGTATTGACGGTGAGTTAGGGATGAAAATCTTTGACCTGGTGGAAAAATTCGCCGGTTACGGATTTAACAAATCACATTCTGCGGCTTATGCATTAGTTTCTTATCAGACCCTTTGGCTAAAAACCCACTATCCTGCTGAATTTATGGCAGCAGTTATGACAGCGGATATGGATAATACCGAAAAAGTGGTTGGTTTAGTTGATGAATGTTGGCGTATGGGTTTGAAAGTACTACCACCCGATATCAACAGTGGATTATATCATTTTCATGTCAATGACAGAGGTGAAATTGTTTATGGTATTGGCGCAATTAAAGGTGTTGGTGAAGGTCCAATAGAAGCGATTATTGAATCTCGGCAAAAAGGCGGTTATTTTAAAGAAATTTTTGATCTTTGCGCGCGGGTGGATACTAAAAAGCTTAATCGTCGAGTGATAGAAAAATTGATTATGTCCGGTGCTTTTGATCATTTAGGTCCGCACCGTGCCGCGTTAATGTCTTCATTAGAAGATGCCTTAAAAGCGGCAGATCAGCATGCTAAAGCAGAAGCGATTGGGCAAACTGATATGTTTGGCGTATTAGCTGAAGCGCCTGCGCAGGTTGAACAATCTTATGCTAGTGTGGTTAAATGGCCTGAGTATCTTATATTAGAAGGTGAACGCGAAACGTTAGGTCTTTATTTAACTGGCCATCCTATTACCGCTTATCTGTCTGAAATTGAACGTTATACTAGTGGATTGAGATTAAAGGACGTGAATCCAACGCCTCGGCGACAAATGACAACGGTGGTTGGTTTAGCGCTGAAAGCGAAAGTGGTAACAACTAAACGTGGAAACAGAATAGGCATATGTACTTTAGATGATCGCTCTGGACGCTTGGATATAATGTTATTTTCTGATGTATTAGAAAAGTATCAGCATTTACTAGAGAAAGATAAAATATTAATTGCCACAGGTCAGGTTAGCTTTGATGATTTCAATGGCGGTAATAAAATGTCTGTTCGTGAGTTGATGGATCTTAGTGAAGCTCGTGAAAAATATGCACGGAGTATTGCTATTTCATTGACAGAAAGACAAATTGATGACCAATTATTAAACCGTCTTCGTAGCACATTGGAACCTTATCGTTCAGGAATAATACCAGTTCATCTTTATTATCAGAAGAAAGACGCCCGCGCTAAATTAAAATTAGGCGTCACTTGGCGGGTTACTCCAACAGATAATCTTCTGACTGAGCTGCGAACTCTGCTAGGTAATCAGCAGGTAGAATTAGAATTTGACTAAATAGGAATATTATGAGCCTTAATTTTCTGGATTTTGAACAGCCGATTGCTGAGTTGGAAGCAAAAATAGACTCGTTAACGGCAGTAAATCGTCAGGATACCAAGCTAGATATTGACCTAGATGAAGAGGTCGCTAGACTTCGCGAAAAGAGTTTAGAGTTAACCCGCAAAATTTTTTCTGACTTAGGTGCTTGGCAAATAGCACAACTTGCTCGTCACCCGATGCGACCTTATACACTGGATTATATTCAGCGTATATTCACTCATTTCCAGGAGCTAGCGGGTGATCGTGCTTATGCTGATGATAAAGCCATTGTGGGAGGATTGGCTCGATTGGATGGGCGTCCAGTAATGGTTATTGGTCATCAGAAAGGGCGTGAAACAAAAGAAAAAATTCGTCGTAATTTTGGCATGCCAGCACCGGAAGGATACCGTAAGGCTTTACGATTAATGGAAATCTCTGAGCGTTTTAAGTTACCGATTATTACCTTTATCGATACACCGGGAGCATATCCTGGTGTTGGGGCGGAGGAGCGCGGTCAGTCCGAAGCGATTGCACGTAATTTACGTGAAATGTCCCGGCTCTCTGTTCCTATTATCTGTACGGTAATTGGAGAAGGAGGCTCTGGCGGCGCATTAGCCATTGGCGTTGGTGATAAAGTGAATATGTTAGAATACAGTACTTATTCTGTCATTTCACCCGAAGGCTGTGCTTCTATTCTTTGGAAAAGTGCGGATAAAGCGCCATTAGCCGCTGAAGCGATGGGGATCACCGCTTCACGTTTGAAATCACTTAATCTGATTGATAACATTGTTGAAGAACCATTGGGTGGCGCACATCGTAATTATGAGCAAATTGCGCATAATCTTAAACAGCGTATTTTAAATGATTTGAGTGATATCGATTTATTTAGTCCCGAAGAGTTGAGAAACCGTCGTTATCAACGTTTAATGGAATGTGGTTATTGCTAGTTTTGCGATAGCCAATGAATAAAAATGTTCCATCGTTGATCGTCATCTGAAATCATAGCTAAAAAATATATGCCTCATTTTATTTAATACAATAAATTATATTAATACTGGTAGTATAATGAGTAGAAAATAGAGCAAATAATTGATGCCGATAGAGGTAGTAAAAAATTATGAATGTTGATGAGTTTGTATTGCTGAACCAAATTATAAAAACCATAGGTTCTATACGCCGAATATTGGTAGGCTTCAGTGGTGGACTGGATTCAACGGTTTTATTACATGCCTTAGTGACATTACGTCAAACCATAATGCCAAATCTTAACATCCGCGCGGTTTATATTCATCATGGACTTAATGATAAAGGCGATGATTGGGCTATCCATTGCCAGAAAGTTTGTTTGGATTTGCAAGTAGAGTTTTATTTACAGCGCGTTTATATTGACCCGATTAAAAAAGGTATAGAAGCAGCCGCGCGTGATGCACGATATCAAGCGTTTCGTGAAATATTATTACCAGAAGAAATTATTGTTACTGGACAACATTTAGATGATCAAGCAGAAACTTTTTTATTAGCATTAAAACGTGGTAGTGGGCCAGCAGGTTTATCTGCAATGCCAATTTCTATTCCGTTTGCTGATACATATTTAATTAGACCAATATTGTCATTTAGCCGTCAGCAATTAGCTGTTTATGCTCAAAAAAAAGCTCTTTCTTGGATAGAGGACGATAGTAACCAAGATCAGCGCTATGATCGTAACTTTTTACGTTTAACTATAATGTCAGATTTTAACCGACGTTGGCCGTATTTTTCGCAAGCAGTGGCCAGAAGCGCCAGTTTATGTGCAGAACAAGAAGCCTTACTAAATGAGTTACTACAAGATTATTTATCTCAACTAATAACGGCAGAGGGAGCATTGCAGCTGGAAGCTTTAGCAAGTTATTCTGAAATGAAACGTAATGCAATATTACGCCGTTGGTTGAGTTTACACCGAATTTTGATGCCTTCTCGTGTTCAATTAAAACAGATTTGGCAAGATGTGGTTTGCGCGCGGCCAGATGCAGAGCCGCAATTTATGTTAGCTAACAATAATGTTATCCGGCGTTTTAAACAACAGCTGTGGCTGCTGCCACAATTTAACGATCTCACTAAAATTTGTTTAGCCTGGCAGCTGCCTGCCGCAATTAAATTGCCCGATAACTTAGGTACGCTAATGATCGCAGATAAGGATAAGGGTTTTCGTGCTCCATTTCCGAATGAAAAAGTTACTATTCGGTTTGGTTTAAAAGGAAATATTAAAATTATTGGTCGTGAACACGCTAGACGGAGTAAAAAGCTTTGGCAGGAATTAGGTGTTGCCCCTTGGTTAAGAAAAAGAACGCCTTTGATTTATTATAATGATAAACTTATTTCGGCTATTGGAGTATTTATTACCGAATCAGGGCGATGTATTCAAGGGCAGTCTGAATTGAAAGTAAAATGGATAACAGATAATTAACCCCTTACTTTACAAGTAAGAGGTTAATTATGGCTTCGATTTCATGATCCAGAATGATCAATAACGATGTCCCCAATTTCAGGATGACTAAAACTAACAATATGATCCAAACGCAGTTGTTTTTTTTCATTAGTAACATCAATAACCAGATATTCAACCTGTTTTTTTAACAGTAGATCGATCGCTTTGCCTACAATAATCTCCCCATTATTCAGTTTTATGGTTAACAGAAGACTATGCTGGCAAGTGAGTTCTAAATTATCATAATCATCACAGTTAATTGGTTTGTATTCAGTATCTTTAGACATAATTCATCACCACTATTGTTAAGTGGCGGTTATTTGCCGCCTTCGATTATTTGTAATTATAAGCATCTACTGCTTAAAGCGCATAATAGCACCATACTTTTTTTCAATCGAAAAAAGAAAATCAGCATGATGTTTGTTAATATTTATTGTACAATAAAAAAGAATAAATGGTTTTAACTATTGTTTAACTAGGTAAAATGATTTGGCGAAAATAATCGAATGTTATTGTAATAGATCTATTTTATCGATAGATTTTGGAGCGAATGATGAATCAAAAAGTAATGAAAATTATTGCTCACAATCAGTGCGATCATCCTTGCTGATTGCCCGCATAAATTGCCACAGTCACAGATCCAAACAGTGGATAAAGTTTATACTGACGTAATTCCTTGTGCAGATTGTTCAGGTACTGAAACGACAGTTCTTTTCAATCCGAATGGTACATTTATTGAATAATCAACCTATTTGGGTAAGTAAAAAAAAATGTTTTTTTACTACAGAAAATTGGACTAAAAAGGCACTAAATTCTTTTTGATTGATTCTGAACAACAAAAAATCTAGCGCTGATGGCAAACAATAGAATATCTTGATCAGGAAGGAAATAAGATAGAAAGCAATTTAAATTATACATTAGAGCAAGTAAAGCAGGAAAAAAAGAACGGCTAATATAGCTATATCGCTGATGTGGTTTTATTTAAAGAGTGTCAAAGTGGGTGTACTTATAGTGTCAATGGTATCGATTTAGAAAAGGGATATCATGCAACCGGTATTGAAGCGGGTAAACTCGTTGAAGTTGAAGGCTATTATACCATTAGCCCTTCAATGAAAGATGGTTTGTTTGATGCAAGATTGATTCAGACAGGCGCGATTAAATTTGATAAATTGCGGAGTTGTCAATTTCACTAACTCTCAGATATACGAAATATCCAACTATTTTTAGCTGGGTATTAGTGTGACTGATTAGTTAAGTTTTGTTTTCAGAAAATCAACTATCTCAGGAAGATTAATAAATTCCTTCTCATTATTTCGCCGCTGTTTATATTCAACCTTGTTGTCATCTAAATTACGATCACCTATCACGATCGTATGAGGTATTCCAATAAGCTCCATATCGGCAAACATCACACCTGGCCGCTCTTTGCGATCATCAAAAATGAGATTAATACCATTTGTTTGCAAATCACAGTAAAGTTTTTCAGCAACCTTTTTAACACGATGTGATTTATGCATATTCATAGGTAAAATAGCAACTTGAAAAGGCGCGATAGCATCGGGCCAAATAATTCCTTTATCATCGTGGCTTTGTTCAATTGTCGCTGCTAGAATCCGAGTGACACCAATACCATAACATCCCATTGTTATCGTTTGATTATGGCTATCTTTATTTTGAACCCTGGCCTTCATTGCTTCAGAATATTTAGTTCCAAGTTGAAAAATGTGACCAACTTCTATCCCACGTTTAATTTGTAGTGTTCCTTTACCGTCTGGACTGGGATCGCCTTCGACGACATTGCGTAGATCATAAACGTCGGATAAAGGAAGATCCCGTTGCCAATTGATACCAAAATAGTGTTTATGATCGATATTGGCACCGGCACTAAAATCACTTATCACGGCAACGCTGCGGTCGATAATCGCCGGTATTGGCAAGTTAACAGGGCCTAATGAACCTGGCCCAGCTTTCAGGGTTGCACGTATTTCTTCTTCTGTTGCGAATCTCAAGGGACTAGCGACTAAAGGATGTTTTTCTGCTTTGATCTCATTTAATTCATGATCACCTCGGATCAATAAGGCAACAAGCTGATGACCACTTTCTTTTGCTGCACTAACAATTAAAGTTTTAACCGTTTTCTCAATAGGTAAATTATGTTGCTCAACAAGCTCGGCAATGGTTTTGGCGTTAGGGGTATCGATAAGACGCATATCTTCCGTTGGTGCAGAGCGTTCTTCCGTAAGACAAATGGCTTCTGCTAGTTCAATATTAGCGGCATAATCAGAAGTGGTAGAAAACACAATATTATCTTCACCGTTATCAGCTAATACTTGAAATTCATGCGAAGTATTACCGCCAATAGAGCCAGTATCTGCTTGGACTGCCCTAAAATTGAAGCCAATACGCGTAAAGATTGTACTATATGCCCTATACATTACATCGTAAGTTTGTTGCAGCGACTCTTGGTCGGTATGAAAAGAATAAGCGTCTTTCATAATAAATTCACGGGAGCGCATAACACCAAAACGCGGTCTTACTTCGTCACGAAATTTTGTTTGGATTTGGTAAAGGTTCAGCGGAAGCTGCTTATAAGAAGTAACTTCGTTACGAATAAGATCGGTAATTACCTCTTCATGAGTAGGGCCGAACACAAAAGGTCGCTCACCACGATCAACAAAACGAAGTAATTCTGGGCCATATTGTTCCCAACGTCCACTTTCTTGCCATATATCTGCTGGTTGAACTATCGGCATGGAAATCTCAATGGCACCAGCGCGATTCATTTCTTCACGAATAATGTTCTCAACTTTGCGCAGTACACGGACACCGGTTGGTAGCCAGTCATATAGTCCTGAAGCAAGTTTACGGATCATACCTGCGCGAAGCATCAGCTTATGACTGATAACTTCAGCGTCGCTGGGAGTCTCTTTTAAAGTAAAGAGAAGATATTGGCTTGTACGCATTATTAGCTTCCATCAACAACGAATTACTTCCAGTTGGTATTACCAACCATTAAAATGAAATTATTCCCTAGTCTACCAGCGACTTGTTAATGTCAAAAGAGATAACTTAACTTTTTAGCGTATCTAAAGAGAGAACGACAGAAATATTCGTTGAAATATGCCATCGAATATTAAAATCAAGCAGATGGACAGAGTATATTTTTTCATCAACAACGTTTTTTATAAGCCGGACGCGGATCTTGCGCTAAAACTTGATGAATAAAACGCTTAAGAAAAGGGTAGCGGGTTTGTCGTTCAATCAATTGTTTTGTGCAGTAGCAGAAAAAACTACTTTCATTCCATTGGTTGGTGCAGATTGTGCAAATCCAGCAACCGCTTTTGGTAAAGATTCTCAGCAAAGGGAAGATAGGCTTTTATATCAACAATATGGGTTCCATCAACTAAATCAATACTACCTAATGTTAGACTTGCTTTCTTATCACGGATAATTAAATTTTTCAATTCAATTAATGACATCCCTATTGGATTTGGCCGAAATGGGGAACGAGTGGCGAAAACGCCCATTTTAGTATTACCACCTAGACGGGGAGGACTTACCAGTGAGCGCTAACCTTCTTGCATGGTTTGATGAAAAATGAAAATAATTCAAATATGGCTAAATTGTTCCAATCCGCGGACAGCATCAGGATGATTATAAGGTGGAAATAGGCGCAAATAACCATCTCCATCATCAATTAGGCCTGGTTGTCTCGGGATGGCCAATTTTTTTATAAGGTGATTCTATCACCCGAATTACGTTAAATTGAAAATTATTCATTGATAATATTCAGTGTAGAGCTTTCACAAATATCAGTTTGATAACAGTCAGGTGTATTAATTATTTCACAACGGTGCAATAACACGATATTGGCACCCAGAGAAGAGGCCTTTTTCAGCATGTTTTTTCGCTATTGGAATACTCACGCTTGGATCTTGTCGATTAGGTTGGCTGAAATACCGGAAACAATACCTAGATCCCTAAATGGCTTATCCAGTAACGCTTCTGTTTTATCAATAATTTTTTACCACCGTTCCCTTTTGTGGTGATATTTTGTTGATAACATTTTTTTTGTTTTTAGCGAGTTATGTTGTTTATTATATTCAGTTGGAGAAAGTAAATTACAGTCTGAAATACAGAGTGTAAGGCAACAGAGTAATTGGCGCACATAAATCCCTCAATTAAAGAAATCAAATAGAATTAAAAATCAGTTTTAGCCATAATAATAGAAATAATTAACTGAATGAAATTTATAATATCATTCTTACTTGATAAAGCGATCACCAACCAGGGATAGCACCACCGTCAAAAATTTTATTAGCTGCTTCAGCTACTTCTGTGGATTGATAGGCTTTAACAAATTTTTTCACATTTTCATTATCTTTGTTATCTACATGACTCACGATGAGATTTACATAAGGTGAATTTTTGTCTTCAACTAATAGTCCATCTTTTGTTGGTGTTAATTTGGGTTCGGCACTACTGGCCCAAGTTGTATTGATAATCGCCAGTACAATCTTGGGATCATCTAGACTACGGGGCAATTGCGGTGCTTCAAGTTCAATAAAGTTCAACTTTTTAGGATTTTCAGTGATATCCAATATAGTCGGTTGTAAACCGGCACTTTCATTTACTTTGATTAGCCCTTGTTTTTGCAACAATAATAGTGAACGTCCTGAATTGGTAGGATCATTGGGAATAGCAATTTGGGCTCCATCGGGTAGTTGTTCAATAGATTTAATTTTTTTAGAATAAGCTGCAATAGGATAAATAAATGTGTTTCCAACAGCGACTAATTTATAATTGCGATCTTTAATTTGTTGCTCTAAATAAGGTTTATGTTGAAATGCATTAAGATCAATGTCACCTTTGTCTAAGGATTCATTTGGTAGTACAAAATCATTAAAGGTAACTAATTCAACATCCAGCTGATATTTTTCTTTGGCGACTTTTTGTGCGACTTCAGCCACTGCTAACTCTTTTCCCATAATTACACCTACTCTGATGTGATTAGATTTTTTTGTTTTTTCACCACAGCCACTAAAAACTAATACACTTAATAGTGTTGCAACAATGATGCTAATTTTTATTTTGATAGACATAATTACCTCTTTAAGACCAACGAATACTAAGTTTTAGCACTTTTTAAGCAATGATTTTATTTACGTGTTTTTTTCATTACGTGATGGCCAACAAATTGAATAGCGAAAACTAAAATAATCAGTAAAGCAAGTACCGTATTCATAACAGTAGGATTATAAGTATAATAACCGTATTGCATAGCAATCTGACCTAATCCGCCAGAACCCACTGCGCCTCCCATTGCAGAGTAACCCACTAACATAATTAAAGTAATTGTTGCTGTGTTGACTAAACCAGGTAAAGATTCAGTTAACAAGATTTTACAAATGATTTGTAGTGGCGTTGCGCCCATTGAACGAGCGGCTTCAATTAATCCATTGGGAATCTCTAACAGAGTATTTTCAACCATACGGGCAATAAAAGGTGCTACACCGGTAGTCAGTGGAACGATCGCGGCCTGAATACCGATAGATGTGCCGACAATAAATTTTGTCAATGGAATAATCCAAACCAGTAAAATAATAAATGGAATGGAACGAAATACATTAACAAATGCAGACACTATTCGGTAAAGTGTCAGGTTTTCCATAACTTGTCCAGGGCGTGTCACATACAGTAAGATCCCAATGGGAAGTCCTAATAAAAACCCTAAAAATCCTGACACAAAAGTCATAATAATTGTATCTAGCGTACCATTTAGTAGCAGGATTATCATTTTTTCAGACATAACCTAAGACCTCCACTTTTACATGGTGCTCTTCTAAAAAGATAATTGATTTTTTTATACCTTCTTCAAGACCATGAAGTTCAGCAAGCATAAACCCAAATTTAACACCACCGGCATAATCAATTTGTGAGCTTAATATATTAATATCGATATTAAATTTTCTAACAACCATTGAAATTAAAGGTGCATCGACTGACTTACCGGTAAATTCCAATTTCAATAATGGAAATAAATCTGGCGCGGGAGCCATCTGTAAACGCGTTTGATAATCTTCAGGTATATCTAATACGAATGTTGATTTAATAAAATTTTGCGCAACCGGTGTCTTAGGATGAGAAAATACTTCACTAACGCTATCTTGTTCTACTAAGCGCCCTTCACTGATAATCGCGACTTGATCGCATACACGTTTTACAACGTTCATTTCGTGAGTAATAAGTAAGATAGTTAAACCTAAACGTCGATTAATATCTTTTAATAGCTCAAGAATAGAACGGGTTGTTGCTGGATCTAATGCACTTGTCGCTTCATCACATAATAATACTTTAGGCGAATTGGCTAAAGCGCGAGCTATAGCAACTCGTTGCTTCTGTCCTCCAGATAGACAGGCCGGATAAGCATCTTTTTTATTCGTTAAACCAACTAACTTTAATAACTCTGTTACGCGTTGTTGGATCTTAGCTTTTGTCGTGTTATCTAGCTCTAGCGGTAAGGCAATATTATCGAAAACACTTCGTGAAGAAAGTAGATTAAAATTCTGGAAGATCATTCCGATAGTACGACGTGTAAAGATTAATTCTTTTTCAGGAAGTTTTGTCAACTCCTGCCCATCAATAAATACTTCACCTGACGATGGTCGCTCAAGCATATTGACACAACGAATTAGCGTACTTTTCCCTGCACCTGAAGCACCAATAACTCCGTAAATTTGGCCTTGAGGAACATGCAAATTAATATTGGTTAATGCGTGAATTGCATGTGTTCCTTGGTGAAAAATTTTATTTATATTAGAAAGTCTTATCATTGTGTTCTACTAAATAAAGGAAATAGAGTGGTGATAAAATTCGACCATATTTGATATGGATGTTAAGGTGTCTAGACGTCTAAGTCAACAAAAAATGTAAATATTGATCTTGTTCTTATTTAAACGCTTTTCATATAATGAACAAAGTTAAATTTAATGGAGTAATGTGGTGAGTCAAACTATTCCGGCAATTTTCCTTGATCGTGATGGTACCATTAACCGCGATCATGGTTATGTTTATGAAATAGATAATTTTCAGTTTATTGAAGGTACAATTGAAGCTATGCTTGAATTGAAAAAAATGTGTTATGCTTTGATTCTTGTTACTAATCAATCAGGTATTGCAAGAGGGTTATTCACAGAAATGCAATTTCTTGAGTTAACTGAATGGATGGATTGGTCTCTTATTGATCGTGGAGTTGAGCTTGATGGTATTTATTATTGTCCTCATAATCCTGATGCAATTGAACAAAAATATAAACAAATATGCAATTGCCGTAAGCCGAAGGCCGGTATGTTATTGGAAGCTCAAAAACAACTTAATATTGATATGAAAGCCTCTTATATGGTGGGCGATAAGCTTTCTGATATGCAAGCGGGTAAAGAGGCGTATATTGGAACTAATGTATTGGTTACTACAGGAAAACCTCTCACTGATGATGATAAAAAACACGCTGATTGGATTATAAATAGCTTGGCAGATTTACCTAATAAGATAAAAAATCGTCAATAAAAATGAGAGTGTTGTTCATAAATAGAACAAAATTATTTTTTCAAAAAAGTACTTGTGCAAAGATAAAATCAATCTACAATTTCCTTCCCGTAAACGCGAGTTAAGGTGAAAAGCGTAATATGCGCCACTTGGCGACTCAGGTCGTACGCTCTTTAACAATTAATCAGACAATCTGTGTGGGCACTCGCAAGACATCATCAAAAAATTTGAAGATTAAGTCTTGAAGAGTGACAAAACAGTTAATTCATAACGAATAGCAGTCAGGAATTCTTTGAGCATCAAGCTTTTTAATTGAAGAGTTTGATCATGGCTCAGATTGAACGCTGGCGGCAGGCCTAACACATGCAAGTCGAGCGGCGGACGGGTGAGTAAGGTATGGGGATCTGGCCGAAGGCGGGGGATAACCACTGGAAACGGTGGCTAATACCGCATAATCTCTAAGGAGCAAAGTGGGGGACTTTCGGGCCTCACACCTTCGGATGAACCCATATGAGATTAGCTAGTAGGTGGGGTAAAGGCTCACCTAGGCTACGATCTCTAGCTGGTCTGAGAGGATGATCAGCCACACTGGGACTGAGACACGGCCCAGACTCCTAGGGGAGGCAGCAGTGGGGAATATTGCACAATGGGCGCAAGCCTGATGCAGCCATGCCGCGTGTATGAAGAAGGCCTTCGGGTTGTAAAGTACTTTCAGTCGTGAGGAAGGTGTTAGGGTTAATAGTCTTAGCAATTGACATTAGCGACAGAAGAAGCACCGGCTAACTCCGTGCCAGCAGCCGCGGTAATACGGAGGGTGCGAGCGTTAATCGGAATTACTGGGCGTAAAGGGCACGCAGGCGGTTAGTTAAGTTGGATGTGAAATCCCCGGGCTTAACCTGGGAATGGCATTCAAGACTGGTTAGCTAGAGTCTTGTAGAGGGGGGTAGAATTCCATGTGTAGCGGTGAAATGCGTAGAGATGTGGAGGAATACCGGTGGCGAAGGCGGCCCCCTGGATAAAGACTGACGCTCATGTGCGAAAGCGTGGGGAGCAAACAGGATTAGATACCCTGGTAGTCCACGCTGTAAACGATGTCGATTTGGAGGTTGTGGTCCTGAACTGTGGCCTCCGGAGCTAACGCGTTAAATCGACCGCCTGGGGAGTACGGCCGCAAGGTTAAAACTCAAATGAATTGACGGGGGCCCGCACAAGCGGTGGAGCATGTGGTTTAATTCGATGCAACGCGAAGAACCTTACCTACTCTTGACATCCAGAGAATCCTTTAGAGATAGAGGAGTGCCTTCGGGAACTTTGAGACAGGTGCTGCATGGCTGTCGTCAGCTCGTGTTGTGAAATGTTGGGTTAAGTCCCGCAACGAGCGCAACCCTTATCCTTTGTTGCCATCGATTCGGTCGGGAACTCAAAGGAGACTGCCGGTGATAAACCGGAGGAAGGTGGGGATGACGTCAAGTCATCATGGCCCTTACGAGTAGGGCTACACACGTGCTACAATGGCGTATACAGAGAGAGGCGAGCCTGCGAGGGGAAGCGGAACTCAGAAAGTACGTCGAAGTTCGGATTGGAGTCTGCAACTCGACTCCATGAAGTCGGAATCGCTAGTAATCGCGGATCAGCATGTCGCGGTGAATACGTTCCCGGGCCTTGTACACACCGCCCGTCACACCATGGGAGTGGGTTGCAAAAGAAGTAGGTATCTTAACCTTTGGGATGGCGCTTACCACTTTGTGATTCATGACTGGGGTGAAGTCGTAACAAGGTAACCGTAGGGGAACCTGCGGTTGGATCACCTCCTTACCTATAGAGATGGAATGTGAGTGTTCACACAGATTGTCTGATGAAGATTGAGTAGAAAGTATCATTAGGCTTGTAGCTCAGGTGGTTAGAGCGCAGCCCTGATGAGGGTTAGGTCGGTGGTTCAAGTCCACTCAGGCCTACCAACATTTCTGACGGATTTTGCCAAAAAGGCAAGGTTAGTAGGAAGGTATAATGATACGACAATCTTAATGGGGCTATAGCTCAGCTGGGAGAGCGCCTGCTTTGCACACAGGAGGTCAGCGGTTCGATGACTCTTAGCTCCACCATATTGTAGATAAAAAATAGCTAAAAGGTTATTCAGAGCAGGCTGGCGACAGGATGCTGTGAATAATAATGCTCTTTAACAATCTGGAACAAGCTGAAAATTGAAACACACATTATTGAATAAATTGTGTGGAGAACTCTCAAAACTCCAACGTGAAGTGTTTTCAGATACACAGGCGAATGGCATTAGCGAGTAGGGTGAAATTTGCGGTACAGGTGTGCAGTCAGCGCAGTGTACAACAAAAAAGTTCATCGCACGTAGCCATGACGTACCGTGTGATTTGATAGAAGACATCTTCGGGTTGTGAGGTTAAGCGAATTAAGCGTACACGGTGGATACCTAGGCAGTCAGAGGCGATGAAGGACGTGCTAATCTGCGAAAAGCGTCGGTAAGCTGATATGAAGCGTAATAGCCGGCGATGTCCGAATGGGGAAACCCAGTGCATTAATGCACTATCGTTTGATGAATTCATAGTCAAACGAAGCGAACCGGGGGAACTGAAACATCTCAGTACTCCGAGGAAAAGAAATCAACCGAGATTCCCCCAGTAGCGGCGAGCGAACGGGGAGGAGCCCAGAGTCAGCATCGATATTAACATCAGGAGAAGGGTCTGGAAAGGCCAGCAATAAAGGGTGATAGCCCCGTATCTGAAGGTGTTATTATTGTGAGCTCGAAGAGTAGGGCGGGACACGTGTTATCCTGTTTGAATATGGGGGGACCATCCTCCAAGGCTAAATACTCCTGACTGACCGATAGTGAACCAGTACCGTGAGGGAAAGGTGAAAAGAACCCCGGCGAGGGGAGTGAAATAGAACTTAAAACCGTGTACGTACAAGCAGTGGGAGCCCCACCACCAAAGTATTTCTACAGACTGTTTACCGGTTGACGGAGCGTAGCGATGTCCAACCAATCCAATCAAGCAGTGTAGTTTATATTGAATCGAGGTGTCTGATTGACGTTGAATCAGGCAAGTTGATTTAAGTGAGGTGAGTTGCCGAAGGCAACAACCCGAAAGTACGGAGTACTTTGGGGTGGGGTGACTGCGTACCTTTTGTATAATGGGTCAGCGACTTATATTCTGTAGCAAGGTTAACCGCATAGGGGAGCCGTAGGGAAACCGAGTCTTAACTGGGCGTTAAGTTGCAGGGTATAGACCCGAAACCCGGTGATCTAGCCATGGGCAGGTTGAAGGTTGGGTAACACTAACTGAAGGACCGAACCGACTAATGTTGAAAAATTAGCGGATGACTTGTGGCTGGGGGTGAAAGGCCAATCAAACCGGGAGATAGCTGGTTCTCCCCGAAAGCTATTTAGGTAGCGCCTCGTGAATTCATCTTCGGGGGTAGAGCACTGTTTCGGCTAGGGGGTCATCCCGACTTACCAACCCGATGCAAACTCCGAATACCGAAGAATGTTATCACGGGAGACACACGGCGGGTGCTAACGTTCGTCGTGAAGAGGGAAACAACCCAGACCGCCAGCTAAGGTCCCAAAGTCATGGTTAAGTGGGAAACGAAGTGGGAAGGCTTAGACAGCCAGGATGTTGGCTTAGAAGTAGCCATCATTTAAAGAAAGCGTAATAGCTCACTGGTCGAGTCGGCCTGCACGGAAGATGTAACGGGGCTAAACTATGCACCGAAGCTGCGGCAGCGAACGTATCACTTAAACTGATTAAGTGAAAGACAGCAGTATCATGCGCTTGATGGTGAGAAGTGACGTCAATGCGTTGAGTCGAGGCGAAAAAGCCCGGTAAGTCAGTTTAAGGGTACGTTCGTTGGGTAGGGGAGCGTTCTGTAAGCCGTCGAAGGTGGACTGAGAAGTCTGCTGGAGGTATCAGAAGTGCGAATGCTGACATAAGTAACGATAAAGCGGGTGAAAAACCCGTTCGCCGAAAGACCAAGGGTTCCTGTCCAACGTTAATCGGGGCAGGGTAAGTCGACCCCTAAGGCGAGGCTGAAAAGCGTAGTCGATGGGAAACGGGTTAATATTCCCGTACTAAGGGTTACTGCGAAGGGGGGACGGAGAAGGCTAGGCTATCCGGGCGACGGTTGTCCCGGTTTAAGCGTGTAGGTGGGCAATGCAGGCAAATCCGCATAGCTATAACACTGAGGCATGATGACGAGCCACTAAGGTGGCGAAGTAGTTGATGCCCAGCTTCCAGGAAAAGCCTCTAAGCATCAGGTAACCATTAATCGTACCCCAAACCGACACAGGTGGTTAGGTAGAGAATACTCAGGCGCTTGAGAGAACTCGGGTGAAGGAACTAGGCAAAATGGTGCCGTAACTTCGGGAGAAGGCACGCTGGCACAAGGTGAAGGGTCACGCATCCGGAGCTGAAGCCAGTCGCAGATACTAGCTGGCTGCAACTGTTTATTAAAAACACAGCACTGTGCAAACACGAGAGTGGACGTATACGGTGTGACGCCTGCCCGGTGCTGGAAGGTTAATTGATAGGGTAAGCCGTAAGGCGAAGCTCTTGATCGAAGCCCCAGTAAACGGCGGCCGTAACTATAACGGTCCTAAGGTAGCGAAATTCCTTGTCGGGTAAGTTCCGACCTGCACGAATGGCGTAATGATGGCCAGGCTGTCTCCACCCGAGACTCAGTGAAATTGAACTCGCTGTGAAGATGCAGTGTACCCGCGGCAAGACGGAAAGACCCCGTGAACCTTTACTATAGCTTGACACTGAATATTGAGCCTTGATGTGTAGGATAGGTGGGAGGCTTTGAAGTGTGGACGCAAGTACACATGGAGCCGACGTTGAAATACCACCCTTTAATGTTTGATGTTCTAACTTAGGCCCGTAACCCGGGCTGAGGACAGTGTCTGGTGGGTAGTTTGACTGGGGCGGTCTCCTCCCAAAGTGTAACGGAGGAGCACGAAGGTTGGCTAATCACGGTCGGACATCGTGAGGTTAGTGCAAAGGCATAAGCCAGCTTGACTGCGAGCGTGACGGCGCGAGCAGGTACGAAAGTAGGTCTTAGTGATCCGGTGGTTCTGAATGGAAGGGCCATCGCTCAACGGATAAAAGGTACTCCGGGGATAACAGGCTGATACCGCCCAAGAGTTCATATCGACGGCGGTGTTTGGCACCTCGATGTCGGCTCATCACATCCTGGGGCTGAAGTAGGTCCCAAGGGTATGGCTGTTCGCCATTTAAAGTGGTACGCGAGTTGGGTTTAGAACGTCGTGAGACAGTTCGGTCCCTATCTGTCGTGGGCGAAGGAAGATTGAGGGGGCTGCTCCTAGTACGAGAGGACCGGAGTGGACGCACCACTGGTGTACAGGTTGTCATGCCAATGACATAGCCTGGTAGCTAAGTGCGGAAGAGATAACCGCTGAAAGCATCTAAGCGGGAAACTTGCCTCAAGATGAGTCTTCCCTGACAGTAATGTTCCTATAAGGGGTGTTCGAGACGAGGACGTAGATAGGCTGGGTGTGTAAGCGTAGTAATACGTTGAGCTAACCAGTACTAATTACCCGAGAGGCTTAACCTGACAACACCGAAGGTGTTTTAGGAGAAGAGAGAATTTTAGCTTGTTCAGAGGTTGCAGTCCGAGGTTTTTCACGTTGAAGGGAGACGGCAAGGGATATTAGAACAGTCGCATATAGAAAGTATGTGACTGTGGAAAATGGGTATTACTTATGCCGTAGTAGAGTGTAAAGTGAGCGAGGACGAGTAGCTAAAGAATTTGTCTGGCGGTAATAGCGCGGTGGTCCCACCTGATCTCATGCCGAACTCAGAAGTGAAATGCCGTAGCGCCGATGGTAGTGTGGGGTCTCCCCATGTGAGAGTAGGGAGCTGCTAGGTTTTCTTTATCTGAAAATAGCTATATTCAACATAAAATTTACATAACAATTTTAATATTAATACAATTTTTTATTATTAATATAAACGGTATTTATATTAATTTTAATGCTTTCATACATAATAAATTATTTCAAAGTGTATTTATTTAATATTAGTTATGTTGTTGTTCTATTTTTTTTAACAAAATTGAGTACCTAAGCATTTATCTATTGAATATTTGATATAAGATTAAATAACCTTAATAAAAGTATAATGATTAAGGTAAATATATGTTAGCTGAACCGATGATAAGTGTTGTTGCTGTATTTAATGACGAACTATTTTACCAAAAATTTTTAATTGCATTGAACAACAAAAATTAAAAAATTGGGAGATTATTTTAGTTAATGATGGTTCAACTGATAATAGAGCTTTATTATTAGAGGAATGTATAGAGCGATTCCCGAATACTAATATTTTACATCAGGAAAGTCTCGGGGTTTCTGTCGCACGAAATGTAGGAATGAATATTGCGACAGGAAAATATATAACCTTTCTTGATATTGATGATATCAGCCATTTAGGTATGTATAACCGTTTATTAGCGTTGGCAAAATTGGGTGATTTAGATGTTGCGATGTGTAATGGTACATATGTTTATATGGATTGCTCACCCTCTAAATTAATTTTTCCCCTTAAAAGAGTTCCATCGACAGGCATAATGTCAGGGATTGAATGGTTATAAAAAGGTTTAAGTTCGGGTAAGTTTTTACACGTTACTTGGCTGAATATTTATAAGTTAAGTTTTATTCGTCAACATAAGTATCAGTTTGAATCGCAACTTCATCATCAAGATATCCCTTGGACAACAGAAATATTGCTTAATGCAAAATGCGTTAAGTTTATTAATTGATCTTATTATGATTATTTTATTCATAATAAATCAGTTTCACATTGATTATGTGGTGATGTTTTACTTGTACGTAATGTTAATACTTATTTAAAAATTATTGATATGTTGATGGATATTTATAAAAAATATCCTAATGCGATAAATCAAACGCTAGCTTGTTTGTGGTAGATTCGTAAGAAATGTTTTGGTGTTGTATTGTCTATTCAAGCCATTGAATCACCAAAAATTAAATATGAGATGGTTAAGCATTTTTTTTGACCAAGGATGTTGGCAAATTACCTGGCAAGATGCGGTAACTTTAAAATTAAAATGGCGACTAAGTCGACGTTACTTAAAAACAAATCGTAATGATACAAAAAGGAGATTTTGGCAATGAGAAAATAGCACTTCCATTCATTATTATTTGAAAATAAGCCGGTGATATTGATATTAAACTTATACTAAAATTTAGAATTCTTAATCAACAAATGTGATGCATTAATGGATTAAATGGTTTTTTCCTTAGAATAAAATATTCTATGGATATTAAATAAATTTTTCGAGTAATGAATAATTTTTGCCACTGTTCATTTAAGTAAACAGTGGCAATTTTTTATTTCAGCGTTAAAAGAAAATTGATGTTATTTTTATTAAATTATTTAAATAAAGCGATCAAGTGGCTGTAAATGCTATGATAAAAAAGTCAATATTAATATAAGGAGTCATAGATAAATAGCATGGATAATTAATGTTAGCATTACTTGAATTATTATCATCAGTGGCTTTATTAGTATGGGGCACATATATTGTCCGGATTGGTATTATGCGAGTTTTTGGTACCGATTTACGCCGAATATTAGGCCAAAGTATCGGTAAAAAATCGCATGCATTTTTAGCCGGTATTGGTGTCACTGCTTTAGTACAAAGTAGTAATGCGACGGCATTATTGGTTACTTCTTTTGTAACACAAGGTTTAATTTCTATCACGCCAGCTATGGTTATCATGTTGGGTGCAGACGTCGGCACCGCGATAATGGCTCTGTTGTCAACTTTTGATTCGGTATGGTTATCACCCATGTTAATTTTGTTTGATGTTATTACTTTTCTTAGCTAGAAAAAAATCGTGGGCAATTAGGGCGAGGTGCCATAGGCTTAGGACTGATTTTATTAACTTTAAAGCTTATTGTTGGCTGAGCAATGCACATATTACTCATGCATCCGCTATTCAAGCAATTTTTATTTCTTTAAAAGGTGATATTATTTTAGCTCTATTCGTTGGTGCTCTATTTGCTATGCTCACTTGTTCTAGTTTGGCGGCGGTTTTATTAACAGCAACATTAAGTGTAGCAGGATTCGTTCCACTTTATTAGCCTCGCGATTGTTATTGGCTCTAGTATCGGTAGTGGTTTATTAGCTATGATAGGCAGTAGCCAGCAAAGTGGATGAGAAAGGCTTTACCCTGGATTAAACAATTAGCTGCTTGGATTGGTGATTTTAATTTTAATGCGTCTGAAGTCGTGATCTATTTTCATGTGGTTTATAATTTACTGCGCTGCTTAGTTATATTGCTATTTGTCGAACCCATATTGCGGTTAGCTCAACGTTTTGTTCCTATTTCTCTTGTAGAGGTTGAGATTTTTGCCTTCAGTTATTTGGACAAGGCGGTATTGGAAACACCTTCATTAGCAAAATTGTTAATGCGGTAAGAGAAACATTACGTATGGGGGATATCGTTGAGCAAATGGTACAATGTTTGGCTGAGGTTTTAAATGGTAATAAAATACAGCGGCGTTATATTACACACTTGGAAGAAGAGATCGATATGCTACATAGTAGTATTAAGCTTAAATTCAAAAAAATGAATTAGGGGAAGCTGATTCTCGTTGCTGGGCAGAAATTATTGATACTGCCTTGAATTTACAGTAATCAGCCCCGCTCATTAATCGTATGGCAACAGAAGTGGTCAAACAATATTTTTTCTCCCCCGAAGGTATTAAAGAGCTGGATACTCTTATGGAATGATTACAGAATAATTTAAGTTTAGCGATATCGGTGTTTGTCTCTGGAGACATAGATAATGCGCGTCGATTACGAAGAGCTAAACATAGATTCAGGTTATTAAATCAACGTTATGCTTATGTACATGTTGAACGTCTACATAAACACAATGTGCAAAGTCTAGATACCATCAACCTACATGTTAGTTTACTTGGTGATATGAAAAAAAAGATTGAATTCGCTTTTTTGTGCGATTGCTTATCATGTATTATGAAGACGTAAACGAAAGCTGTGCCGAACAAATTAATCCGGAAAGTGATAAAAATATGTAATTATTTAAATAATAATTGGAACGCCAATGACAGAGGCATGATTTAGACTGTTATCTTTATCGAATCTTGCCATTTAAAATAAATTATTTACTTATATTATATAAATTTGCAGTTAAATATTGCTACCTACTTCCATTCTGATCTCAAAATCATTTAAAACGAAAGTGGTAAAATGCTGTTCAAATAGTTAATTATTTTGCTAAAAATTTATCGTATCAGATTTTACGAAATTTGCTTGCTTGATAAATTTTGAATTTACCTGTTTGGACTAGTATTTCATGGCGACCGAAAGCATTATCTAACCAATCTGGGTAAGGTAAGAAGGCATTGGCAACCATTTTAAATTTTCCACCGGGTTTTAGATAATTTGGTGCTTGTTTGATGATTACTTCAGCGGCTGAATAATCTGTTTTTAATCCATCATGGAACGGCGGATTGCAAATTATCCAGTCGTAACTATCTTCAATCGTAGAGTAGATATCACTTGGTATAACATGAGCAGTTAAACCATTTATTTTTAATGTTTCAATAGATGATATGACCGCTGCAGCATGGGTATCGCAGAGAGTTAATATTATACTAGGATTTCTCTTGCCAATAATCGTGCCAAGAACACCAGCGCCGGATGCCATATCTAATAATTTACCTTTTAGGGGTTTATCAAATGTAGAAAGAAGTAATTGACTACCTGCATCCAACGCTTGTTGACTAAATACGCCTGGTAGTGTTTTAATGGTAATATCAGCTATCCTATATGTATTCCACCAATCATGTAAATGAAATAGTGGTTGCTTTTCTAGCTGACAATAATAGAGACTAGAGTGCCGTGCTGTATCAATTTTGCGTACACATCCTATTTCTTTTAGAATTTTATCGACGCTATTTACGCCACTGCGGTTTTCACCAACAATAAAAATATCACTACCTATTGGTAGAACTGAACATATATTATGTAGTTGGAAATCGGCTTCTTGTTTGTTTTTGGGCCAAAAATAGATCAAAGTATTAAATTGTGCTGCCACTGTTTTTTCAAGCGTTAAATCATAATGGGCCTTTTCGCCTAGTTCTTTGCTAAATGATAACCAATAGTGATATTGATTGGTTAAAATGTGTAAAATTTCCGCGCTAATTTTTGAGTTAATATTATCTTGTAAATTGCCAGCGATTAAAACACGACGGCCGATAAAGTATTCATCATGGCGTAAAATAATTTCACTAGCGGGCGTCAGTGAAGACATAAATGTTGGCTCCTGTATTAGATTGCTTTTCCTTTTATCAGTTATAAAAGTAAAAAAATTGCCGCGTGGCGCACAAAATATCGCTCATAAAATCGGTAATTTTGATAAATTTGTGAGATATGAACTTATTATCACGATTGTATCACTATATATTATTAGATTCCAATCGAATGGTTACTTGTTGTCTAATATTTGGTGCTCCGGTTGTTGTTTGATAACTTAATAATTTGTACATTCTCCCTGTTTAATTTTCAGGAGAGATTCAGCAAATAAATTACAGCTAGGAAGAAGCAATAATTGTGCTTATATTGCTGTGTCTTGTAATGTTATTATTTTGATTTATATGGCTCTGTTTGATAAGCTGTCGTGGTATATATGGTGGTGGAGTGGCTTGATGACGGTTAGAGATAACTTACTGAAGTATATGGGAATTATGCAATGGACATTACGAAATCCGACGGTACTGCGTGGTGAACATGCAGTGTGTATTCCTGATTCTACCCAATTAGTTATCATCGCTGATGAGCGCATTGATTTAGGCAACATTGTTGTAAAAGATATTTTACGGGCGATGAGGATAGATAGTCGTCAGGTATGTTGTTTATTAACTAAAGAGGTATCGCTATTACCGAAAGAAGTTATTTGGCCTTGTTGGATTCTAAGCAAGCAATTACATGTTACTTCAAAAAAATGTGTCATCCATACTTTACCACTGGAAGAGATTTATTTTAATCCTCAGTTAAAACGCGCTTTGTGGGCGAAAATATGCCAGCATGAAAATAATTTCGAATTTAGAGCAAACTGATTTAGTCTCTGCTTTTGCTATTGAAAAAATGAGTCATGTTTTTCCTTGGAATGAAAAGGTGTTTTATAGTAATCAAGGAAAGAAATATATTAATTTAAAAATCAGTCTGGAAAATCGATTAATTGGTTTCGTTATAACACAATATCTGCTTGATGAAGCAACACTATTTAATATTGCTATTCATCTTGATTATCAAGGTCAAGGTTGTGGTGAGTATTTATTACGCTATTTGATCGATCATTTGTCAGTTAAAGGTATCCACACTTTGTGGTTGGAAGTTAGGCAATCAAATCATGCTGCAATTAACTTATATGAAAAACTGGGTTTTCACACTGTCACAATAAGAAAAAATTATTATCCAGCGGCAAAAAAATCGGAAGATGCAGTGGTTATGGCATTAACTATTTTGCCTACCAATATGACTACGTTATGAATTAAAAATAGCTTAATTAAGATAAAAAAATGGTTTATATTCGATAATAGTACCATTGATAGGCGCTATTAAGTGGTAATTTGAGTGTCAATATTAGCTTAATAGAGTCTATTTGCAATGAAACAACATAGAGAAATTATCCCACTTTTTTATAAGAAATTTAAATACATTGGTGATCAGCGTTTATCTCATTGCTACCGTGGCTGGATTATTAATATTGATAAAAAGACACATAAAAAATATAAAACCGCACATCAAATTGAAATCAAAGAGATCACTGATAAACATCTGATTAAATATCATAATCGTAGTGGTACTAACAATTCTTCTTATATCACAATGAATTAAGAAGGGGGATTGTCCTTTCTTTGGCCGTGATAAATTGTGTGGAATTTATAAAACATTAGGTCCAAGTGTATTAAGTCATACTTGTCAGACTTATCCACGCTCAAAAACCCAACTGGGTGGTTATATTCAACATTCGTTAAGTTTTTCTTGCCCTGAAGTGGTTCGTTTAGTGTTATTTCAGCCAGATTCAATGAAATATGAAGAAAGCACCGTGGTTGAAAATGTAAAAATTACCGAAAAACGCGTGATTGATCAGAGCAAAATGGTCACGCAAGAACATCAGGTTATACAGCTATTTTGTAGCCATTTAATTATGGCAGACGCTCCTTTTATTGAGAATAATCTTTAGGCACTTGCCCATTTTATGGTGTTTTTACAATCAATTGATTATCAAATTGGGGTGAATTATATAAGAGTTGAAAATGTATTTATGACATTAGTGAAAGAACTTAGTGATGGAAAAATTTATCAACAGAGAAAGATGATTACATCTTCAGCTAGCCATAAGTTAAAATTTTCTTTATTACTGGTTATGTTACGTTTTTTACTTCTACGGCTCATTCTAGACATTATTTATTGCCGGTTTTTAACAATACCATGAACTTTTTCGATTTAGAATCAGCATTACTTAATGGAGAGATGGTCGCTAATTGGAAAAATTGGATGATGAATGGTAAAAGATTTTGTCAACCAGCCGTTTAGCTGAACCGTATGTACTAAAAAACTATTTTCTTTATCTAAGATATGCCGAAAAGTTTGGCTTATATGATTTGAAGCAGAGTTTACAGTCGCTTTATTATTTGCTAATTATTTTTATATTAAAACGTTACTATCTATCCAATCAGCATATGATATAGAGGTATCAAAGGAAAGTATTCAGTTAATGTTTTGTCATTATTCGACCGTTACCTTGCATTCTTCTAATTTCCATAAGCAGCTTGATGAACTAATTAATAAATTTAATTATGGTGATGATGTATCTTGTTTATTGTTGTTAAATTAGATGATTTTTATTCAAAATATCTCATTAATGTCATCCTTTTTGATGGCATTTTTATATTATTTTCGATTTATTAAATAATGATTATCTTTATATTATACACTTGCTTATATGTGAATAATATTAATCTATTTATCCAATTATGAGTAACCCAATTTTGTCATTTATTATCTTAAAAAAGAGAAATTATGTTTGACAAAATATCCTATTATACTAGTCTGCTGATTATTTGGTTTTGATAAATTAGCTGAATACTCCTATTTTTAATATTGTGTAAGTAATAGCTCTTCTGATTCAATTAAATAATTTATCTCTAGCTAAAAACAATTTTCTTTGATCTTTTTATATTTAATTTTACTAAAAAATGTTTTTTAATTATCCGGTAATTGTTTTCAAAATGGCTTTGTCGGTGTAGAATTTTTGCCAATTTTTTATACATCACGTTGTGTATGTTGGATAGTTATAATGAAAGAGAATAGTTTTTGTCAGGAAATAGAGCGGAGAAGAACCTTTGCTATTATTTCTCACCCTGATGCGGGGAAAACCACGATCACAGAAAAAGTGCTATTGTTTGGCCAAGCTATTCAAAAAGCAGGCACAGTGAAAGGTCGTGGTTCGAATCAGCATGCAAAATCTGATTGGATGGAGATGGAAAAGCAGCGAGGGATCTCGATTACCACTTCGGTAATGCAGTTTCCTTATCAAGATTGCTTGGTTAATTTGCTTGATACGCCAGGACATGAGGATTTTTCGGAAGACACCTATCGTACTTTAACGGCGGTCGATTGCTGTTTGATGGTAATTGATTCGGCGAAAGGTGTTGAAGATCGTACGCGTAAATTGATGGAAGTAACTCGGCTGCGTGACACGCCTATTTTAACCTTTATGAATAAATTAGATCGTGATATTCGCGACCCGATGGAATTAATGGATGAGGTTGAAAGTGAATTAAATATCGCTTGTAGTCCGATTACTTGGCCAATTGGTTGTGGTAAGTTATTTAAAGGGGTTTATCATCTTTATCGTGATGAAACCATTTTATACCAAAGTGGGCAAGGACATGTTATTCAAGAAGTAGTTATTATTAAAGGATTAAATAATATCGAATTGGACAAAGTAGTTGGTGATGACTTTGCTGTTCAGCTACGAGAAGAGCTTGAGTTAGTAAAAGGCGCTTCTTATGAATTTAATTTAGACGCTTTTTTGCAAGGCAAGTTAACCCCGGTCTTTTTTGGTACCGCTTTGGGTAATTTTGGTGTTGATCATATGTTAGACGGTTTGGTCAATTGGGCTCCAACACCGATGCCGCGGCAGGCTGATAGTCGTATTGTTATTGCCCAAGAAAAGAAATTTTCGGGTTTCGTGTTCAAAATACAAGCTAATATGGATCCAAAACATCGTGATCGGGTGGCTTTTTTACGCATTGTGTCTGGTAGCTATCAAAAAGGTATGAAACTTTATCAGGTACGAGGCAAAAAAGAGGTGGTTATTTCAGATGCACTCACCTTTATGGCGGGTGATCGCTCCCATGTTGAAGAAGCGTTTCCGGGTGATATTATTGGATTGCATAATCATGGTACTATTCAGATTGGTGATACCTTTACGCAGGGAGAAACGTTAAAATTTACAGGTATTCCCAATTTTGCGCCTGAACTATTCAAACGCATTCGTTTACGTGATCCGTTAAAACAGAAACAGTTACTTAAAGGATTGGTTCAGTTATCCGAAGAGGGTGCTGTCCAGGTATTTCGTCCTTTAGCAAATAATGATCTTATAGTTGGTGCTGTAGGTGTGCTTCAGTTTGATGTGGTGGTAGCGCGCTTGAAGAGTGAATACAATGTTGAAGCTATTTATGAGCCTGTAAATGTGTCAACCGCGCGCTGGATCTCATGTGATGGCGTAAAAAAATTAGAGGAGTTCAAACGTAGAAATGAACAAAACCTGGCTTTAGATGGTTGTGACAACCTCAGTTATATTGCTCCAACCATGGTAAATCTTAATATAACAAGCGAGCGCTATCCTGATATTAAGTTCTGTAAAACACGTGAGCATTAATTAATTGCATATTGATTTTTTATTACATTACCATCACTTGCTATTAGTGGCGGCGGCGGCGGTATGACTATTTTTTTAGTTGTTGTATTTATTTCTCCCTCCCAAACTTCTAAGCTGTTAAAATCTCAGTATTAAACATAATAGTAGATTTTAAATAGCAGACTGTATTTAAAGGGGCTACTATCAGTTTTAAGGGGGAGGGGGTGGAAAGCAATATGGGAAGACATATTTCAGTTACATTGGGTAATATTGAGCCTTTAACCTTCGATGATAATGCACATGATCTCGGCAAAATAGCATTAGTCTGTGAGGGGGTGGGCAGCGTGGTATTTTTACCGTAGGTGTATTGGATGAATTTCTACGTATTGGTTTCAACCCATTTAACATCATGATAGGGACATCGGCAGGCGCGCAAAATTTATCGGCTTATCTTTGTCAACAGCGCGGTTATGCCCCTAAAGTGATCACTGCTTATACCATTAAATCTCAATTTTTTAATCCATTACGTTTTATTCGTGGTGGCCATATGATTGATTTAGATTGGCTAATTGATATCACTTCCCGTGAATTACCTCTTGATTTCTCTACTGGATTGTTTTGCTTAGATAGCGGATGTCAATTTTTAATCAGTGCATGTCGCTATGAGGATTTTAGTCCACTTTATTTTCAATCAACACAAGATAAGCTGATTAGATATTATTCGGGCGTTAAGTGTTATCTCCGGATTTTATCGTTAGGGTACGGTATTTAATGGCGAGCTTTATCATGATGGTGGTATCACTGCTCCAATTCCTGTTGAAGAAGCTTACCACCGTGGTGCAAAAATAATTGTGGTAATTAGAACGGTTCCTTCAGGAATTTATTATACATCCGAATGGTTAAAGAGGATGACTCGCTGGTTGGAACACCGTAATATACGGCGGATGGCTAATATGATCAAAGTACATATTAAAAGCTTGCTCAATAGACTCAGAAATTTATTGCAGCGCCACCGCCAGGTATCCAAATTTTTGAAATTTATCCACCGAAACTCTTAATGAAGTTGTGCGTTAGGTAGCCGTGCTTCAACTTTAGATCGTGATTATCTCATTGACGTCGATGTAGCCGCTATTTTTTAATCAGCTTAAGAGACTATTTTTCTAATGATTTAGCGTCTTATCAGCTTTCCATCGAAAATAATCTGGTTGTTAATTCTGCATCTTTGTCTGTGATATGATTTCGAATCAATAAGATGAAGAACCAAAATCAGGTGATGAAGAATTAATCATTGATGTTCGTTGACACTCATTGTCATTTTGATTTTTCTCCTTTTATTCGTGATATTGAAGATAGCTTTCTGCGTGCTGCGAAAGTTAATGTGACTAATATCATTATCCCGGCTGTCGGTATTGAGAATTTTGAGCGAGTATATTCACTGGCACAACAGTATCCTCATTTATATGCCGCATTAGGTTTTCATTCTTTGTATATCGCAGATTATTTACCTGATCATTTTGCTGAATTAGTGGCTTTATTGCAGCAAAACAGCAATAAATGTGTTGCTATTGGTGAAATAGGCTTAGATTATTATTGTTAATAATGCCGCAGTTAAGCGATAACAAGCATTGCTGTTCCAACAATTAAAGTTGGCTAAACAATATGATTTACCAGTTATTCTTCACTCGCGTAAAAGTCATGATCAGTTAGCTGCTTTATTAAGACGAATTGATGTACCAAAAAAGGGAGTCATACATGCATTTGCTGGCAGTTTGTCGCAAGCGAATGCGTTTATCCGTTTAGGCTATTTTATCCGTATTGGTGGTGTCATCACTTATGAACGTGCTAAGAAAACCAGAGCAGTAGTTGGGGGAATTGCCGCTGACGTCACCAGTACTTGAAACTGATGCACCTGATATGCCATTAGATGGATTTCAGGGGCAGGTTAATCGTCCCGAAAGAATACGTTTGGTATTCAAGGCACTATGTAACCTTCGGCAAGAGTCAGCAGAGGAAATTGAAGCACAGCTTTATAACAATAGTTTGCAACTATTTAATATCAAAAAAGGGCAGAATAATATGGATTAATAATAATACCAATAAATCATTTACCTATAATTATGCTGTTTAATTAAATAATTTTTGGCGTCAATATCACTTTTCGTAAGTTATATGTGTCGCAAAATTTATTTTTTCGTGATTTTCCATTATGATTATTTGAGATACTGACAGCAAATTATTAATGCGAAATCGTTATAGTGTCTGCGCATTTAACTGGCAGTTTGTTTTTTAGGCAATAGAAATTTTTTATTTGATATAAAATACACAGGGATATTATTCATGCAACTCATTATGGGCCTGTTAGGGATGGTAGTATTGATTTTTATCGCTATCATTTTTTCCAGTAACCGTCGAGCAATTAAATTCCGTACCGTATTTGGTGCTTTTGTTATTCAAATGACAATTGGCGTATTTGTTCTTTATATCCCAGCGGGTCGCCGCACTTTGGAAACTGTATCTGATGCAGTCTCTAGTGTGATTGGTTATGGGCAAGTTGGAATGGATTTTATTTTTGGTGGCTTAGTCTCCAATAAAATGTTTGAACTGTTTGGCGGTAGCGGTTTTATTTTTGCCTTACGTGTTTTACCGGTCATTGTTTTCTTCTCTTCATTAATTGCCGTGCTTTATTATCTCGGCATTATGCAGTTTTTTATCAAAATCTTAGGTGGATTTCTACAATGGATATTAGGCACCTCACGTACCGAGTCGTTATCGGCGACTGCTAATATTTTTGTTGGCCATACAGAAGCGCCTTTGGTCGTCAGACCTTATATTGCAACAATGACCAACTCTGAGCTATTTGCTGTTATGTGTGGAGGATTAGCTTCGGTTGCTGGTTCTGTATTGGCCGGCTATGCGCAAATGGGAGTGTCAATGGAATATCTGATTGCGGCGTCTTTTATGGCGGCGCCAGGGGGATTATTGTTTGCTAAATTGATGGTGCCGGAAACAGAGAAAACCCATGATGCCGTCAATATGGTCAGTGTGGCGAGTGGCGAAGAGCGGCCAGTTAATATTATTGATGCTGCCGCTGCTGGCGCTTCTTCCGGCATGCAACTTGCTTTAAATGTCGGTGCGATGTTGCTGGCATTTGTTGCATTGATAGCTTTACTTAATGGCATTTTGGCGGTGATTGGAGGTTGGATCCATATACCAGGCTTATCATTAGAATTGATCTTAGGCTGGATCTTTGCGCCAATTGCCTATTTGATTGGTATACCCTGGCATGAAGCGCCAATTGCCGGTTCGTTTATCGGCCAAAAGTTAGTGGTCAATGAATTTTTTGCTTATATGAATTTTGGCGAATACTTAAAACCTGATAGCGTTGTTATTGCTGCAGGTAAGCAAGTACTTTCTGAACACACTAAAACCATTATCTCTTTTGCATTGTGTGGTTTTGCTAATTTAGCTTCAGTAGCCATATTACTGGGGGGATTAGGCGGAATTTCACCAAAGCGTCGTAAAGATGTTGCTCGATTGGGTTTTAAAGCAGTATTAGCCGGTTCGTTATCTAATTTAATGAGTGCAACTATTGCTGGCTTCTTTTTATCGTTGGCGGCAATGTAACCTAATAAATCTTGTATATTAAGCGGTGGCTTAATCGCTGAAGCAACAATGTCATTAGCTTTAGAGAATTATATGATGGAATTAAAATTAGCTGTAAAACGCGCATTAAATTTGATGGATTTGACTCTGCTAAATGATGGCGATATTGATGAAAAAGTGAAGATATTATTCCATCAAGCAAAAACCGGCCGAGGAAATACTGCTGCGATATGTATTTATCCTCGCTTTATTCCATTGGCACGTAAGATTTTAGCTGAACAAAACACGCCGAATATTCGAATTGCAACAGTAACTAATTTTCCATTTGGCGGGCATGATATTGCAATTGCATTAGCTGAAATATAAGCTGCTATTGCTTATAGGGAAGATGAAGTTGACGTTGTTTTTTCTTATCGAGTATTAATAGCAGGTAATAAGCAAATTGGTTTTGACTTGGTTAAAGAGGGTAAAGAAATTTGTCTAACGCGTGGTGTTTTACTGAAAGTTATTATTGAAGCTGGTGAATTACAGCAGACTAATCTTATTCAACAAGCCGCAGAAATTGCCATTGTTGCCGGCGCTGATTTTGTTAAGACTTCAAGGGGTAAAGTAGCGATAAATGCCACCTTAGAGAATGTTGAAATTATGATTAAGGTTATTCGAGGTATCGGCGTTGCTAACTAGGTGGGTTGTAAGGTGGAAGGTGGCGTTTGTACTACAGAAGAAGCTGCTCAATATCTGGCTTTAGGCGATCGTATCATGGAAAAGGAATGGGTGGATATTCATCATTCTCGTTTTGGCGCATCAAGCTTATTGTCTAGTTTATTAAATACATTAGGATACCAAATAGGTAATTTTGCTGGCGACTATTAGTTTTTATTGTTCTTTTTATGCAGTGTTTCAGTAATTATTGGCTGGCAAAAAATGACAATGTCTATTTTTATGATCTGTGAAAATGATCACTAATAAAAGAAGTTTTTAAATAGATAGCATCGATTATTGTTTTATATTTATTGGTGATAGTAAATAGTTATTATGAATTCGGATTATGGAATGCGTTTTTTTGCTTAATAATGGATTAATTGAATTTGAACTAACCAAGGGTAATTATGAAACGTATATTCATTATGGTTCTTGATTCTTTTGGTATCGGCGCTACGCCTGACTCTGATAGATTCGGTGATGCGGGTGCGAACACTTTAGGGCATATTGCGACCGCTTGTGTGCAAGGGAAGGCTGATGAGGGCCGTAAAGGTAAACTCTATTTGCCTAATTTATCGCGTTTAGGGTTAGGAAAAGCCGCTGAGGGCTCATCAGGAACATTTCCAATCGGCCTAGATGAAGATGCCGAGATTATAGGTGCCTATGGTTATGCGAGTGAGTTATCTTCCGGCAAAGATACACCATCAGGTCATTGGGAAATTGCTGGGGTACCGGTTCTGTTTGAATGGGGATATTTTACAGCGGAAAAAAATAGTTTTCCGCAACAATTATTGGATAAATTAGTTGAAGAGGCTAATTTGCCCGGCTATCTCGGAAATTGCCACGCTTCAGGCACGGTGATCTTGGATCAATTAGGTGAAGAGCATATGAAAACAGGTAAACCTATTTTCTATACTTCAGCTGATTCAGTCTTTCAGATAGCATGCCATGAAGATACTTTTGGGGTTAAAAGTCTTTATCAGCTTTGTGAGATAGCGAGAAGAGTGCTAGATGATGACGCTTATAATGTCGGGCGTGTGATTGCTCGTCCTTTTATTGGCAATAAAGCAGGCTGTTTTCAGCGTACAGGTAATCGTCGAGATTATTCCGTTGAACCACCAGCACCAACGATTCTGAAAAAACTGGTTGAAGAAAAAAACGGAGAGGTGGTTTCAATTGGCAAGATTGCAGATATTTATGCCAATGTCGGTATTACTAAGAAAGTAAAAGCGACCGGCATTGAAGCGCTATTTGATGCTAGCCTTAAGGAGATTAAAAAATCTGCAGACAACACCATCGTATTTACTAATTTTGTTGATTTTGATTCTTCATATGGACATCGTCGTGATGTTGCTGGTTATGCTGCTGCATTAGAGTTGTTTGATCGCCGTTTACCTGAAATGTTGGCATTAATAGAGAATGATGATGTTTTGATTATTACCGCTGATCATGGTTGTGATCCGACCTGGCCAGGAACTAATCATACTCGGGAGAATATTCCTATTTTAATTTATGGCCCAAAAGTAAAACCTGGGGCACTAGGTCATCGACAAACCTTTGCTGATATTGGTCAAACCGTTGCTCAATATTTTAGTTTGTCGCCGATGGAATATGGCAAAACGCTATTTTAAGTATGATGGGAAATATTCGTTTATATTCCCGATTTTATCGATAAGAAATAAAAGGAAATCTATTTATGGCCACACCACATATTAATGCTGAGATAGGCGATTTTGCGGAAGTTATTTTGATGCCAGGTGATCCTTTACGTGCAAAATATATTGCAGAAAATTTTTTGGCCGACAGCCGTCAGGTAAATGATGTTCGTGGTATGTTAGGTTTTACTGGTAACTATAAAGGCCGTAGCATTTCTGTGATGGGACATGGTATGGGCATCCCTTCTTGTTCAATTTACATGAAAGAGTTAATTATTGACTTTGGTGTTAAAACAATAATACGGGTTGGTTCCTGTGGTGCTATTAGCCATCAAGTAAAATTACGCGACATTATTATTGGCCTGGGAGCATGCACTGATTCTAAAGTTAATCGACTAAAATTTGACGATAATGATTTTGCTGCTATTGCTGATTATGATCTGGTTCATAATGCTGTTACTGCGGCTAAAGCAAAAAATATCAATGTACGGGTAGGTAATATTTTTTCTACTGATCTTTTTTATCCCCCACAAATTCAAGTGTTTGATAAAATGGAAAAATATGGCATTTTGGGGGTGGAAATGGAAGCTGCTGGTATGTATAGCATTGCGGCGGAATATGGTGTGAAAGCATTAACCATTTGTACTGTTTCTGATCATATTCGTCGTGGTGAAGAGGCAACTTCAGCAGAACGGCAAACGACATTTAATGATATGGTTGAAATTGCGTTAGAATCATTACTATTACTGGATATAAAAAATAAATAATTAAATTTAACTCAAGCAAGAAAGCAGATTTTAATCTGCTTTCTTTTTAGCAATTTTATTTCTTTTGCTGATTGTTTGCAAAACGATTATTGCTTTTTGATAAAAAAGGTAATTTTGACCAATGTATTGGACTCGATCTTGATAAGATATTAGTCAGAATAAAACCGATAGTTAGTGCTAAAAGTAACATAATCCTTAATAAATTAGCCATATTATCTATTTGTTTAGATCCTATACTAAATTGATGAGCATCGATGGTTAAACGTAAAAAGCCTTTTGGTTTTTCAGTATCTAAGATTGGAACAACCAATTGATAGTTAACATAGCTGTGAGATGTCGTTTGATTAATGCATAACTGATCTCGTAAAGCAATCTTTTCACCTGCATGTTGAATTTGGTTGCCATCATTAAGATAAACTCTTGCATCGAGAATATGTTTATTAATTGTTAATTGATTAAGAATGGCAAGGAGCTGTTCATTATTAAAATTCTTACCATCACTTTGTATATAATTGGATAAGCTAAAGGCTACTTATTCAGCGAGTGTAAGAGCCAGTTCTTTAAACTGCTCGATTCTGATTTGTTGATGTGAACGACTGAAATAGGTAACTCCTTGGATTAGAATAACGAGTAAGGAGAGGCAAATTAAAATGATAACTGTTTTATGTAATCGAAACTTTAATTTCGTTTTAATCATAATAGGCTATTTTAAACTTAGTTCATTATCATATTGCTAGAGGTTAAGATGATAGGGTAGTTTGAAAAGTAGTTTTTTGTTGGCTAATTGTCGCTATTGGATTACAGGAGTATGAATTAATGTCGACGAGTTTAACCTATTGTTATTTGCCTAATGAGATCCAAAAATGGCCTGGATTACCGCTTTCACTGAGTGGTGAAGAGGTTATGCCTTTGGATTATCGTGCTGGTGATAGTGGTTGGTTACTTTATGGACGAGGACTGAATAAGCAACGTATCAGTCACTTTCAGCAACGCTCTGGCACTGCCATTGTAATTGTTTCTTCTTGGCGCATTGATGATTATCAGGTAGTTCGTATCGCGGGTAGCTTAAGCGCAAAAATAAAGAAAATATCTGAAGAGTGTAGTTTAGATGTTGTACCGCTGGGCAACATTCCCCGCTTACGTGTGTCAGGATTGTTAGTGATGGATATGGATTCAACGGCAATTCAAATCGAATGTATTGATGAAATTGCTCGTTTAGCAGGAGTTGGCAAGCAGATTGCTGAAATTACTGAACGCGCTATTCAAGGGGAAATTAATTTTAGTGAAAGTCTAAAAGCTCGAGTTAAGTTACTTGCTGGAACCGACATCCAAATTTTGCAAAATGTAATAGAGCATATGCCCCTGACACCAGGCTTAACGAGTCTTGTGCGTAAATTGCAGGCGTTTGATTGGCATGTTGTTATTGTTTCGGGTGGATTTAATTTTTTTACTAATTATTTAAAGGAAAAATTAAAATTAACAGCAACGGTGGCTAACAAACTAGAAATTAAAGATAACAAATTGACCGGTAAAGTGAATGGCAACATTGTGGATGCTAAAGTCAAAGCACAAACCTTAATAAAATTAGCCAGACAATTTTCTATTCCAATCGAGCAAACCGTTGCTATTGGTGATCGCGAAAACGATGTAAAAATGATCCGTAAGGCTGGGCTGGGTATTGCTTATCATGCTAAACCTAAAGTACAGGCCAGGGCAAAAGTAGCGATTCAACATGCTGATTTGATGGGGGTACTTTGTGTTTTAAGTGGTGCTTTAAAACATGAAGAACGTTAATTATTAGAACAACAAATAAGAGAGGCAATGGCGGTGGCAAAAGCAGTAAAAAGAGCATTTGTCTGTAATGAATGTGGTGCAGATTATCCTCGTTGGCAAGGCAAATGCATGGCTTGCCATACATGGAGCACGATCACAGAGGTAAGATTAGCAGCGAGTTCTACCTCGCGAGCAGAATGCTTTAATGGTTATGCCGGTAGCGTTGCAGGTAACCAAGTACAGAAATTGTCTGCTATTAGTTTAGAAGCATTGCCACGCTTTTCTACTGATTTTAAAGAATTTGATCGCGTGCTGGGTGGCGGTGTGGTACCGGGTAGCGCAATTTTAATTGGTGGTAATCCAGGTGCTGGTAAAAGTACCTTGCTTCTTCAAACCATGTGTCGGCTTTCATCACAAATGAAAACTTTATACGTCACGGGTAAGGAGTCTTTACAGCAAGTGGCGATGCGAGCTCATCGATTAGGGTTACCGTCCGATAATCTCAATATGCTATCTGAAACCAGTATTGAGCAAATTTGTTTGATTGCAGAGCAGGAACAGCCAAAATTGATGTTGATTGGTTCTATTCAGGTCATGCATATGGCGGATATACAGTCATCACCGGGTAGTGTGGCACAAGTCCGAGAAACTGCCGCTTATCTTACCCGATTTGCTAAAACACGAGAGATCGCCATTATCATGGTAGGGCATGTTACTAAAGATGGTTCTTTGGCGGGCCCAAAAGTTCTTGAACACTGTATTGACAGTTCGATAATGCTCGATGGTGAAGCAGATTCACGATTTTGTACTTTAAGAAGCCATAAAAATCGATTTGGTGCGGTTAATAAACTGGGCGTATTTGCCATGACGAAAAAAGGGTTAAAAGAAGTGAATAACCCATCCGCTATTTTTCTCAGTCGTGCAAAAGAGATCACTTCGGGCAGCTCGGTGATGGTTGTTTGGGAAGGAACGCGCCCATTGTTAGTGGAAATTCAGGCGTTAGTGGATTATTCAATGTTAGCTAATCCACGGCGAGTTACTGTTGGTTTGGAGCAGAATAGATTAGCTATTCTGCTGGCTATTTTGCATCAGCATGGCAGATTGAAAATGTCGGATCAAGATGTTTTTGTTAATGTTGTTGGTGGGGTTAAAGTGACGGAAACTAGTGTCGATCTTGCTTTACTCTTTTCTTTAGTATTAAGTTTCCGTAATCGTCCACTGCCGCGTAATGTTGTGGTTTTTGGTGAAGTCGGGTTGGCTGGTGAAATCCGTCCAGTACCTAGTGGCCAAGAGCGGATCATTGAGGCGGCAAAACATGGTTTTAAACGAGCGATTGTCCCTTATGCTAATGTACCCAAAAAACCATTAGCCAATATGCAGTTATTTGGTGTGAAAAAACTGTCAGAGGCATTAACGGTTATGGAAAACTTTGATTAACCGGAGAGGCTATGAAACAGTTTGATTATTTGAAACATGCAATTAAGCAAACTGGTTGTACTTTACAACAGATTGCTACCGCTTGCGGCGTGACAAAAGGTTATCTAAGCCAATTAATTAATGATAAAATTAACAATCCTCACGTGCAAAAAATTGCCGCATTGCATCGTTTTTTAAATATTGAATATCCATTAAAACCAAAACGTGTTGGTGTGGTATTTGGTAAATTTTATCCATTACATACTGGACATATTTATCTGATACAGCGCGCATGTAGTCAAGTTGATGAATTATATGTTATTCTTTGTCATGATGAACCTCGTGATAGAGTGCTTTTTATCGATAGTTCTATGTCACAACAACCAACAGTAAGTGATAGACTACGTTGGTTATTACAAACCTTCAAATATCAAAAAAATATTTATATTCATTCCTTTGATGAGCAAGGCATAGAGCCATACCCACATGGCTGGCAAGTATGGAGTGAAGGAATGAAAAATTTTTTAATGGCAAGAAATATTCAACCACAATTTATTTATTCTGGCGAAGTGGATAATATTGTTCATTATAAAAAATATCTTGGTGCAAAAATGGTGCTTATTGATCCTGAACGCACATTTATGAATATTAGTGGCAATCAAATTAGGCAAGCTCCATTTCGGTATTGGGAATATATTCCAACGGAAGTAAAACCTTTTTTTGTCCGTAAAGTTGCTATACTAGGTGGGGAATCAAGTGGTAAATCGACTTTAGTTAACAAGCTAGCGAATATTTTTAACACCACCAGTGCGTGGGAATATGGTCGTGATTATGTTTTTTCTCATTTAGGTGGTGATGAGATGGCGTTACAATATTCTGATTATGACAAGATCGCATTGGGTCATGCAAAGTATATTGATTTTGCCGTTAAATATGCCAATAAAGTAACTTTTATTGATACTGATTTCATTACCACTCAAGCTTTTTGTAAACAATATGAGGGGAAACCACATCCTTTTGTGCAAGCATTGATTGATGAATATTCTTTTGATCTGGTTATTTTATTAGAAAATAATACCCCATGGGTCGCTGATGGGTTACGTAATTTGGGTAGTGATGAGGAACGCATAACATTTCAAAATTTATTGATTGAGCTACTTGTTGAAAATCAAGTGGAATTCGTGGTGGTTGATTCGCCTAATTATGATGAGCGTTTTTTACGCTGTATTGAGCTGGTTCAGCAATTAATTATGATGGATGAAAAATCTCCGAGTTTTTAAATGATAAGGCTCGCTTTAACAAGCCTTATTCTATTTGGGTTATTTATTTGCTCATTTTTTTATATTTGATGCGATGAGGTTCTAGCGTATCTAAGCCCAATGTCCGTTTTTTATAATCTTCATATTCACTAAAATTACCTTCAAAGAAAGTGATTTTTCCTTCATCCTGATAATCAATAATATGAGTGGCAATACGGTCAAGAAACCAGCGATCGTGGGAAATAACCAATGCACTGCCTGGAAATTCTAGTAATGCGTTTTCTAAAGCGCGTAATGTTTCGACATCCAAATCGTTGGTTGGCTCATCCAAAAGTAACATATTACCACCAACTTGGAGAAGTTTTGCCAAATGTAATCGGCCTCGTTCACCACCAGAGAGTTCTACAACCCGTTTACCCTGGTCAACACCCTTGAAATTAAAACGCCCTACGTAGACTCTACTTAGGATTTCAAAGTTACCGATCCGCATAATGTCTTGCCCGCCGGATACTTCTTCCCAAACAGTTTTATTATTGTCCATTGTGTCACGGAACTGTTCAACCGAGGCAACTTTAACGGTTTCACCTAGGATTATTGTGCCAGAATCAGGCTGTTCTTGACCTGAAATCATCCTAAAAAGGGTTGATTTTCCCGCTCCATTTGGGCCGATAATACCAACGATAGCTCCTTTAGGGATCGAGAAACTGAGGTTATCAATTAAAACCCGATCACCATAGGATTTACTGAGATTTTCAACTGTCAAAACTTTGTCGCCAAGACGAGGCCCTGGCGGAATGAAGAGCTCACTGGTTTCATTACGTTTTTGATACTCAACATTGTTTAACTCTTCAAAACGGGCTAAACGTGCTTTTCCTTTTGTTTGACGACCTTTAGGATTTTGTCGGATCCACTCAAGCTCTTTCTCGATCGATTTACGGCGAGCAGCTTCGCTAGAAGCCTCTTGGGCTAGGCGAGTCTCTTTTTGTTCTAACCAAGAGGAATAATTACCTTCCCATGGAATACCCTCTCCTCGATCAAGTTCCAGGATCCAACCAGCAACATTATCTAAGAAGTAGCGATCGTGAGTGATAGCAACAACAGTACCTTCATAATCATGTAAAAACCGTTCTAACCAGGCAACGGATTCTGCATCCAAATGGTTAGTGGGCTCATCAAGTAATAGCATATCGGGTTTTTCCAGCAGTAAACGACAAATAGTTACACGACGCCGTTCTCCACCTGAAAGTTGTTCTATTTTTGTCTCCCAGGGTGGTAAGCGTAATGCATCGGCTGCACGCTCCAACTGGCTATCCAAATTATGGCCGTCATGTGATTGCAGAATTGCTTCTAACTGGCCTTGTTCTTTTGCCAGTTTATCAAAGTCAGCATCAGGTTCAGCATAGGCAGCATAAACTTCATCAAGGCGAGTAAGGGCATTTTTTATTTCACTAACTGCCTCTTCAACCACTTCACGTACGGTATGATTAGGATTAAGTTTTGGTTCCTGGGAGAGATAGCCAATTTTGATCCCTGGATTGGGGCGTGCTTTACCTTCAATTTCAGTATCGATACCAGCCATAATGCGAAGTAATGTTGATTTACCCGCTCCATTAAGGCCAAGAACGCCAATTTTGGCACCCGGGAAGAAACTAAGAGAGATATTTTTTAAGATATGTCTTTTCGGTGGGACAATTTTTCCCACTCGATGCATGGAATAGACGAACTGTGTCAATTTATTCTACCTTTTAGCTAATTGAATAATTTTAGATATCAACGTATCGCTTATCTCATTTGAAGAAAATGTTTAGGCATTTGGTTAAATTCTGCTTAAATTGAGATTAATCGATCGATTAATAATATCCTAATCAAGATTTATTGCTGCTCTTTAGCATAAAGTTTTTTTTAATAAATGATTACCTTATTCATATTGTATTGAGCCATTTAATTAAGTGAGGAAGGTTGCTGAATGGTTATTATACACAATCCTATTTACTATCATTACTAGTTTAGTTTTTATGTAGGATATTGATCGTTAAGTATACTGGCAATAATTTTGCAATCATATGGAATTATATTTTTATGATGTATTTTTAAATTATCTCAGTGATTATATTTGCTTTGGATAATAATATTTTTATATAGATATTGTTATCTTAAACAGGAGTGAGCAATGGAGTCGAGAAAATGGTGGCAACAGATAATATTACTAATGATACTCTATTCCATGCTCTGGGGATTCATTGACTGCTCAACGTCAACGCTATCAGGCAATTAAACAAGCTTGGGATGCTAACGATAACATCGAGTAGCGCGTTTGATGCCAACTTTAACAGAATATCCGCTTTACCCTTATTTAGAATATCGGCAATTAACGCAAAATATTAATGTGATTTCTGTGACCCAAGTTAATGCTTTTATAAAACAAATATCCTCATTTTCTCCTTAATCAAAAGTTATCTATTTTTTGTCAATTAGTTTGCCCAGCGGAGCGAATGGCATAGCCTGCTAGCTTTTAGCCCTACACCACAGAGAGCAATTATTGCTCTCTGTAATTATTATTATGCCACCAAATGGCAAACAGGTGGTCATAAGCAAGCAGAGCGTTTCAGGGAGTGAAACAGATTTGCTTACACGGTTATTCATTTCCTAAAGCGTGCGATCAACTTTTTACTATTTGGCAACAAGCAGGAAAATTAACAACCGAATTGATTTTGCAACGTATTTTTTTAGCCATTAAAAGCAATGATGCGGCTCTGGTTACCAGCCTAGTCAATCGTTTACCAGTTAAAGATCAAATTATCGGTCAGAGCTTGGCCAAATTACAGCAAGCTCCCTCTTTAGTCGTTGAATTTGCTAGCCAGTAGGTAGACCAGGCAAATGCTGCAATGCAATACCGATTATCATCAAAGCACAGAAAATGAACCATTTACAACGGCAGCAATTGAACGATGATATCGCCTGGCAATTATTCGGTAATGCAAAGCAACAACAAACAAAGTGGCGTGATCATGTTATTTAACACCGATCTTCAATTTCTTTACGTGAACGGAGAGTATGTTTAGCCGCTGTTAAGCAATGATATGGTTTTGTTTGTGCAATGGTTAACGCGGTTACCTAAAGAAAGCCGAAATAAAGAAGAGTGGCAATATTGGCGGCTGATTACCTTAATAGCTCAAGGAAAGCATAAACAAGGTAAAAAGATATTATTCAACTTGGTGAAACGGTGCGGATTTTATCCCATGGTTGCTGCACAAAAATTGAACATTCCGTATCCTATTAATATTGCGGTGGCGGCTAAACTTGAAGATGATATCGATTCATTGCCTGAAGTACAGTGAATTGGTGAATTGTTATTTTGGTAAAAGGAAAATTTAGCTCGAACTGAATGGATAAATCTGTTTATCAGACAGAAAAAAATTTGCCAATAGCAACTAGCACGTTATGCATTTGAACATCGGTGTGCTGATTTGAGTGTACAGGCAACAATTATTGCCAAACTATGGGATCATTTAACAGAACGTTTTCCTATTGCCTAGGAACGTTAATTTGAGCGCCTCACGAAAGATAAAAAATTGCTAAAAGTTTTGCCATGGCGATTGCCAGGCAAGAAAGTGGTTGGAACCCACAAGTGCGTTCGGCTGCGGGTGCGATTGGTTTGATGCAATTAATGCCACAGACAGCACAACAAGTGACAAAATCTAATAGCATTGCAGACTATACTGGTAGTAGTAAATTGATTTATCCAGAAAAAAATATTGAGCTTGGTACTGCATATTTAGAGACAGTTTTTCAGCAATTTGGATTTAATCGGGTATTAGCGTGAGCAGCTTATAATGCTGGGCTAGCCATAGTGAAACGTTGATTGGTAGTAAGTAATGGAAAATTGGATGTTATCGCTTTTATTGAAAGTATCCCATTTTCTGAAACTCGACGTTATGTTAAAAATATACTTGTTTACGATCTTTCTTATCAGCATTTTCTCGGTAAGTCAGGTCATTTCTTAACAAATGGCGACTGGATGATGAACTATTAGTGCTTTTTATATACATAAGAGACGAGTTTATGTTATGCTATTGTACTAGTTAAATAGTATGGCGGTATATATTATGGAAAACTATCTTATTGATCCAGCCCTTCAACCTGAAGAAAATAGTGATTGGCAACGCTTTGTCGAATTATTGCGGAGTTCTTTTCAACAGGAACTACAGCAACCCATTTTGCAATTATTTTTAACCCCAGATGAACGTATGGCATTGGCGACTAGAGTTAGAATTGTTCAGGCATTAATGGGAGGTGAAATGAGTCAGCGGGAACTTAAAAGTGAGTTAGGTGTTGGAATTGCCACCATCACGCGGGGGTCCAATAGTCTGAAGAGTGCTACTAGAGAGGTGAAAGATTGGTTAGAACAGCAGTTACTCAAGCCATAAAAATGTTTTATTAATTATGTAAATGTACACCTTTAGCCAGTCTTTATACAATTTTGTTAAACTGACATGAGTTAGTCGTCATTTAGCACATTAAGTTCTTTATAAATTTCACGTTGGATAGGAACTAATGCTAAAGTGCTTGCTGGTAGACGCTGGTACGACTAAGTAAACATTGGTAAAAAAACAATTTCCCCTTTGTTATGTTTAATATTAGTCATACCAGTGATATTAGCCATTACATCGCCTAATTCATGGCCTTGCTGGATACTAAACAGAATTTGTTCGGTAACATAATACTGGCAGCCCGGGATTCACCTCCAATTTGTTTATACTCAATAGTGATCCAGGCAAAAGTCATTTCATCTTCAATGCCAGTTTCTATACCTACCCAAAAATCTGCTTCAGGTTGAACTTGACGTGCAGTCATAACACGCTAGCGTGCACCTGTTCTGTATTACCAATTGGTTGTTTGGTTACGTTACTACTTACATTGATGCTCTCGATTTGATAATTGCTAGCACCAAAAACAGCTTTAAATGCTAAGTTAATAGCGTTTATTTTGGCTGGATTTGCGGTTGCCGCGATTACTTTATACATTAATTAGTATCCTTTAAAATATTATTTTGTGCAGTATAAGGTAAAATTATTATGTTACAGGTCTATCTTGTTCGCTAAGGAGAAACTGAATGGAACGTGGCTCGGCGTATTCAGGGACAATCTGAGAGCTTAATTACTGAAGTTGGTATTAGACAAGCTAAATTGATTGCTGAAAAAATTAAATCAACTGGCATCACTCATATTATATTCAGCGACTATGGCGCCCGCGCAGAAATTATCACACAAGCTTGCCGTTTTAACATTATTCTTGAGCCAGGGTCAAGGGAATTGAACATGGGAATACTTGAAGGGAGAATTATTAGTTCGTTAAGTAATGAAGAATAGCGTTGGCGTTTGGTTAATGACTCTCCCGCGGGGGACGTATTCCTAACGGTGAATCTATGGGGGAGATAACGGAACGCATTTTTACTGTTCTAGAGAAGTGTCATTCTTTACCAGCAAGGGAGTATACCTTTATTTGTTAGTCATGGAATAGGGTTAGGAGCACTTCTTAATCGCATACTGGGTGTGCCGACTTAGGCTGAAAGGCGTTTACGTAACTGCTCTATTTCAAAGGTATATTTTTAGGGAACGCCTTGGTTGGCGAATGGCTGGGTAGTAGAAACAGCGGAGGGATATATCTCATTTAATTGAGCCAGCATTAAGATGAACAGCAAATTTAACTCTGATATTAAATAATGTAACAATAATCTTGCCGAGGAGAAAATTCCCTTGGATTTGATCAGCTAGCAACTATTATAATCAATTAGTTTATGTGGAGGGAGGTGTTCCTTTAATCGGCACAAAATAATCAAATGCGACCATATGGTTTTCTGGATTATTATAGTTACATTCAGGATTATTCGGATCTTTTAGGTTATAATACTCTATATCATGTCCCGCGCGGCGGGTTAGATTGAGATTAGGCATATAGACACCATAAATCATATATAAAAATTGCTGTAGTTCACTTTTTGTTGGTTTTCCTTCAAAAGTAAACCGGGCATAATCACCGCCTTCGATGATAATTGAATGGTACAAATCATTTTTATTATCAGCATATTGTGGCTCAACTGCAGTGATATATAAAACTGTTTGTTCATCATCCTTTTCTGAGCTATGCACGATATGATGTAATCCATAAACTTCATTAGGTATAATTTTTGCTTTTTCTTGGTAATATTGCCAGAAATGTTTACGCATTTCGGCACAGGCGGTAGACCATTCTTCTAATATATATGAGTAAGTTTGTGCTATTTCTATTAAATGTTTGGGCGCCAGTGTGACAAAGGACACATTAGGTAACTTTTGTTCTTCTAAAGTAATTGGTGGTTGCATACCTGTAGCACTCCACTCTTCACTGCGACGATAAAGAGCAGGAGTAATGCCAAATTGTTTTTTAAACGCACGAGTAAATGTTTGCTGTGAATCAAAACGGTATTGCAGTGCGATATCAAGAATTGGTCGACTAGTCAGCCTAAGAGCAACAGTCGCACGGGAAAGTCGACGGGCACGTATATAAGAGCCAATCGCTTGCTGAGTAATGTTTTTAAACATTCGCTGTAAATGCCATTTTGAATAACCTGCTTTAGCTGCGACGTTATCGAGAAATAGAGGTTGATCTAGATGGGTATCGATCCAATATAGTAAATCGCGGATAATATTGTTTTGATCCATAAAAGTACCTGGTTAAAATAATCACCTATAAATAGTATAAAGGCTTTATAATAAACATCCATTTAATACTAAATTGCTTTATATAGCTATTTTATTATTTTTTATAGATATTAATAATGTAAAAATAATTTCATTATTAAATGGGTATTATTAAGTAATATCTATTTTAATAATATTTTTTCTACCTAATACAATATTTGCATAAGAAATCGGTATCTGTTGATACTGTATTTAAACTATTTGGTCCTGCTAATAAAGTTGTTATTGAAGCATTTGACGATCCGGATATTAACAATATAATTTGTTATCTGAGTCGAGCAAAAAGGTGGTATTAAAGAAGGTCTCGGTCTGGCAGAAGATACTGCTGATTCGGCAATTTCTTGTCAACAGGTTGTGCAAATAATTATAGATGACAAAATTAAATAATAAAAAGGGGAAAGTTGTTTTTCAAAACGTACTTCATTGATTTTCAAAAAACTTCAAGTAGTACGTTTTTACGATAAGCCACGTAATGCACTTACTTTAACTTATTCAGACAAAATAATTGATGGCCCGCCTAAAAGTGCTATTAGTACCTTGCCAATTATGCCATGGCATTAATATATTGATTAAAACCCCGATCTAAATAAAAAGGGGGGGGTAATATTCTATATTTATTCTTCAATATCACCACAGAAACGATAACCTTCACCATGGATGGTGGCAATAATTTCTGGTGTATCGGCTATCGATTCAAAGTGCTTACGAATACGGCGTATAGTCACATCAACAGTTCTATCGTGGGGCTTTAATTCACGCCCGGTCATTTTTTTTAATAGTTCTGCGCGTGTTTGAATTTTACCTGGATTTTCACAAAAATGTAACATAGCTCTGAATTCACTACGGGGTAATTTATATTGATCACCAATCGGGCTGTTTAAAGAGCGGCTATTAATATCCAGTTCCCAACCATTAAACTTGTAACTTTCAACCTGCCCGCGTTCCCCACCGATTTGGCAAAGATTCATTGTGCGCAAAAGTAAATTTCGGGCACGAATTGTTAATTCACGAGGGTTGAAAGGCTTAGTAATATAATCATCGGCCCCAATTTCTAATCCTAATATCTTATCAACTTCATTGTCACGCCCGGTAAGAAACATCAGCGCGACATGAGCCTGCTCACGTAATTCGCGTGCAAGTAGCAGACCATTTTTGCCTGGCAAATTAATATCCATAATGACCAGGTTAATATCATTATCAGATAAAATATTGTGCATTTCGGCACCATCAGTAGCTTCATGTACAATATAGCCTTCTGCTTCGAAAATGCTTTTTAAGGTATTGCGTGTGACAATCTCGTCTTCAACAATCAAAATATGTGGGGTTTGCATATGTGCGACCTAACTCTCTATAATATAAATTACTAGATTTACACACTAATGTTTCAAGAGCATGTTTTATCTAATTTCATTTTATAATACTAATGAAAGCTTAGCGAATATCATTAAAGTTCATATAAATTTTTTGTAACAAAAAAACAATTATGACGAACCTAAAAGAAATTTACTAAACAATTATTTTCTCATTTTATGTTAACAGCAATATAACAGCTAAAAGCCTATTTACCACCTAAAAAAATGACTTTTGTTGATACACGTCAAAATCGAAATAAAGTTATTATAAAGATTATTACTTAAATTATATGATTTTTTGTGTCATAATATATTGTATTTATATTAATAATGGGCGCTAATGTAATTTATATGAAAAATATAAGCCCTAAGCCCTATATTATTTATTTGTTAACATACAAGCATTGTAGATTGTAAATAGATAAAAATTCTTATTTATTAGGTTATGGATGTTTTTTTATCTACTTAAAGTAAAATGTTTTCTGTTTGTAATAGTTACTTAACAAAGAAATAAATATGTTTAATTAGTTTTAGTAATTAAAAAAACAAATTATTTGACTTTGCATTAAAATTGTTTTAGCCAGTATATTAGACATTTTTTAATAAAAAATTAGGACAGAGGGGCGTAAGACTATCCTTAATACCGCCGTTATTACCACTAGCGTAACGATTGGTTATGGAGGGTGACGCATAACTAAAATCGAAATCAAATAGAAAGCCCGCATCGAAGCAAATGATGCGTTTTTTTTAACGCAATTTCAGGAGGAAAAACCAGTGTGTGTACTTAAATTTAGTGGAACGTCGGTTGCTAACGATAATAAAATGCTTAACGTTGCTAATATTGCCGCGGATAAATTTACAGAAGGGCCGGTAGCGGTAGATTGAGTTTTGTCAGCACCCAGCTAATATCACGGATTAGCTGGGTGCTATGATCGATACGGCGAGGTCGGGCGCTGATATTACTCCGCATATAGAGGGGGCTAATGAAATTTTTTTGCATTGATCACCGGTTTGAAGGAAAAACTATCTGGTTTTGAATATGAAAAAGTTAGGCAAATGATTGAAAATGAATTTACTCAAATTCAGCAAATATTACAGGATATTTCGTTATTAGGATTGGAGTAATGTCCAGAAAGTATTCATGCAGGATTAATATGCCGAAAATTTCGATCGCTATTATGGTATCTATACTGCGTGCACGTGGTTACCTAATAACGATTATTGATTCGGTAAAAAATTTATGTGTGAAGGGCATAATCTTGGCTAAACGGTAAATATCCATGAATCCAGCCAACGTATTAGCGCGTTGAATATACCTAAAGATCATCTTATTTTGTTGGCGGGTTTTATTGCCGTTAATTTGCAACATGAACCAGTAGTATTAGGGCGTAATGGTTCAGATTACTCAGCTGCTGTTCTTACTGTTTGCTTACAGTGATTATTGTGAAATATGGACCGATGTTTATGACGTTTATACTTGTGATCCTCGTATCGTGCCAGAGTCTCGTTTGCTAACAGAAATATCTTATCAGGAAGCAATGGAAGTTTCCTATTTTTGCGCTAAAGTTCTTCATCCTCGAACAATTGCTACGATTGCCCAATTTCAAATCCCTTGTTTAATTAAAAATGCTTTTAGTGCCAAATGGCAATTGCACTTTAATTGGCAATGTTAAAAAAAAGTGAAAGGATGCGAATTAAAGGGATCCCTAGCCTAAATAATATGACTATGATTAATATCTCGGGACTTGGCATGAAGGGCATGGTAGGTATGGCTGCTCGCGTTTTTTCCGCGATATCCCATAAGGGAATTTCAATTGTGTTAATTACCCAATCTTCCTCTGAGTACAGTATTAGTTTTTGTTGTGCATCAGGAGCAGTTACCACAGGCATATAAGGCGCTGAATAAAGAGTTTTATTTGGAATTAAAAGAATGTTTGCTTGGAGCATTGGATATCATCGAGCAGCTAACTATTCTATCAGTAGTTGGTGCTGGTTTGCCTGTTATTGAAAATTTGCAGAATTTACTCAATGCAGGTGATGAACTGTTAGAGTTTAATCGCATTCTTTCTGGCTCACTTTCCTATATTTTGGTTTACTCGGTGAAGGAATATCTTTATCGCAGGCGACGTTGTTAGTTAAAGAAAAAGGTTTTACTGAACCAGATCCTCCTGATGATCTTTCTGGTATGGACGTTGCACGTAAGTTGCTGATCCTGGTGCGTGAAGCAGGTTATTGTCTTGAGCTTAGTGATATTGAAATTAAAACTATATTACCTATCTTTTTTGATGTTAGTGGTGATGTTAACCATTTTCTTCAACGATTAACACAATTAGATCAAGATTTTAAAATCAGCGTTGACCAAGTAGTGGCAGAGGGAAAGGTCCTTCGTTATATCGGGTTAATTAAAGATGGTTGTTGTCAGATAAGAATGGTAGCAGTCGATGAACATAATCAACTTTATAAAGTTAAAGATGGTGAAAATGTTTTAGTTTTTTATACCCGCTATTATCCGCCAATTCCATTAATATTAAGAGGTTACGGAGCGGGTAATGATGTTTCTGCCGCAGGTGTATTTGCCGATATATTACGGGCATTAACATGGAAAATAGGAGCATAAAATAGTTAAAGTTTATGCGCAAGCATAGATAGGCAATGTCAGTGTTGGATTTGATGTATTAGGTGCCGCTATCTCTCCGATAGATAATAAGCAATTAGGTAATTGTGTTTCGGTCGTGAAGGCAGATAAGTTTATTTTGAAAAATAGCGGATCTTTTGTCGGCAAATTGCCTCAATAGCCACAGCAAAATATCGTTTACCAAGCCTGGCAACTTTATCAAAAATTGGGCGAGGCTCTCAATGTTGAAATGACATTGGAAAAGAATATGTCAAGGTTGCAACAGTAGAAGTGAAGGCTATTTTCCCGAGTCATTATAAACGGTAGGATATGATTAACCATGGTCGATTATTAGCCGGTTTTATTCATGCTTGTCATACTCAGCAAACTGATTTAGCGATAGATATGTTGCAGGATGTGATAGCTGAACCATATCGTGCTCAAATATTGCCCGATTTTATATTAGCCCGTGAAAAAGTAAAAGATATCGGCGCAGTCGCTTGTGGTATCTCTGGCCCTGGGCCGACATTATTTGGAATTTGCTATGAAAGAAAGACCGCGGGGAAAAGTAATGCAATGGTTGACACGATATTACCTACAAAATACAGCAGGTTTTGTGCATATGTGTCGTTTAGATCAAGTTGGTGCAAGAGTGATAGGTTAAAAATGAGGTTATATAATTTAAAAAATCAAAGCGAACAGGTCAGTTTTGTGCAGGGAGTTAAATAAGGGCTTGGTCAACAGCAGGGCCTTTTTTCCACGATTAATTTACAAAAATTGAGTGATGAACAGTTAGCTAAATGGTTGCAGTACGATTTTATCACCCGTAGTAGTTATATCTTATCAGCTCTATATTGGCGATGAAATGCCTCTTGAACAAGTGATAGAGAGCGTCAAAAAGGCTTTTAATTTTCCGTTAGTTGTTTTAGGTCAATAGAAGAAAATATAGCTAGCCTGGAGTTGTATAATGGCCCAACATTAGCATTTAAAGATTTTGGTGGGAGGTTTATGGCACAAATTGCCAGTAATGAACCTATATTACTATTTTAACCGCTACTTCAGATGATACTGGCGCAGCCGTTGCCCATGCATTTTATCGTCTCAATAATGTTCAGCTAATTATTCTCTATCCAGAAAATAAGATCACGCCTTTACAGGAGAAATTATTTTGTACATTAGGAGAAAATATCCACATTATCGCAATCAAAGGTGACTTTGATGATTGCCAAACATTGGTAAAACAGGCATTTGATTATTAAGAATTAAAACGGCTATGCCTAACCTCCGCTAATTCTATTAATATTAGCCGTTTGTTGGCGCAGATTTGTTATTCTTTTGAAGAAGCTGTTGTTCAGCTACCCGTTGAAAGCCTCAGCAATTAGTTATTTTCGTACTCAGTGGTAATTTAACCTCCGGTTTATTTGCTAAAGCAATGGAGTTACCAGTGAAACGTTTTATTGCCGCCACTAATGTTAATGATACAGTTCCACTTTATCTGTCGGAGGGGCTGGTTGCCATATCAGACAATAATGGGGACTTGAAGAGCTTAGTTATGGTGTTGTTGTTGATAAAATGACCTAAAAAACGTTCAGAAACTGGATAGTAAAGGCTATATTTCTGAGCCACATAGCGCAGTTGCTTATTGTATTTTACGTGATCAGCTGCAAGATGGTGAATACGGACTGTTTTTAAGTACCGAACACCCAGCAAAATTTAAACAGAGTGTAAAGCGTATACTCGCTAAAACATTACCATTACCAACCGCTTTAGCCGAATAGGCTAAATTACCGATATTTTCCCACCAGTTACTCGCTGATTTTGCTTTGTTACGTAAATTTTTGCTCATACATGCGACGAAATGATATGATCTCAAATGTAAGCGTTAGCTTCCATTATTAGCTACGTTGTGATTGTTTAAAGACTAGCTCATTATCTTTGGAAGCTGAGCTATCAAATTGATAACCGGCTAAATTAAATTCAGTCAGTTGCTCAATATTTTTTAATTGATTTTGAATGATAAAGCGACTCATTAATCCGCGGGCTTTTTTAGCATAAAAACTGATAACTTTATATTTTCCATGTTTTTCATCTAGAAAAATAGGTTTAACAATATAAGCATCCAGTTTTTTGCTATTAATGGCATTAAAATATTCATCTGATGCTAAGTTAATTAGAATATTGTCACCTTGGTTGTTTAGGGCTTGATTAAGATTTTCAGTAATAATATCCCGCCAAAAAGCATAAAGATCTTTTCCTTGTTTATTATTTAGTTTAGTTCCCATTTCCAATCTATAAGGTTGCATCAGATCAAGTGGGCGCAATACACCATATAAGCCTGATAGAATAAGAAGATGTTTTTGGGCAAAAGTGAAATCTTTTGGTGTAAAATTTTCTGCTTGCAGGCCGGTATAGACGTCACCTTTAAAAGCCAAGATCGCAGGCCGGGCATTTTCTAGGGTAAAATTAGCATGCCATTGTCCAAAACGAGCTGCATTTAAACCGGCTAATTTGTCACTAATATGCATTAGACTGGCAATTTCCGCCGGCGTAAGTTTACGGCAGATCTGAATCAATTGCTCTGCCTGTGATAAGAGAGTTGGCTGGCTATATTCTGTTGTAGCAAGTGGACTTACATAATCAAGTGTTTTGGCTGGTGAAATCGTGATAAGCATAATTAATACCTAGTAAAATTCAGAAATAAGCAATTTTATCAAAATAATGAATTGCTATCATTGGCGTTATTTGTAGCATTTAATGTTAATTATTGCTATTCAAACTACAGTAGGGTGTGAAAAATAGCGTACTAAACTTGTTATCGCCAACGATGGTGGGTGAACTTATTTGTTGTAATATCAATGCATGATCTTATCATAGTAAGATAGGATTTTGAGCCTCGGCTTCATCTCAATAACGACGGGATTAAAAAATGACCGATAAATTAACCTCTTTACGTAAAATAACGACGGTTGTGGCAGATACAGGGGATATTAGCGCAATAAAGCTTTATAAACCTGAAGATGCAACAACTAACCCCTCTTTGATCCTTAATGCAGCTCAGATCCAAGAATATCAGCCACTCATTGATGAAGCGATCAACTGGGCACGTCAACAAAGTCACTCACGCAAGCAACAAATCATTGATGCATGTGATAAATTGGCAGTTAATATTGGGTTAGAAATCCTACAATTAATTCCAGGAAGAATTTCAACGGAAGTTGATGCGCGTCTTTCCTATAATAGCGATGCTTGCATTAAAAAAGCACGCCGCATTATTGAACTTTATAATAGTGCAGGAATTAAAAATGATCGTATTTTGATAAAGTTGGCTTCAACTTGGCAAGGGATACGCGCAGCAGAACAGTTGGAAAAAGAGGGTTTCAACTGTAATCTAACCCTATTATTCTCTTTTGCTCAGGCACGCGCTTGTGCTGAAGCCTGCGTTTATCTGATTTCACCTTTTGTCGGTCGTATTCTTGATTGGTACAAAGAGAATACCGATACAAAAGAGTATTCCTCGCAAGAAGATCCTGGCGTTATTTCTGTTATAAAAATTTATAATTATTATAAACAGCATGGCTATAAAACGGTGGTGATGGGGGCAAGTTTTCGTAATAGCGATGAAATTTTGCAACTGGCAGGCTGTGATAGTTTAACGATTTCACCGACATTACTTAAAGAGCTTTCTGAGTCACAAGGCGAAGTTGTTCGCAAATTGGCATTCGATGGTCAAATTCAGTCACCGCCTCAACCGATGACTGAAGCAGAATTCTATTGGCAACATCATGCTGATGCTATGGCGACGGACAAACTGGCTGATGGTATTTGTAAATTTGCTATCGATCAGGAAAAGTTAGAAAAAATGGTTGCAGAACAGCTGTAATTAATATTCCTCTGTTATAAGGTAAAATTTTAGTAGATTATCTTACTAGGTTTTTTTCTTTTACTTGCTGGTTTAATTGTGCCAAATGACAGTAAATAATATTATTTACCTTTGTATCGCTACAGCATAAATTAATTTAGTATTAAGCATCTTGTTTTCAATATCGAATTTGAGGATCTTATGGATAAATTGCGGATAGGTTTCTGTTTCAGATCGGGCAATCAATGGAATTTATCAAGATTAGGGGGGTTCTGCGTTTGAAAATTGGCTTTTAACAGCACTTAAACTCCCTTTTATAATTAAATTATGTTTGATTCCTGATGAGCAAAGAGTTATTGAACTTACCCTTTGTGAATTAGTTGATGATTTAGCTTGCCATTTAATTTTAACTACTGGTGGCACTGGGCCAGCTATGCGTGACGTAACCCCGGATGCGACACTGGCGATTGCCGATCGCGAAATGCCTGTTTTTGGTGAACAAATGCGTCAAATTAGTTTGTATTTTGTCCCAATAGCGATCCTCTCACGTCAAGTTGGCATGATCCGCAAACAAACATTGATTTTGAATTTACCGGGATAACCTAAGTCAATTACAGAAATATTAGCGGGTTTAAAAGACGAGTGGGAAGGGAAAGTGTTGCTGGAATTTTTGCCAGCGTGCCTTACTGTATCCGGCTATTAGATGGTCTCTATGTTGAAACCGATCCCAAAGTTATTAAAGCATTTAGACCTAAATCAGCCATACGATAGAATGGATCAACTTGGGTGTTTTTGTATTAAAAAATAATTTTAGCAATGATTAGAGCTGCAGTTAAATTGCGGTGCTATCAATTAGTATCAATTTTTAAACACAGAATTTGTTCATTGCCGTCACGGTGCTAGCTGATGTTGGCAATAGTGTCTCAGCAATCGTTATTCATACCGTAATCGCTGAC
>JBDPYZ010000001.1:0-281199 GCA_047291315.1 Candidatus Phloeobacter fragariae | reverse complement strand
TGGGATCTGTGGGGCAATGAAGCACCTGAGAATAGCGTGAGTTTTGAATGAGGAATGTAATGAACAAAACGACTTTAACTCGGCAAGAAGCAGTAAAAATGATAGGAATAAGTGAAGACACTCTTACCAATTGGTGCAAGCTTGGAATTATTAGTTATCAACGAAAAAATCCATACAAAAAGAAATAACCTTATTTATTTACAAAAGAAGCTTGTATTGAAGCCGTTAAAAATTCGATCAATACTCTCGCCGAGAGCGAGATTGATGTCATCAGGAGTAAACAATGTCAATCTTCAAACGTGGTAAAATTTGGTACGGTAGCAACTCAACACCGTACGGAAAAAGAATTAAAGAATCTCTTGGCACAGAGGACAAAAAACAAGCTCAGGAGTTGCACGACAAACGAAAAGCTGAATTATGGAGAATAGCAAAGTTAGATGATTTTCCTAATGTTACATTTAATGAAGCCTGCTTGAGATGGGTCGAAGAGAAGGCCAATAAAAAATCTCTAGATGATGACAAGGGGAGGCTTGGTTTTTGGCTCCTGCATTTTAATGGTACCCGATTAAAAGATATTACAGAAGCAAAAATATATAATGCTATTAGCAAAATGAAAAATAGGCAGGAACAATGTAAGATGGAAAAGTAAGGCTCAGTCAGCAAAAAGAAAAGGAGTAGAGATACCCACTTATAAAGAGAAAGACGTTTCTACAGCAACAAAAGCCAAGCATTTGGCACTACTTAAATCAATGATGAGATCTGCTGAAAGAGATTGGAAATGGATAGAAAAATCACCTGTTATTAAGGTTCCGTCGGCTAGAAAAAAACGTATTAGATGGTTAGAACCGGATGATGCAGAAAGATTAATCAGTGAATGTCCTGAACCACTTAGATCGACGGTTGAATTTGCGCTTGCGACGGGTTTACGTCGTTCAAATATCATTAATTTAGCATGGTCACAAATTGACATGCAAAGAAAAGTGGCATGGATAGAGCCAGAAAACAGCAAATCGGGAAAAGCTATAGGAGTAGCTCTAAACGATACGGCTTGCTGCATTCTGACACAACAATTGGGTAATCATCAAAAATGGGTGTTCGTACATACAAAGTCAACAAAACGATCTGATGGCTCACAAACAAATCCGATTAGAAAAATGCGTGTCGATTCTAATACAGCATGGAGAGCGGCATTGAAACGAGCCGGAATAGAAAATTTTCGTTTTCATGACCTGAGACACACATGGGCTAGTTGGTTAATTCAATCTGGCGTTCCACTTTCAGTTCTACAAGAAATGGGTGGATGGGAATCAGTTGAAATGGTAAGGCGATATGCACACTTAGCGCCTAATCATCTTACTGAACATGCTAAACAAATTGACGGAGTTTTTGACAGGTTTAATAGAAAAATCTCAAATCATGTCCCAAATTTGTCCCACTTAAAAATACTAAAAGGTTGAATGTCATCTAACCCATTGATTTCATTGGCACGCCCTACAGGATTCGAACCTGTGACCTACGGCTTAGAAGGCCGTTGCTCTATCCAGCTGAGCTAAGGACGCTTAGAAAGGTAATTTTCAATAATAAATAATGTCGTTGGATTATACGGTTGCTGAGCACTGAGTCAATGTCTTTTCAGTCACAAATTATCTATCTGTTCATTTTCTGGCTACTAATAAAACTGACAGCATCGCTTTCTTCTGACAAAATAGAAGTATCCCAACGTCTTATATGGATTAATAAAATAAATGTCAGCAAAAATTATTGATGGAAAAATGATTTCCGAAACAATCAGACAGGAACTTGCCGAAAAAGTTAAATTGAGGCTTTCACTAGGCAAGCGAGCTCCCGGGCTTGCAGTCATTTTAGTCGGTAATGATCCGGCTTCACAGATCTACGTAAATAGTAAACGTCGCACATGTGAAGCGGTTGGTTTTGTTTCTCGCTCATATGATTTAGCGGAAAACACCACTGAGTCTGAACTTTCACAATTAATTGATCAACTGAATAATGACAAGGCAATTGACGGGATCCTGGTTCAATTACCTCTGCCCAAAACTATTGACTATGTCAAGATATTAGAACATATACATCCAGACAAAGATGTTGACGGTTTTCATCCTTATAACATAGGCCATCTTTGCCAACGTGCGCCAAGACTACGCCCTTGTACACCTCGCGGTATTATTACTTTACTTGAGCGCTATCAGATTAATTTACTTGGTTTAAATGCGGTTATCGTTGGCGCTTCAAATATCGTAGGTCGCCCTATGAGCCTGGAATTGTTACTTGCTGGTTGTACAACTACCATCGCTCACCGTTTTACCACTAATTTACGTTATCATGTTGAGCAGGCTGATTTACTAGTCGTGGCTATCGGTAAAGCAAATTTTATTCCAGGCGAATGGATAAAATCTGGCGCCATTGTTATGGATGTGGGAATTAATCGACTGGAGAACGGAAAAGTTACCGGGGATGTTTGTTATCAAGAAGCACGACAACACACTAGCTGGATCACCCCTGTGCCTGGTGGCGTTGGCCCAATGACAGTGACTACACTAATGCAAAATACCTTACAAGCTTGTGAGGAATACCACGATATTTAAAATACTAACCAATAGGCTATAAAATGGAAATTTTTCATCTTGATGGACAGCCCTATATTAAATTATGTGATTTATTGAAATTGCAAGGTTGGGTGGAAAGCGGAGCCGCAGCCAAAGCGCTTATCGTCCAAGGTGATGTAAAAGTTGACGGTGAAATTGAAACCCGTAAACGCTGTAAAATCAGTAAAAATAATATTGTCACTTTAGCTAATAACTGCGCAATAGTTAAAAAGTAATCATCAATTATAAAAAAATGTTTAACAATGCCCTTTAACGGGGCTAATTTTTAAGTAGTGACTTGCTACTTTTTAAAGCTAATGAATGAATATTTTATAATATTATTCTTATCAGGTAACAATGGTAAAATTTTCTTCTGTCTCTGGCTCAAAAATTATTCTGGCTAAACTGTCTAATGTTTTAAAGGTAGAAGAACATATTATGTTTTGACATTGATAATAAGATTCCTTCGTTTTGTTAGTTAAGTAACGCCTCGTTCTAGTATGGGCGATATTTTTACAAACTGGGCAACGCATCATATACACCCCTAAAACTTAAGATTGAATAATTTATATAGAGGTAAAATGATCTATTTTTGTTATAAATCTTTACCTTTTATTTCAGTACTAACACTATTCAAACCAATATCTATTAAAAAATGTATCATCAACTCGTTATACCAAGGTTAGATAACAAGAACCATCTATTTGTTGATTATTTGATATTTCAATATATTTACCACTACCTACACCACTACTCGCTTTTCTTCTATTAAGCAACCACGAGTCGTTTTTATTCCATTCTGTTGTGTAGTAGACGACAGATTTTTAACGTTAAAAATCTATTTTTTGCTGTTAAATCAAAGACTCCTATAAAGGTAAGGAGATTAACAAATCATCGACATACTAAGAGACAGAGTTATTACTAGTTGTTGGACTCGAGCTGATGCGCCTAAGGTTCATTTCGATGATCCGACAACAACTCAACCCAAGGTGAGCATTGACTTCCCTGTTATGAGTGAAAATTTAGCTATCTGGGATACTATGCCATTACGAAATCTTGAAGGCAATATTGTATCAGTGAATGATTGGTCAATTATTTTTACCCTCACTGCAATTAAACAACCCGACCGATTTAAAGACAAAAATGGTAATTACGACATTATTAAAGACTGGAATGATCGACATGACCGAGCCCGCATGTGCTTTTGGTACGCCAAAAATAGCAAGAGTTGGCAATAAGGTGGACGAGTAATAAATGATGGAGTATCACCAATGGAGCGTGAATGGGCCGGTACTCCTATTTTACTAAATGATAGCGGTGATATTGATCTTTGTTATACCTGTATTTCACCTGGAGACACTATCCGCTAAAATTAGTGGTAAGTACAAACTGTACCATGATAGTGTCAAACTAAGTGGCCTTAACAAGGTTATTTCGCTTTTCTCTACCGATGGCGTTTATTACCAGATAGAGGGACAGAATGAGTATTGGAATTTCCGCAATCCCTGTCCTTCCATTGATCCGAATGATGGTAATCTTTATATGGTTTTTGAAGGTAATGTTGCTGGCGACAGAGGCTCTCACATTATTTCTAGCTATGATATGGGTGATGTTCCACCAGATTTTCAGGATATGGACGGTGCTAAGTATCAAGTCGGTTGTATTGGTTTTGCGGTTGCAAAAGACAGAGCGAGAAATAATTTACTTCCTCCATTGATCACCGCTGTGGGTGTGAATAATCAAACAGAACGCCCACATTTTGTGTTTAAAAATAGTAAATATTATCTTTTTACCATTACATAAATACACTATGCTGATGGTTTGAAAGACCCGAATAGTGTTTATGGGTTTATGGTTTTGTCAGCGATTCATTATTCGGCCCCTACAACCACTTGACGGCTCTGGCTCTGGTTTAGTGTTAGGCAACCCATCTTCTCAACCATTTCAAACTTACTCATATTATATTATGCCTAATGGTCTTGTCACTTCATTTATTGATAATGTTCCTGGTCGTGGTGACAAATTTCGTATAGGTGGTACCGAAGCCCCAACTGTTCAAATTAAAATTTGTCGAAAATAGAACTTTTGTAGTCAAACAGTTTGATTATGGCTTTATTCCAGCCATCAAAAATATAGTGGTAAGATAGACAAACTTTACCTATATTAAGCAGTATTTTGATCTGTTTTTTTATTATAAAATATCAAGTAAGTAAAAAAAATTGGTGTATCAGTTTAGCGTCATTTAATCTCATTAATAGACTTAACCACCTGTTTCACGGTGGTTTTGACTTTCCCACAAAATGGATAAAAACTTGTTGATTTGTTTATCATCAATGCCAAAAGCAGATATTTAAAACCATTATTTTTATCATCTTAAACATCAAATAATAGCAACATTATTATCGATCAATCTTTAAATTCAATTTAAATTAAAAATAGTATGATAATCTATTCCGTTATCTATTGAATATTAAATGGCAATACACTATTTAATAATAAAAACCAGCCTCTTTATTTTTATTAGTAATAAGACAGAAAATTCCATTATCAATAGAACTTAATATTTAATCAATATATGACATCTTCAGTAAGTAGGCCATATGAATCAAAAAGTTACAACAATTACACTAAATACAGCCTATGATTTGATTGGGCTGACTAACCTGATCAAACCAGGTGAAGTCAATCTGGTCGAAACTGCTGGACTACATGCCGCCGGCAAAGGCGTTAATGTTGCTACGATCCTTAAATAACTTGGTCTCTCGGTTACTCCGGGTAGATTTCTCCGCAAAGAAAACTAAGCTGGATTTCAAAAAACCTTGCAACAATTTGATATTGAAGACCGTTTTCAGTTGATCGAAGGATGTACACGTATTAATGTCAAATTAATGGAAAACAATAATGGCTTAGTCACTAACTTTAATTTTTCTGGCTTTCAGGTTACACCCTAAGATTGGTCTTTATTTAGTAAAAATTCATTAAGCTGATTAAACTCCTTTAATGTTATATCTATCAGTGGCAATCTTCCAGACGGTATCTCCCCTGACGCTTTTAGCCAATGGATGCAACCATTATGTCGTCATTGTCCACGGCTGGTATTTGAAGTCGCCGTGCCACATTTGCTACTGGTTTAAAAGCATCACCCTGGCTAATCAAACCCAATCGATATGAACTGGAAATTTGGGCGGGTCATTCATTACCTACTTTACTGGATATTCAACAAGCAGCCTTAGGATAAAAAAATACGGTATTAGCCACATAATTAATTATTTCATTAGGGAAAAAGGGAGCTATGTGGATTAATGATAGCGGAACATGGTTGGCAAAACCGCCCGAGTGTAAAATTATTAGCACAATTGGCACTGGCGATTCAATGGTAGCTGGATTGATTTATGATGAATAAATCCTACGAAGAACCATTCCGTTTAACCACTGCTATTTCGGACTTAACGCTTAGCCAAGCCAATGTCGATTTGGCCGATAAACATGAATTAACACAAGTGATGAAATATATTCAACTAATGCCACTTAAATGAAAATTTTCATCTTATAAGAAAATATTCATGCTACATGACAAACCGAACTCACCTAAAGACAATCAATCTAACAACAACATATAGACTAAAATTTGATACTGTTTTTTTTACTTACGACGCCATACGGTTCCTTGCGGACTATCCTCTAATATAATGCCTATTTGAGTAAGTTCATCACGCGCCAAATCAGCCTGCGCCCATAGTTTGTTTTTGCGTGCATCATTACGTTGCTTAATTAATACCTCAATTTTTTCTATTTCAGCACTATGAGAAACTTGTGCTCGGCTTTGTAAGAATTGTTCAGGATTTTGAGTTAATAACCCCAATATATTTGCTAATTGTCGTAATTGTACTGCTAACCCATTTGCCGTCGCTATATCATCGACTTTCAATCGATTAATTTCTCTTGCCAAATCAAATAGAACGGAATATGCCTCCGGCGTATTGAAGTCATTATTCATTGCTTCCATAAAACGTAACTTAAATATTTTATTTTCAGCAGATTTAACATTATTAATATCCGTATCCCGTAAAGCGGTATAAAAACGCTCAAGTGCTGTACGTGCTTTCTTTAAATTCTCTTCGGTATAATTTAATTGGCTACGGTAATGCCCTGATAATAAAAAATAACGCACCGTTTCGGCATCATAATGCGTCAATACATCACGAATGGTAAAGAAGTTATTTAATGATTTTGACATTTTCTCCCGATCAACCATAACCATTCCAGTATGCATCCAATAATTTACATATTGTCCATCATGGGCACAGGTTGATTGGGCTATTTCATTTTCATGATGAGGAAACATCAAATCTGCCCCTCCACCATGGATATCAAAATGTTTACCCAGTTGCTTACCATTCATGGCGGAACACTCAATATGCCAACCTGGCCGCCCATTACCCCAAGGAGAGGACCAACTTGGCTCATTGGGTTTAGACATTTTCCATAGTACAAAATCTAATGGATTAAGTTTGGCATAGACAACTTCAACACGTGCTCCAGCTTGTAATTGCTCAAGATCCTGGCGGGATAATAATCCATAATCAGGATCGCTATTAATAGCGAACATGACATCGCCATTATCTGCAATATAAGCATGACCGCGCTCAATCAGTCTCGCGGTTAAATCAATAATTTCTTTAATATGGTAAGTTGCTCTTGGTTCAAAATCGGGTCGCAAAATATTTAATGCATCAAAATCCTTATACATTTCAACCAACATGCGTGATGTCAAAGCGTCACATGTTTCACTATTTTCAGCTGCCTGTTTGATGATCTTATCATCCACGTCAGTAATATTACGTACATAAGTCAGATCATAACCAAGATAACGTAAATAATTGCTAATCACATCAAAAGCGACAAAAGTTCTACCATGGCCGATATGACATAAATCATAAATAGTAACACCACACACGTACATGCCAATTTTGCCTGGAGTAATCGGTCTAAACTCTTCTTTTTGACGACTTAGTGTATTATAAATTTTCAACATTGAGACTTTTCCATCATCGGCGGTAAATGCGGAGCATGCGGTAAATCTATTACTTTGATTATAAAACTATGCAAGGATACCCTTGCTACCAATAAACAATTGCTATTGAAACCATATATTTTGAGTTATGCAACTACAGAGCGCAAGGAAATTATTCAATATTCCACAAATACTTACGCAATCAGCACAATATGGTATAAAATAGTTGATCTACTTTAAATTAATTATTTTGATTTTTACATTACACATAACGATTTATCAGGATAGTGATTATGGTAACTTTTTACACCAATTTAGGCGATATTGTCATTAAAACCTTTGATGAAAAATCACCAATAACGGTAAAAAATTTTTTAAACTATTGTCGTGATGGATTTTACGATAACACAATTTTTCATCGCGTTATTAATGGATTTATGATCCAGGGTGGCGGTTTTGAACCAGGAATGCAGCAAAAAACGACTAAGGATTCAATCAAAAATGAAGCAAATAACGGATTAAAAAATAACCGTGGTACTCTCGCAATGGCGAGAACCAATGATCCGCATTCAGCAACAGCACAATTCTTTATTAATGTTGTCAACAACGACTTTCTAAATTTCAGATCAGAACAGCAAAATGGTTGGGGTTATTGTGTCTTTGGCGAAGTGGTTGAAGGAATGGATATTGTTGAGAAAATTAAAGGAGTCGAAACGGGCCGTAGTGGCTTACATCAAGATGTACCAGTTGAAGATGTTATCATTAAACGTGTAACGATTAACGAATAATTACAAACTATGGCAATCTTATTTATTGCTGACTTGCATTTAAGTAAAAAAGAGCCGGCTATCACAGCCGGTTTTCTACATTTCTTACGCGAGCAAGCGAGTCAAGCTAATGCTTTGTATATTTTAGGTGATTTTTTTGATTATTGGATCGGTGATGATGATCCCAGCCTACTACATGAAGCTATAGCCGAAGAACTTAAGGAACTACAAAGTAAAGGTGTTCCCTGCTACTTTATTCATGGTAATCGTGATTTTTTACTGGGTAAGAAATTTGCTAAAGAAAGTGGCATGATCTTACTACCAGCAGAAAAAGTGTTAACCCTACATGGCCACAATATCCTCATTTTACACGGTGATACACTTTGTACTGATGATATTTCCTATCAGCGTTATAGGAAACGAGTATATAATTGCTGGTTACAGCGTCTATTTTTAGCACTTCCCTTATCTACCCGCCACCGTATTGCTGAAAGAATGCGTAAGAATAGCCAATCTGCCACCCGACTTAAGCCAGAATACATTACAGATGTCAATGAACAAACAGTAATTGAAAAATTTCGAAAATATCAAGTCGATTGGATGATCCACGGTCATACGCATCGACCTGCTATCCATGAAATTAATGTAAATGGTAAAATATTACACCGAGCAGTGTTAGGTGCCTGGGATCAAAATGGCTCAGTGATCAAAATAACGCCTAAAACCATCGAACTACTTCATTTTCCTTTTTATTAACGTTTCCCATCTCAACTTAATCCTGTGATAAAAAATTTAGGCAAACGTTTTTCTTCTTTGTTGGCCATGATATGATCTCACTTAATTTGCCATGAATAAATAACTTAAACCCAGGAGCAACAAATTAATGGTCTCTCAATTTGATACACAAAAATCGTCACATTCTAACCCCAAAATTGCCATAGTGATGGGTGCCAAAAGCGACTGGAGCACGATGAAATATGCTGCCGATATACTCTGTGAACTCGCACTACCCCATCACGTAGAAATTGTTTCTGCTCATCGCACGCCAGATAAACTCTTCACATTCGCTGAACAAACAAAAGAAAAAGGATTTCAGGTTATTATTGCCGGTGCAGGTGGGGCAGCACATTTACCCGGTATGCTAGCGACCAAAACATTAGTTCCTGTTTTTGGTGTTCCTGTTGTAACGGCGACGCTTAATGGTATTGATAGTCTTTATTCAATGGTTCAAATGCCAAAGGGTATTCCTGTGGCTACCTTTGCAATTGGTAAAGCGGGAGCAGCAAATGCGGCATTGCTGGCAGCCCAATTCCTTGCTGGCACAGATAATGAGCTTTATGAGCGTTTATCCACTTGGCGTTTAAAACAAACTAATGACGTCTTAAACAATCCCGATCCACGGGAGGTGGAATGAAACAGATTCTCGTCCTTGGTAATGGCCAGTTAGGCCGCATGTTACGTCAAGCAGGAGAACCGTTAGGCATTAGCGTTTATCCTATCGGCATTGATGATAAATTAGAGACTATTCCCTATCAACACAGCATCATAACAGCTGAAATTGAGCGCTGGCCAGAAACTCCGTTTACATGTGAATTAGCTCACCAACCTAGCTTTATTAATCGCGATATCTTCCCGCAACTCGCCGACCGCTTGCCACAAAAACAACTGCTAAATTCTTTATCGTTAACGACTGCTCCCTGGCAACACCTTACCAATCAATCACAATGGCCGCAATTATTTACCGATCTAGATGATTTTGTTATTGTTAAATGTAGAACTGGTGGTTATAACGGCCGTGGACAATGGCGTATCACACCTGACAATCTATCAACACTACCCGCTGAAATTTATGGTCAAGCGATTGTTGAAAAAGCCATTCCCTTTTCAGGAGAAGTTTCACTTGTCGGTGCACGTAATATAACTGGCCAATGTGTCTTTTACCCTCTAACATACAATCTGCATCAAGAGGGCATTCTACGAGCAAGTATCGCTTTCCCTGAGCCAGATAAAAAATTGCAAACTCAGGCAGAATTGATGCTGTCGACCATTATGACAACATTAAATTATGTGGGTGTGATGACAATGGAATGTTTTATTTTAAATAATAAACTGCTAATTAACGAATTAGCACCACGTGTTCATAATAGCGGTCATTGGACGCAAAATGGCGCTTCTATCAGCCAATTTGAACTCCATCTGCGAGCCATTTCAAATCTGCCAATCCCTACCCCAAACATAGAAACTACAGCAGTCATGATTAATTTGATAGGCACAGCATTAAATCCTGCATGGTTGTCATTACCTTTAGTTCATCTACACTGGTATGAAAAAGATATTCGCCCAGCGCGCAAAGTAGGGCATCTAAATTTGTGTAGTGATAACAGGCAAGCTATAAATAGCTCACTAAATACAATACAAACCTTACTTCCCAATGAATATAAGGATAGTATTACATGGCTAAACACAAAATTAACGGATTGCACTACTACATAATTTGTGAAAATAAAAACAACTCCCACGTTGAATAAACCGGCATATTGTTAAGCCTACTGTTTTCATGCAATAGTTGTCTGCTTTGGAGTCATAATGGCTGCACAACAACAAATGTTTGGCCCTATTTACCCATGGTATATGTTACTCTTATTTGGATTAATTTACTTCTTATCAACAGCAACCACTTTTACTTCACTGGGTGTCGTACTACCTACCATGATTAATGAATTCAATTAGAACTGGGCAGAAGCAGGGCTGGGATTCACGATATTAGGATTAACTTGTGGTTTATCAACCTATCTACCAACCTTAATGATCAGTAAGCTGGGTCTTAGAATAACATCATTGTTTGACCTTATGATTTTTACCCTTGGCTTTTATTGCCTATATTCTACAACCAGTTTATTTGATTATTTTTCTGGTACTACCTTAGTAGGTATTGGATTTATATTTTTAGCAACGGTACCCTGTACTTATTATTATTTCTCGATTGTTTGAAAAACAATCACTAGCTTTTGGCTTCTACTTTACTATTGGTAGCTTAGGCCCCGAGTAGACCCCCTTGGATCTATTTTCTGGCGACACGTGTCTGCAGTTCATGGCGCATACATTGGGTCATTTCAGCTCTTTGTTTGGCCATTGTTGTCTTTATCACACTACTAACCTTAGGCGAAAGCCAGCATGAAATTTCACATGCCAAAGCGATCGCTGACAAATTGACTCAACACTCTTCAGAAACAATCTATAAAAAGAAATATGGACTGCCAGTGGTGCCCTACGCACTTGGCAATTTTATATCATTGCGGCTAGCTATACTGCCTTCCTTTGGTGCGGCATTACCGTTAATATCTTTGCCGTTGTACACATCATAGAACAAGGTTTTAACGAAATAATTGCTGAAGATTCTTTAAGTGTAATGGCTTTTCTCGCCTAGCTGGCGGCGCGGTCGGCGAGCAGCTAGAATCCAAAAAATTATTAATAAGCCGCCTAGTAATTATTATTTTTTGGACTTATTGCCCTCAGTATTACTTCAACCTAGCTGTGGCTAATTTTATTTACTATTTGTGTTGGTATCGGCTATGGCATGACCTTTCTAGTCTCAAGTGTTTTACTCGCTAACTATTTTGGCCGAGGTCCATCCCTAGAACTTTTTTCTGTAATGAATTTACTATCTACTTCCGCCTGTTTTGCACCATTCTTCGGCGGAATAATAAAAGATTATACAGCAAGTTTTACCCCTGCATTTTTAATTATTGCTATCTCTGTTTTCATCATTTTATCATTAACGCTATTAATGATACCACCCGTACAACGAGTACCTCAAAATTACAAATTGTAATTAAAAATATTCTTAATTTACTCACTTAATGCTTTATCTGTTGGCATTAAGAATCAATACTAATATTTAGTATGATAATTTTATTGAGAGCCAGAACCATGAAAAGAGTAATTTTTATTACCAAAACCTCAATTGGTATTGGATTATGCACAGCTAAAATTTTGCTAACCAAAGGTTATCGAATATTAGCCTGTTGTCGGAAAAAAGCCAATTTAATTGCCATGAAAGCGTTAGGCTTTGAACCGATTAAAATCGATATGGATAATGCAGAAAGTATAAAACAAGCAGCCCAACAAGTTATCGAATTAGCTAATAGCCGATTATATGCCTTATTTAACAATGCAGGTGATGGTGTCTATCCTCACTTAATACCATCAATCGACAACAATTAGAACGGCAGTTTTCCACTAATTTTTTAGTATTCATCAGCTTATCAATTTATTGTTACCAGCCATGCTTCCTCATAACGAAGGGCATATTATTCAGACAAGCTCTGTGTTAGGGATTGTCTCTTCCCCTGGCCGTGGTGCCTAAACGGCGAGTAAACATACTTTAGAGGTCTGGTCAGATTCACTTCGTCTTGATTAAGAGGCTCTGGTATAAAAGTTTGTATTATCAAACCCTGCCCAATTGAGACACGTTTTACTGATAACGTCGAACAAACCAACAAAGATAATCCTGTTAAAAATCCAACTATCTCTGCAAGGCTTGCATTAACAACAGAACACGTTGTAAAACGACTACTTCATGCACTAAGAGCCTCAAACCTAAAATTTGCTATCCAGCAACACTATTAATTTACGCTATTGTCTTTATGAAACGTCTATTACCTGATCGGTTAATGGATAAATTTTTAACATAACAAATATCTTTTGCCCTTGAAATAACCAAGTTTGATCTTATCTTATAGGAATAACAGAACATAATTTAAGAGAAGCATTATGCTAATGACTGCTTATGCCATCGACGTAAACGAATCTAATCTGCAACAAATTATCGAACAATCAATGACTCAACCGGTTGTTTTTTATTTTTGGTCACCACAAAGTCCTCATTGCCAAATTCTAGGGGCAACACTGGATAAATTAGCTACTGAGTACACTGGCCAATTCACGCTAGCAAAAGTCAACTGTGACAACAAACAAATGGTTGCCGCTCAGTTTGGATTACGCGCCATTCCAACCGTTTATTTATTACAGCAAGGGCAACCGATTGATGGTTTTCAGGGACCTCAATCTGAAGAATTCATCCGCAAAATGTTAACTCATGTCCTGCCGACGGCAGAAGAATGAAGAATCGCTCAAGCGACTGAGTTAATAGCTGCTGGAAAAACCACCGAAGCTTTGCCATTGCTAAAAGAAGCCCATCAAATAGCACCTAATAATAGTGAAATTAGCCTAACCTATGCAGAAGCATTAATTACCTTCAACCAATTATATGAAAGCCAGAAAATTTTGAACACAGTTGCTATTCAAGATCAGGATAGCCGTTATCAAGGTTTATTAGCCAAAATTGAACTACAAAAAAAGCCGCTGATACACCGGAAATTCCGCAACTACAAGAGACGTTCGCTCAGCAGCCAGAAAACTATGAATTAGTCGTACAGCTGGCACTTAAACTACATGAAGTAAATAAAAATGAAGAAGCATTAGAAAATTTGCTAACATTTCTTAAGAAAGATCTGTCGGCAGGAGATGGTTCTGTGAAAAAAACTATGATGGATATTTTATCTGCCTTAGGGCCTAGTGATCCTTTAACAATTCGCTACCGTCACCAGATTTACTCACTACTTTATTAACATAAACCAGGAAAAACGCGATGGACTTATTTTCTTTTAGTGCCATACTTATCATTATTTTTGTCGCTATGCTATCGTCATTGTCTTAACTTGTGTAAAAACCGTGCCCCAAGGTTTTCAATGGTCAGTTGAACGCTTTGCCGCTATATCCGTACACTACTACCTAGTTTACATTTCATTGTACCATTTATGGATAAGATCGTCCGAAAAATCAACATGATGGAACGCGTTTTCGATATTCCATCACAAGAAGTCATTTCTAAAGATAATGCAAGTGTAACTATTGACGCTGTCTGTTTTATTCAAGTTGTTGATCCCGTTCGTGCCGCATACGAAGTGAATAACCTTGAATTATCAGTGATTAATCTCACGATGACCAATATTCGTACTGTATTAGGTGCCATGAAACTAGATGAAATCTTATCTCAACGAGATCTCATCAATAGTCATTTATTGCATATTGTCGATGAAACCACTAATACCTGGAGGTTAAAAATTACCCAGATAGAAATCCGTGATGTTCGACCGTCGAAAGAATTAATTAATGCTATGAATGTTCAAATGAAAGCAGAAAGAACTAAGCGAGCCGACCTTCTTGAGGCTGAAGGTGAAAAATAGTCACAAATCTTAAAAGCTGAAGGCGAATGTCAATCAGCATTTCTACATGCTGAAGCACGAGAGCGCGCTGTAAAAGCAGAGACCAAAGCAACCCAAATAATGGTCTCTAATGCCATTGCCAATAGTGATATGCAGGCGATAAACTGTTTTATCGCACAAAAAATATACCGATGCTCTAACCAATATTGGTAAAGCGGATAACAGCAAAGTGATTATGACGCCTCTTGAAACAAGTAATTTAATGGGCGCTATTGGCGGCATCAGTAAACTATTTCAAGAAAAAAATGCGATAGCCAAAAAAGCAATCAAACATAAATCGAGGTGTTAAACGATGCTTGAGCAAATAATTGCGCAACCGGCCTGGTTTTGGCTCTGTTTAGGTGGTTTATTACTAATTGTGAACACTCAGTGGCGACGGCGACAGTTATCTATTTTGATCTCCTGTTGCCGCCGTTATCATAGCGTTTACTACCTATCTTATACCTGAAATGAGTTGGGATTGGCAAGGTCTATTATTTGCCATTATGATCATTCTTTCTGTATTGGCTTGGCGCAAATGACTTAGCATGCATAATAAATCAGTGGCTGATGATAGCTGGCGTGTTTATTGTTCTCAGTAATTGTCAGCTAACACTAAAGTCGAAGTGATTGATGTCGATGGTATTACACTAAAAATCAAACCAGTTTGGTCTAATCAACATGATGACCAACCAGATGATCAATAATCGAGCATTTTGCATTGTTATCCCCTGGACACGATGCAACCAGTAAAAGTAAGCTATCTCGGATCACATTAAGTTTCATAATAGTCTTTTCAATCTCACTAATTTTATTTAACGTCGCCGCTTTTATATCTGCACTATGGCGACATGGGTTACGGAAAAGCTCGAGTAATTGCCGACACTCTTTCAACGTAAACCCCACCTCCCTGGCTTGCTTTAATAATGTTAATTCTTCCAAATGAGCATGTTGATAATGGCGATAGCCATTTTTACTTCTCGTTGGAGGAGTAATTAATGACTTTTCCTCATAAAACCGAATTGTCTTGGCACTTAGCTTCGTTTTTCCTACTACTTGAGTAATATTCATCATTTTTCCTTGACCTTACCCTTGCTATAAGGTTTAACCTTTATAATAATCTAGGTTATTTCAGCGATAATGTTAGAACATAATTAGCATTATACCAATTAATTTATTGTATGCATTAGGAGAATCAATCATGCCTAATATTACCATTCTAGCGCTACAAGGACTGACTTGCTCCAATTGTATTAGCAAGCTAACTAAAGCTATGGAAGCACTGCCAGACATACAACAAGTTGTCGTTACACTTAATTATGCCAAAATTACCGGTTTTGCATCACTACAAGATATTATTAAAACCATTGAACAAGCCGGTTACCAAGGGAAAGTAGCAACACAGCCTGATATTAAACTACAGCTTGTAGCGCTTAATTGCCACAACTGTGTGAATAAAACACAAAAAGCACTGGAAAGTATCAAAGGTGTTACCGCCGCAATAGTGACCACTCAAGCAGCACAAATTTTTGGTACCGCCAATCCAGCAGAGCTAATTGCTGCGGTTAAGGCTGTCGGCTACCAAGCGACATTGGAAACAGAAAGCAATCCTTCAATTTCCCACCAAACAACTACACAACCACAAAAAACAACAAAAACAGCTGACAAGCAAGCAACGTCCAATAATCTTGAGAAAATAGCAATTGATAATGACACAATACAATTACTCATCAATAGGATGACTTGCGGCAGTTGCGTTAACAAAGTACAAAAAGCATTACTCAGTACCCCTGGTGTACAAAATGCTCAGGTTAATTTAGCCGAACGCAGTGCCTTGGTCACTGGACAAGCCAAACATCACGCATTAATTCAAGCGGTACAAAAAGCAGGTTATGACGCCGAAATCATTGACAATGAAATGGAACATCGAGAAAAGCAACAGCAGTTAACCAAGGACATTATACGCAAGTTTCGTTGGCAAGCAGCTTTAGCACTAATGATTGGTATCGCCGTTATGATTTGGGGCATGATTGGCAACAATATGATGTTAAGTGAAGAAAATCAATTTAGCTGGCTGCTTATTGGTCTGCTCACGCTAATTATCATGATTTTGACTGGCAGTCATTTTTATTACAACACCTGGATAAGTCTAAAAAATGGTAGTACCACAATGGATACCCTTGTGGCAATGGGAACTGGAGCCTCCTGGCTATATTCAATTAGCGTTAATTTGTGGCCAGATAAATTTCCTTTCCCTGCTCGTCATCTCTATTATGAAGCTAGTCTAATAATCATTGGCTTAATTAATCTTGGCCATGCATTAGAACAAGGTGCTCGTCAACGTTCGTCAAACGCGCTAAGGCGGTTACTTGATCTCACGCCACCCACTGCACTGGTTATTAGTGATAAGGGTGAAAATAGAGTGCCACTGTCTCAAGTTGAACAAGGCATGATATTACGTCTAACCACAGGTGATCTTATTCCCGTTGACGGTGAGCTTACTAACGGTGAAATTTGGCTAGATGAATCAATGTTAACTGGTGAGGCCATTGCACAATATAAAACAGTGGGTGAAAAAGTACATGCAGGGACGGTGGTACAAGATGGTACAGCACTATTGCAAGCTTCTGAAATCGGTCAACATACAACCTTAGCTCGCATTATTAAATTAGTGCGCCAAGCACAAAGCAGCAAGCCTACAATAGGACTGTTGGCAGACAAAATTGCTGCTATTTTCGTCCCTACTGTGATCATAGTCGCCTTAATTGCCGGGACTATTTGGTATTTCTTTGGCCCATCACCACAGATTAGTTATGCATTAATCGTCACCACCAGTGTACTCATAATCGCCTGCCCTTGTGCTCTCGGTCTGGCAACCCCAATGTCTATTATTGCTGGCGTTGCCCGTGCCGTAGAATACGGTGCTCTAATACGAGATGCCGAAGCCTTACAACAAGCTAGTAACCTAGACACATTAGTTTTCGATAAAACCGGCACATTGACGATAGGTAAACCCGAAGTCATAGAAATTCATACTTTTAATCAGTTTGCTCAATCCCAAGTACTAACCATGGCTGGCGCACTTGAGAAAGGTGCTAATCATCCATTAGCCAATGCTATTTTAGCAAAAACCGCTGGATTATCGTTACCTTCAGCAAATCAATTTCGTACGATAGCGGGAGCTGGCGTTAAAGGTACAATCGGCAATAATGTGGTTTTGTTAGGTACTCAAACCCTGATGTCACAATATTCTATTAGCAGCCAACAAGCTGATCAATTAATCGCTAAACAGGCCAATAAAGGGATCACACCGGTCTTGATGGCCATAGATAATCAGTTAGCTGCCCTATTTTCTATTCGTGCTCCGTTACGAGAAACCGCCATTAGCGCGCTACAACGGCTACATAAGCAAAAATATCAATTGATCATGTTAACCGGCGATAATCCAATCACGGCAAATGCTATTGCCAAAGAGTTAGGAATCGACCAAGTGATTGCCAGTGTACTACCTGACGAAAAAGCAGCCGCCATAGCTCAATTACAAAAAAGTGGTCATAAAGTTGCCATGATTGGTGATGGCATTAATGACGCTCCTGCTTTAGCTCGTGCTGATGTTGGTATTGCAATGGATAGTGGTAGCGATATTGCAATTGAAACAGCCTCTATCACTTTAATCAATCATAACTTACATAGTGTTGCTGATGCTTTGCAAATTGCCCAAGAGACTTTGCGTAATATGAAACAAAATCTGTTTGGCGCATTTATTTATAACGCGCTAGGCATCCCAATCACAGTAGGTCTATTTTATCCATTTACAGGAAGCTTACTTAATCCAGTTATTGCTAGTGTCGCTATGGCATTGTCATCAATTACTGTGGTTAGTAATGCAAATCGTTTATTACGATTTAAACCTAAGCAATAAATTACCATCCACCAGTTAACAAAACAGTGACTAAAGCTCAGTTACCATTTTTTATAAAAGTATAGAAAGTATTGTACTAGGATAATTAAAAACAGCTAATCTATTAGACTGTTAATGAGAAATTTTTTAGTTAAGGGGAAGTGAATAATGGTAAAGCCTATATTATCTAGGCTAAAAAAATATTTGAATGCCAATAAGACTAAACATTATCCTTATCCTGCTTATGATGTTAGCCTGGCCGGAAATATTCACCTACATCTCATTGGTAGCATTCATATGGCCAGCAAAAATATGTTTCCGTTAACTCAAACTCTTATAAACAAACTTAATCAATGCGATGCTTTAATTATTGAAGCCGATATTACCGATACAGAGCCTCCCTTGACTAACAATCCTGATATCCCTTACCCACCGCTCAAACAGCGACTTTCACCCTCACTCTATCTGAAATTTAAACATTATTGCCAACAAATCAAACTGCACTATGAGCAATTAGATAACCTTGCTGCCTGGCAAATTGCTTTGATTTTACAAATCAATCAAGCACAAAATTTAGGATTACTCCCTCAATACGGGATAGATTATCAACTGCTGCAAGCCGCCCGGCAACAGCAGAAACCGATCATTGAACTAGAAGGCACTGCCTCTCAAATCGAGCTACTCATGAATTTACCCAATAATGGGCAATCTTTATTGGAAGATACTCTGACATATTGGCGCTCTAATGCCCGTTCGCTACAAATAATGTTGAGTTGGTGGATGAACTTCAAACCTGAGTATGGTTTAAAATTACCGAAAACTTTTCGTGATGATATTTATCAATTATTGATGCAAGAGCGTAACTTATTATGGTGTCAAAAGTTAAAAAAATTGGCAGCTGGTCATTATGTCGTAGCCGTTGGCGCCTTACATTTATATGGTGACAATAATCTTGTTAGCTTATTTAAACAACAAATCGACTAATTCAACCCAATTTTTTTATTTAAGCAATATTGCCAACCAACATAATAAAATATCAATTTAACTGCTCACTATAACATTATATAAAATAAGGTTTTTGTATGACTCCGGCTATTAACTTATTGGAAAAAAAGAAAATCAAATATGTGCTACATATCTATAAACATGATGCTCATATACATCATTTCAGCCAAGAGGCGGTGAAAAAATTGGGACTTGATGCCAAGCAAGTATTTAAAATGCTGCTGGTGGCTTTAAATGGAGATAGCAAACATCTCATGGTTCTATCTACTATCACAACAGTATAAGAACAACTTAATCTGAAACACGTTGCCTGCACATTTAATGCAAAAAATCAAAAATAGCCGATCCTCAAATCACAAAAAAAAACAAGATGATGATTAATTTCCCGGTAACCATCACCACCAAATGCAATAAAATCTAATGTTGCCATCCGATAATGCTTTTTAAAATTTAATGGCTAAGCGGCTATTTTAAGTATCTGTAATTGTGCCATCTTTATGACGAATTAGACTGATATTATAGAATTGAGCATAAGCCCCTCCCCCTAGCTGTCATATTCGCGACAGCTGTCAAATATTTTTTCATTTTCTTACCACTAAAATCAACATAGGCTATGTGATTAGCAAAAGGTAAAACCTTAAACACTTGTCGATAACTAATCTCAACTCGGTCAATAGAATTACGGATCATGCCACTGCTCATAATGGCAAAGTCGGCATCTACACGTTCCACTTGCAACACTAAAATTAAACGTGCCAAATTAGTTTGTCCAAAACGAATTTTGTTGTGATCGCCTTGTAATTTACCATCAACGAAACCTAATTTGATATCTAATTGTTGACGACCTCTTACCTGAAAAAGGAGAGAGTAATTTCATCATATCAACATCAGGAGCAATTTCTCGTGTATAAAAAACTAACTCTTTTCTCTTTAAATTGATAGGAATAAGTTGATAGCGTTTTAAAATAAATTTGCCATTTTTAAATTAAAAATCAGCCCGCCCGACATATTTATCTCATCGATGAACCTGCACAATCCAAGTTCCATTTTGGCGATCTGGTACACATAATGTAATGGGCACATAATCCACTTATTTGTAATTTATCCTGCTAGACGACATACAAACAGGATCTTGAGAATGACCTCCCACTATCATATCCAAATACCCGGTCGGTAAGCTACGCGCCATTTCAACATCACCAGGAGCATTAGAACCATGTTCGCAATTGTTATAATGCTCCATATGAGTCGTTGCAATAATGATATCGGGCTTTTCATTTCATTAGCGCGTAAAAATTAGATCACCTTTTTCGCTTCATTGGCAGAAGAACTAAATTTTATATCGGAAAATATCCCTGGGTTACCTAACTTAACAGTATCGTCAGTAGTTAAACCAATAACGGTAATCTTAATGCCCTGTTTATTAACAATTAGATAGGTTTTGAATAATCTCTAGCCGGTACTAGTTTGATAAATATTAGCTGAAAGAAAAGGAAAAGTTGCCCATTGCTGTTGTTTACGTAAAATCGCTAAAGGTTTATCAAATTCATAATTACCAATAGCCATAACGTCATAGCCAATCATATTCATGCCTTTAATATCTGGTTCAGCATCTTGCAAATCGGATTCAGGCACACCAGTGTTAATATCACCTCCAGAAAGTAGTAAAACAGCTCCTCCTTCTTTTGCAACTTCATGACCAATTTATGCAACTAACGTTTTTTGCACTGCTAAAACATATTCTCCGTTCTTGTGATGATCATTAGTTGTAATAGGGTAGGTTTTATCTTTTTGCCATGCATTAGCAACTTAATAGCAACCACAAAAACATAATGATTGTCCTCACTGAAGTTTTAAGTGACAATCGTATTACCTATCGCCATTTCATTGAAACTTACTACTCTATAGTTATGTAGAGAAACTGACTTTATTTACCCTATAATGAGTATTATTTTATTACTCACTAAATATTTTATTTAATTATTCCAACATAAATAATTCTGTCTATTACAATAAGATTCAAAAAATATTATTAGCAATAATCTTCATCTTCAATGGGATAAAAAATAAAGGCTGATTATTTTTACTAAAAAAAAAGGGGGGGGGGAAAGGGGGTACAGCTGATGGTTAGCTAAATTCAATTAATACATTGATATATACATATAATAAAGTAACATGAAACTTATTTTAAAATCAATTTTATTTTTGCCAAAAATGATGATAAAAATCACCATTCAAACGACAATTAATCAATTTATTTTTATTTTTGAAAATAATTTTTATTATATCAGCATAAATAACTACTATACTTGTTATTTGATACATTATTTTGCTATTCATAGCCTTAATATGACAGTATTAATATTATGTTTTTATTTGCAGAGATGATTACTAAAGACTTTTTTGTATTCCGCTTGGAAAAAATTGAAATCGATCCAGCAACTTACAATTTTATTACAAATAAAGAGTATTGAATTAATTAATCCAATCTGGATTTTTTATCATTATCAGTTTATTTTACTACATCATTACCAAATATAAATAAAACAAAAGAATAATAGTTTATATTATAAATTATAGTTAATATGATTATTTACTTGGTATTTTTATTAAAAAAAACTATTTCTTTTTTATCGTTAACCGCTTTTTTATTATTTTAACGTAATTAACGTAATTTTTTAGCGCTTTTTTAGTTTATAGCAGATAAAATAAGCTTAGATTTTACATGACGTATTTTGTCATCCCCAAAAAAGAGGAGATTTAATGGATCATTCAGCATCATCCCTCATCACAACAATTGTTGGTGGTTTAGCGCTTGCCTATCTCTTTGGTATGATTGCCCACCGGCTAAGAATATCACCGTTAGTCGGCTATTTGTTAGCCGGTGTTCTTATTGGCCCATTTACACCGGGCTTTGTTGTAAATACAAATTTAGCCAGTGAACTCGCTGAAATTGGTGTTATATTATTGATGTTTGGTGTTGGCTTACATTTTTCCTTAAAAGATCTTTTAGCCGTAAAATCGATTGCTATTCCTGGCGCTATCGCTCAAATAATTACCGCGACCTTATTAGGTCTTGGTTTAGCCATGCTATTTGGTTGGGGAATATTTGCTGGTATTGTTTTTGGTCTTTGTCTCTCAACAGCCAGTACTGTAGTGCTGTTAAGGGCATTAGAAGAACGTCAACTTATCGATAGTAAACGAGGCCAAATTACCATTGGCTGGCTGATTGTCGAAGATTTAGTCATGGTCTTAACACTGGTATTGCTCCCAGCAATTGCCGGTATTATCGATAGCAATAATGCCAGATTTAATGAACTCGCAATTAAATTAACCTTTACCGTCGGTAAAGTGGCTATTTTTATTATCATTACACTTTTCATCGGTCGCCAACTTATTCCATGGATCCTAGCCCGTACTGCGGCAACTGGTTCTCGAGAATTATTCACACTAGCGGTATTAGTACTAGCGCTCGGTATTGCCTATGCCGCAGTAACTCTATTTAATGCTTCTTTTGCCCTTGGTGCATTTTTCGCCGGTATGATCCTAAATGAATCTGAATTAAGTCATCGAGCCGCACAAGATACTCTACCTTTGCGAGATGCATTTGCGGTGCTGTTCTTTGTATCGGTTGGTATGCTATTAGATCCTATCATATTGATACAACAACCATTAGCTGTGTTGGCTGTTTTAGCAATCATTATTGTTGGTAAATCACTCGCCGCCTTACTATTAGTGAGACTATTTGGTCATCGCCGTCGTACCGCCTTAACTATCGCGATAAGTCTGGCACAAATCGGTGAATTCTCTTTCATCCTAGCTGGAATGGGAATAGCGCTCAATGTATTTGATAGTCAAGCGCCAAACCTAATTTTAGCCGGTGCGATCGTCTCTATTATGATTAACCCATTGCTATTTAGCTTACTTGACGGCTATCTGAAAAAAACCGAAACAACAGAGGAAGAATTATTAGAAGAAACGCAGGAAGAAGTCGCACAAATTCCTGTTGATATTTGCGGTCATGTAATTATTGTTGGTTATGGTCGTGTTGGCTTTATTCTGGCTGAAAAATTACGTCAAAAAGATATCCCGATTGTCGTTATCGAAAATACACGTGCTAGATTTGAAGAATTAGCGAAAAATGGCTTCCGTGCACTAATTGGAAATGCCGTAAACAAAGCACTAATGAAGCTGGCGCGCATAGATTGTGCCCAAACAATATTACTCACCATTCCAAATGGTTATGAAGCAGGGCAAATTGTCGAGAAGGCTAGGTCATTAAACCCTGATATCACAATTATTGTTCACTCACACTCTGATGATGAAATTAAATATATTCGTGAGCGTGGTGCAAATCATATCGTTGTTGGTGAGCATGAAATTGCCAAAAGCATGGCTCATTTCCTGTTTAAAAAGAAAACCGCCGACTGTACCATTAACAATCATGACGATAATATATTATCAGCTACAAAAGATTTAGATAAATACTTAAAACCTGATGTTTCTAACTAGCCGATAAAAATAAATCAGGAGGAAATATTGGTCTTCTCCTGATTTTTATCTAATTACCGTTCCCAATAAGATTCCTCTAAACTATCTTCTTTTTCAGGCAAACTTCGTGTTAAACGTGGGGAATTCTGAATAAGCACCTGATAACTAACTCTATTAGCATATTTACACACCTGTGCTAAGGAAGAATATGTCAGATATGGCAGAGAATGTTTAGTTGAATTAGGAATATTTAAACGATGAAAACGATTGGCTGTAATATCATGTAATAAAGCAGACAGTGCACCATCACCGGCTCCATTGGTATTCATGATTTTTTCTGGCCCACCCATATAAGGCTCAAGATGTGAATAAATCCTAAAAGGAAATTGACAATCTTTTTTTATCATCGCCCGACTAAATTCATAACGATTAAATTGCTTAATAGCGCCAGATAATAAAGGATGTTGAGTTTCTCTTTTATAGGCCGATTCGATATAACCAGCCATATAGAGTCCGTCAGCACCAGCGGTACAAAGAACCAGATCAACCCAGTCAAGCACTTTATCGGCAGCTAATAATGGATCTTTGAACCCTGTCAACTCTAACGCTTCATCTTCGTTCATTGCCACAACAGAAACATATTTTGCGAGAAAATCCTGCCAAAAGAGGGGATCATCAGCAATAACAAATTTAGTGCCCAATGTCAGCACCACTGGCACATCATGTTTTTTAGCATATTCTATTGCTTGCATTGTTGCTACTGGCATCGGTTCTCCGGGCTGACAACGGACAAGATAAGCCGTAATAACCAGTACTGATGCTTCTACAATAATTTGCTCTGGGATGCTCTCAGGGCGCAATTGGTTCATTAACCCAGGACTAATTGCAAATGTTCGCTCACCGTTTTCCGTAATTAAGGTAAAACAGCGACCAATTGGGCCATTGACACCTTGTAAATAATTTAAATCCATCCGGCTCGAAGTATGGCATAAATAACGATAAGCATAACTGCCAATTTGAATGTTATTGCACATCGTACCCAACAACACAGATCTATCATCAGCTAATAAAGAGTAATTATGTAAAGTATTCCCTATCGTTCCACCAGCAAATTCATGACTAATAAGATTGCGCTCTAATAATTCATGATAAAGTTCTTCAGCCATAACATCTTGAATAACTAAAGAGTGTCCCTGACTAAGTTGATAACGTTTAATAAAATCATCATTAACCTTAGCTTCAATATCAACCAGAGTTTGGTCTATACCAACAATATAAGCATGATCGCTTGAGCTATTGATAAATTTTTGACTGGGTAATAAGGGTTCACGGAGACTAACAGGAAAATAGTGCTTGGACTTACGTTGACCAGGGAATTTCATAATAGATTATTAATAACGAAAGGGGCAAGTCTAACATAACTAACATCATTGAGCAGCAGGAAAATCACCTTCCGCTCGCTTAAAATTGCGTCATCAGGCTTTTTGCTTGCGACTATTTACCATATAGCATAACAAAAACACAACCAAAAATTAAACCGGCTATTCCAGTGAATAATACCATATACGTTCGCTTAGGTGCCTATTTAGCAATGGGTAAAGTTGGCTTTTGCATATATTTTATCGGTTGAAACCAAAGATCTTTAGTATCTAACACCTGCAATTATTAGATATATTATTGGCTATTTAAAAGTTCAGGATTTAGTGGTAACTCATCGTTACCCTCTTCAATAATAGCTAATTTTTTAGCTAAAGCTTCTAAACCTAATGCAATAGGATCATCTTGGATAACGGTTATTAATAGTTGAAATCGGTTTTTTTACGCCAACAGATTGCGCTATTGCTAACGAATTCTTCAGGAGCTGAATCGCAACCCGATTAGCATTTTTTAAATGCGGTCAGCTCAATATCATATTTACCTTTAGCATAAACAATTTTTTGAACTATTTTTTCATTTAACTCCGCTTTAATTTTCTGACGGATATTAGATGCTACATAACGCAGATACCCAGATAATAAATTTTAGGCATCTTGAGCAGTTCCAGCGGAAAACCCTACGTTAGCTTCTATCGGTCGCTCTTGCATATTAGTAATATCTTTTGCATTTTACTAAAAGTAACTTTGCTAACAGTAATATTATTTGGATCACGTAAAAGCGGCTGTTCTCTCTCTAATAATTGTAGCTCTATAGATTTAACTAACTGCTGAAAATAGTCGCTACTTTTTAGAAAAATTTTTCTGTAACAGTAGAGAACGGTAAGCATCAAGAAATTTTGCATAAACTTACTCAGCATCGATATTTGTTTCAACATCCAATACCTTTAACTGACTCAGGAATTCATTCAGCTTAAACATTTCTTAAGCAGAACAATCGTTGCTTCACCTTTACATTTTTAGGAGAAAATAGCGACCAACAAAAGATAGCAGCGGTAAAAACCACAATAAAAATAGTAATCAACAACTTAGATTTATAAAGAATAGAGAAAAGTTCAAATAAATCAATTTCACCTTCTTTTTTTATATTAACAGAATAAAAAGATGGATACATCCAATAACGGTCTATTTGTCATAGTTTATGGTTTCTAACAGTTATATTGTTAACAATCATCACAAATATTCATCTACATTTATCAGTAATGCACTTATTTTCATAACCATTATATTTAAAGTAAGTAAAATGCCATAAATAATTTAACAAAATTTAATTAAATATTTCTAAAATATAAAAACAAATAATAAAAAAGTTTAAAATAATCTAAACATTATAAAAATCATCTATTTTTTATACAACAATAATAATTCATATTACAAGTTTAAATATATATTTTTACAATTATTAATTAAACCATTCCAAACAAGCAATTACAATGCAAAATTTAAATTTATGATAGTGTTATAATTACTAAAATAACCTTTAATTTTATCTAAATAACTTAAAATTGATAAATATGCTATATAATATCTTTGACTAATTCAGCCATTAACATAATATGATCATCTGAGGCATTAAGCGCCGGTATGTAATGATACTTTTCCCCACCAGCGCTATAAAATAATTTTTTATTCTGCACAGCAATTTCCTCTAAAGTTTCTAAACAATCCACTGAGAAACCTGGACACAGCAGCTGAACATGATTAACGCCATGCTTTGCTAAGCTTTTTAAGGTAACGTCTGTGTAAGGTGTAAACCAAGGTTCACGACCAAAGCGTGACTGATAAGTCATGATTATTTTATCAACAGGGAAATTAATTAATTCACTGAGTAAACGAGTTGTTAGTTCGCACTCCTGTGGATAAATATCACCTGTTTCTGCATAACGCTTAGGGATACCATGATAAGAAAGCAATAATCGATCAGGTTCACCGTGTTGCTCAAAACTTAACTCAACCGACTTTTTTAATGCATCAATATAATAAGGATGAGCAGCATAACTACGAATAAAGTGGAGCTCGGGTATCGTTCGATATTTTTTTAACACTAGACTAATAGCATCAAAAACTGCTGCAGTGGTTGAACAAGAATATTGAGGATAAAGCGGTAATACAATGATATTTTCAACCTGTTGAATTAATAGTTTATCAATTGCTAGTGCAACAGAAGGCGAACCATAACTCATACCTAATTCCACAGGAATAGCCCGTAGCTTTTTTGCCAGTGCAGCTTGCTGTTGTAAACTATAATTTAGCAATGGTGAACCGGCTTCTGTCCAAATTGACCGATATAATTTAGCTACTTTCGGTGAACGTAATGGTAAAATCACTAAATGTAATAGTGGTTTCCAAATTATCCTCGAAATATCAATAACTCTTACATCACTAAGAAATTCTGCCAAAAAACATTTCACCGCCTTTGGCGTTGGTGCATCAGGCGTCCCCAAGTTAACTAATAAAACACCATATTTCTTAATGCTCATGCCAATTGGCTCCATTTTATTTATCGCTAACCATTTATAACCTTATCATAACTTATCAAATATATTTATATCTACTAAATTAGCTATAAATAGAAATAGGCACTCAAATTGGATGCCTATTTTATCAACTAATAACTAACCTAAAATTTTAACCAACTCTTCACTGACTTCAATAACCTTACGGATACCATCCAGTTTAAAGTACTCGGCATGACCAGCAGCAGCTTCTTGACGATAATAAACAATTAAAGACTCAGTTAACTGATGATACTCCACTAGCCGCTTGCGGACAGTTTCTTCTTGATCATCTTTGCGAATGCTTAATTCTTCACCGGTAACATCGTCTCTGTTTGCTATTTTGGGAGGATTAAATTTAATATGATAAATACGACCCGAAGACATATGAACTCGACGACCAACAATACGCTCAACGATAATTTCATCAGGGACATCAAATTCCAACACATAATCCACCACAATACCCGCATTCTTCATTGCGTCTGCTTGTCGAATAGTACGAGGAAATCCATCCAGTAAAAAGCCATTTCGGCAATCATCCTTGGCTATACGCTCTTTAACTAAGACAATAACTAATTCATCAGTAACAAGCTTACCGGTATCCATTAATTCTTTCGCTTTTAGACCCAACTCTGTGCCTGCCTTTACTGCGGCACGTAGCATATCACCGGTAGAAATTTGTGGAATACCATACTTTTCCATGATGAATTGTGCCTGAGTCCCCTTACCCGCGCCTGGCGCACCGAGCAGAATAATACGCATTGCATAAACCCCTCGCTATTTCATTTTTATAATTTGAAAAAAAATTACCTTATCATTAAGCATACATATAACTTAAGAAAACAGATAACCATTGAATAATCAAATTATTTTCGTTAAAAAAATAAACCACGTCTTAAAATAACTAAAACGTGGTTTTACGAACAACCCGGTTAATTAAATAAATTTTAGCCCAAAAGTAACTTATTAATACGACGAATAAATTGATTAGGATCTTCCAAACTACCTTGCTCAACAAACAATGCCTGATCTAATAATACTTCTATCCACCCAGAAAATAAATCATCATCTGTTAGTTCTGTCACTTTTTTAACTAATGGATGCTCAGGATTAAGTTCAAAATTATATTTTACTTCCGGTGCTGATTGACCTACCGTAGCAAAAAGTTTTGCCATCTGAGTACTCATATCATTAGCATCTGTCGTTAAAATTGCCGGTGTGTCTGTTAAACGATGCGTTAACTTCACTTCCTTTACCCGCTCGCCTAATAGTTTTTTTACCCGCTCAACGAAAGGCTCCAGTTTTTTATCTGTCTCTTCTTGTTCTTTCTTATCTTCATCAGCAAGTTTTTCTAGTGACTCATCTGTCTTGCTAACAGATTGAAAAGATTTGCCTTCAAATTCTGGCAAATAATTCATCATCCATTCATCAATCCGATCAGATAATAATAAAACCTCAATTCCTTTTTTACGGAATAGTTCTAAATGCGGGCTATTTTTCGCAGCAGCATAACTATCTGCCGTAATGTAATAAATCTTTTCCTGCCCTTCAATCATTCGACTAACATAATCTTCTAAAGAAACATTCTGTAAATTATTATCATTATGCGTTGATGCAAAGCGTAATAATTTAGTAATAGCTTCTTTATTGGTTGTATCTTCCGCAGGACCCTCTTTAAGCACTAACCCAAATTCCTGCCAAAATTGTTGATACTGTTCAGATTCATTTTTGACTAATTTTTCTAACATCTGCAATGCACGTTTTGTTAATCCACTACGCAAACTACGGGTAATATCACTATCTTGTAAAATTTCTCGCGAAACATTTAATGGCAAGTCATTTGAATCAACTAACCCACGGACAAAACGTAGGTAGTTTGGCATAAATTGTTCCGCTTCATCCATGATAAAAACACGATGAACATAAAGTTTTAAACCATGTTTATTCTCACGGTTCCATAAGTCAAAAGGCGCTTTTGTCGGTATATAAAGTAGGCTGGTATATTCTTGCTTACCCTCTACCCGATTATGACTCCATATTAAAGGATCCGCATAGTCATGGGACACATGCTTATAAAATTCTTTATATTCTTCAGCAGTAATATCGTTCTTGTTACGTGTCCATAGTGCCTGTGCTTTATTAATTTTTTCCCAAATAACAGTATCATCTTCTTCGTTCTTGGCTTCAATTTCCACTGGCAAGGCAATATGATCTGAATATTTGCTGATCACCGAACGTAAACGCCAGTTATCTAAGAATTCCGTTTGGTCTTCACGTAAATGTAAGGTAATTTCCGTACCACGCTCTACTTTTTCAATATCAGCAACGGTATATTCACCCTCACCCTGAGATTGCCAAAAAACCCCTTTATCAGCGGCCATGCCCGCTGCTCGAGTACGCACTGTCACTTTATCCGCAACAATAAAAACTGAATAGAAACCAACACCAAACTGACCGATTAATGGGCAATCTTTCGCTTGTTCGTTGCCTAAAGACTGTAAAAAAGCCTTCGTACCAGATTTAGCAATAGTCCCTAAATTATCAATGATCTCTTCGCGCATCATGCCAATGCCGTTATCACTAATCGTTAAGGTCTTTTTGTCTTTATCAATAGCAATTCTAACTCTTAAATTACCGTCATTTTCATAAAGATCAGATTGTGAAAGTGCTTTAAAACGTAATTTATCCGCTGCATCAGATGCGTTTGAAATCAGCTCGCGTAGAAAGATTTCTTTATTGGAATAAAGAGAATGGATCATCAGTTGCAATAACTGTTTTACCTCTGATTCAAATCCACGAGTTTCTTGTCCTTTCATACTCATTAAATAGCCTCAATTTTAGAATAATTCTATTGGGTTGAATGGTTATTAAAGTTAGATGGGGATATAAATTGAGAATTTCAAGTTCACCGTCATGAAAAGAGTGGTTGATAGCCGATATGATTAATTTTTTCATAAAAAATAAGCAGAGTATTTTAACCTCTGCATATGTTTATTTATATTAAATTTACACTATCAATAATTAATTTTCTGACGTCCAATGATTGAATGTGATAAAGTTGTTCCATCAACCATTTCAAGCTCACCGCCAACAGGAATACCATGAGCAATACGACTAGCCATCACCCCATATTGAGCACATATGCCAGCAATATAGTTAGCCGTGGCTTCCCCTTCAATTGTTGGGTTGGTCGCCAAGATAACTTCTGATACCGACTCAGTTGCTAGTTTATCTGCTAAACTATCCAAGCCGATATCTTTAGGTCCAATACCATCTAATGGCGACAAATGTCCCATCAAAACAAAATAACGCCCGGCAAACTGCCCTGTTTGTTCAATAGCATAAATATCGGCCGGGCTTTCAACCACACATATTTGGCCTGTTTGTTGACGCCTCGGATTAATACAAATAGAACAATGATCTTTTTCAGTGAATGTTCGACACCCCTGACAATGGCCGATCTCCGACATTGCACGTATCAACGCCTGAGCCAAATGCATACCACCACTACGATCACGTTGCAGAAGATGAAAAGCCATACGTTGCGCCGATTTTGGTCCTACACCAGGTAAACAACGTAGCGCTTCCATTAAAGATTCAAGAAGGGGACTCGTCTGCATCAAAATGGCATCTTAAAGCCTGGAGGTAATTGCATGCCATTGGATACATTGGCCATTTTTTCTTTTTGTGCTTCTTCTATACGACGCGCAGCATCGTTAAATGCGGCAGCAATAAGATCTTCTAACATATCTTTATCATCTCCCATTAAACTAGGATCGATTTCAATCCGACGGCAATTATGTGCACCATTAATGGTTACTTTAACAACACCAGCACCCGATTCACCGGTAACCTCCATGCTAGCAATCTCTTCTTGGACTTTTTGCATCTTTTCTTGCATTTGCTGAGCCTGTTTCATCAAGTTACCCAGCCCACCTTTACCAAACATAATTTTCTCTCTTTCTTATCTGTTACAAAGATATACTTTAACATTGCAACATATACTTAAAGGTATGTATTCGGCTACACAGGTCGAATACTTTCTTCATCTAACTGCGCATCAAACAATGTACGCAAAGTCTGAATCTTTTTATCCACAATAATGGATTGACGAGCCTGAACTACCTTCTCTTCATAAATTATCTGCCGCCATTCCAATGGTGTCTTGACGGCTGGATTATCATCTTCAATAATAACCAGTTTTATGGGTTTGCCATATAACTCACACAAGGCTTTTGTTAATGCTTTATGCGCAGGCTCAGTATTCAAATGCCGTTGCGTTGATCGTAAGTGTAAACAGATTTCCGTTTCACTTAAGCATTCTTTATAAGCATTCAACGCAAGTTGTTCTATCAATTTTGGCATTTTAAACTGAGAAATTTCAGCCGACCAGTGGTCACGCTCTCGAGCTTCAAGCTCTATTTTATTGGCAAGTTCGGGCGTCCTTTCATATTCCAATGCTTGTTTAATATTGCCAGGCGTTGTTACTCGCTCTGTTTTTTCCTCAGAAATATTTTTTGAACGCCATTGATAAGATTTATTTTTTTGATTTTGTTCCATTTTATCAATCTTTTTTGGCTGATTTAAAACAATTCGTTGATGCTGAGCTGAAACAGTAGCTAACCTTTCTAGCGCCGACATCGCCAATGGCATTTTTGTCTTTAACGATACTATTTCAGACTTTTTTAACGGCGTTTTTTCTTGAGCCTTATTTAGCAACGCTTTTGCCTGCAACAATTGCAATGTAGGTGTATCAATTAATTTTTCATCTGATGAATTTGTCGTTTTATCTATGACTTTTTTTTTATCTTTTAAATTAGCTGAAATATCGACATGATTATCAATATCGTTGCCTATAGTAGTTGTTTCAGTGAGACTTGGTGATAACACCAATGAAATTTCAGTATCATTAACACACTTCGGATGAAACACTAATGCACGTAACAACGTCATCTCAACCCCCATTCGCCTTTCTGGTGCATAGGGAAGTTCTTTACGTCCAACTAATAAGGTTTGGTAATAGAGCTGTAAATCGGTTGGCGTAATCAAGCGGGCAAGTAAACGTAAACGCTCTTCTATTGGCGATACAGTATCTTGCATCTCCATAGGTAAAAGCTGGATCATCGCAATGCGATGAACTAAAGATAACATTTCAATCAATACGCTTTCCCAGTCACTGCCGCGCAAGGCAATATCTTCTACTAAAGCCATCATTTTTTGACCATCGGCATGTACAATCGCTTCAATGATCGCTAGTGGCTGTTCATCATCCAATATTCCTAGCATTTGGCTAACTGAATCTGCCGATACTTGCCCCTTCCCCATGGCAATAGCTTGATCGGTCAAACTTAGTGCATCACGTAAACTACCTTCGGCAGCTCTTGCAATTAATTGGCGGGCACGTTTATCACTCGATATTTTCTCAGCCACTAAAATGCGTTCAAGTTGGCTACTAATTTGCTCAATATCTAGCGCTCTTAAATGGAATTGAAGGCAACGTGATAAAACCGTTATCGGTAATTTCTGTGGATCTGTCGTTGCTAATAGAAATTTTACATGTTCTGGCGGTTCTTCCAGCGTCTTGAGTAAAGCATTGAAGCTATGACGAGAAAGCATATGAACTTCATCGATCAAGTATACTTTAAATCGACCACGCGCCGGTGCATACTGGACATTATCTAGCAGCTCGCGGGTATCCTCAACTTTAGTGCGCGAAGCGGCATCAATTTCAATCAAATCAACAAATCGCCCATGCGCTATCTCAAGACAGTTAGCACACTTACCACAAGGATTTTGACTTATCCCTACCTCACAATTAAGCCCTTTCGCAAACAGGCGCGCAATGGTCGTTTTTCCAACCCCGCGTGTACCAGAAAATAGGAAGGCATGATGGAGCCGCTGCTGTTCCAAACCATTTGCCAGCGCGGTCAAAACGTGTTGTTGCCCAACAACATCGGTAAACGTTTGTGGGCGCCATTTACGGGCAAGTACCTGGTAGTTCATGATTCCTATTAGAAGTTAATTATATAGTTTGTTACGCCAACATGGCTCTGTTCGCCTAGTCAGCACATTTCGCTAGAAAATTTTGCTCATTAATGCCCTGGGAATTCAACCAAATTAAAACAATTGACCCCTTGTTTTTTTAGGCATTCGATACCACCTAAATCGGTCAAACAGATAATAAATGCAGCTTCATTAACTTTACCCCCAAGCTGCCGGATCAAACGTACTGTTGCCTCAATCGTTCCACCTGTAGCAAGTAAATCATCAACAACTAATATATTATCTTTAACTGAAATACTATCTTTATGGATCTCTAGTGTATCCATACCATATTCTAGCTCATAATTTTGCCGTAAAGTAGCTCGCGGTAATTTTCCCTCTTTGCGTACAGGCACAAATCCTACGCCCAAATGCAAAGCAACCGGCGCCCCAAACAAAAATCCTCTCGCTTCAGTACCAACAATTTTAGTAATACCTTTATTTTTATAATGTTCAACAAGTAGATCAATAGTGGCCTGATAAGCAACCGGATTATCTAATAACGTTGTAATATCGCGAAACAATACACCGGGTATCGGATAATCAGGAATTGTTTCAATACTGTCTTTTATAAATTTAATTTTTTTTTCATTAATCATCATAGATAAAATAAGCAAACGCTACAATTTATGGAAAGTACTATACTATAAAAATGCAATAATTAGTTCACCAATATGCGCGTTTTTACTGTAATAAGTCAAATCGCAATCACATATTTTTTTATTATGGCTTAATATATGAAAATACAAAAATTACTAAACTCACTTGAAGAGCAAATTGAAACATTAGCAGAACAAATAAAGCCTATTGCACACTCTTCTTTTATAACATCACGTTTTGATCAAAAATTATTTCATCGAAAAAGCCACCAATTAAGCGAATGTTTATTTGAAATTAAGCAACATTTTATTCAATTAAAAAATGCGGTTATAACTTTACGTTCAGAACAGATTGCTTTTTTGACAGAAAAAATTATTGCCCAAATTGGGGCTATGACTCGAGAATCTTCAACACAAAATTTACGAAAAAAAGAAAGCCAACATATCCAAAAAGAAAAGACCATCGATCTCTATGAACGCTTAGTTCAACATCAAGATTATGAACATCGCCTAATTGCAATGATAAATAATCGAGAACAACAATTAGATAAACAGCAGTCATACGTTGCTTGCCAGAAACTACAACAAGAAATAGCCACATTAACTGAAAGATTAGTGAGATGCCGTCAAGTACTTTCACACATAGAAAGAACAATTGAGCACGATGAAAATCAAAGTATCGAATAAAAAATAATATAGATAATATTTAATGAATTTAGAGAATTCTTCATTAGAAATCCAAGTTGCCATTGATTAATTTATATTCTAAAAATTAATCAAATAGAACCCAGTACAGCACTCAAAGCACTTGATATTGTCAAGAAAGATTATGAGAATAAAGAAGCTATCTTAATTACTTGCCAATACAACTAAAAAGCGTTAATAAAAAATAATACAATTATTATTCCGCGACATTATCTCGATTGTTTCTATTACGGTGCTTCGATCTCTTTTCAGCGCCAATAGTACGCTCAACCTCTTGCACTGAATCAGCTTTGGTATTATGAAGGTGAACCTTTAACTTGTTAAAAGCAATATCGATATTTTGTTCTCGACATAAGCGATCAATCATTCGATTAACTTCGTCCAATGTTGTGCTTCTATCGGCTATCTGTCGAACATAAAAACGTAATTCATGATTAAGGGTACTGTCACCAAAATCAGTAAAAAATACTAATGGAGTAGGATCTGACATGATCTTATTATTACTTTGCACCGCCTGTAACAAAATGGCTTTGACTTTATCAAGATCAGAACCATAAGCAACGCCTAACTTGATAATAATACAGCTAATAGTATCTGATAACGCCCAATTTATTAGACGTTCGGTAACAAATGCTTTATTTGGAATAATTACTTCTTTGCGATCAAAATCCGTTATAGTGGTCGCTCGAATAAGAATTTTACTTACTGTACCTGAAAAATTACCAATTGTGACAGTATCACCAATTCTAACCGGTCGTTCAAACAGAATAATAATCCCCGACACAAAATTGGCAAAAATTTCTTGTAATCCAAAACCTAAACCGAAGGTTAATGCTGCCGCTAGCAACTGTAACTTATTTCAGGTAACGCCTAACACTGCTAATACAATAATTGTACCAATACCAATAATAATATAGGTCAGCATCATCGTGATTGCACAGTTTGATCCCTGCCGAAGCTTAAGTCGGAACAGCACCAAAACCTCTAACAAACTCGGCAAATTTCACGTCATCACTAAAGCGACAATAAAAATAATAATCGCCAAAATTAAATTAGCTAGAGTAACCGCTTGTAAAGTATGACCAGCTTCATTTTGTACATTAATATGCCAAAGTTGAATACCATCTAAGAATGAGAAAATAGTAATGAAATCTGAACAAATCCAATAAAAAGCTACGATAAAGATCAAAAATAGTACCTACTGGTTAAACGTAGTGATTGTTGGCTAATCAATTCAATTCACATTGGTGGTTCGCTGATCGGTTCGTTTTCTTGCTCTTCTCGCGTCATATTATGACTGCGCTCTAATGGCCTTTTATAAGCCAGCTTACGCGCGGCAATGGATAACCCACGAATACAACTATGATAAATAATATACCAAAAGAGTAATAAGTAGAGGCTATCTATCCAGCGACTGGAAAGACGAAGAGTCGAGTAATAATAACCGACCATCATTAAACCAATTAACACTAATGGAAAAAAACAGTATGGTAATAACAATAGTGCGAGTTAAATGTCCACCTTTTAGTTGCCAGATCCAGCGGCAAAACAGCAAAGTAAATAGAAAAACTAAAAATAGAGTTATTAACACAATCAATTGTCCGATTACATCATCCACCAACCGTAAAGGATACATAACGCCATAACTTGACCAATAAATCAAAACAATCAAAAGCAACATCAAATTCATCAAATGTTGGCGAAACCAGGTAGTGTCTTTTTTAGCAATTAAAAAATGATTTTCTGCAATGCCATCAGGCTTAAGAATATAAATACACCATCTAAATAAAACACAAAATAAGGCAAAATTGTAGTGCAAACCTCCAAACAAAATCATCATGGGGATTACCTGTTTTTAAAAACCAGTAACCGACTGCAAGTGTAATAAAAGCGCCAGGAAAAATCATCATCAAGGTTAAAATTAACGCAACCGGTGTATGTAATTGGCTATCTTTTTTGAATACCCTAACTTCCGCATTGATTTCTTTTAAACGCTGTTTAAACTTGCGATTCATCCAAAAAAGAACCAACAACTCAGTAAAAGAAGAATAGTAACAACAGAAGAGTTAATTAACCCTTTAAACATGCTATTATCCAACGTCACACAAGGCACGCTGGTCTCGAGCGACCAAGCTATGCGCTCACAACCATTCAACAATTAGACCCTATTTATGTTGACATTACACAATCCAGTGACGATTATCTGCGTTTAAAAATGAGATTGCTAGCGGCAATTTATCTAAAGAATCACAGCAAGCACCTGTTAGCTTAAAAATGAATCACGGTGATGTTCATGCACAAAAAGGCGTTATTCAATTTTCGGATGTAATCGTTAATGAAAGTACCGGCTCTATCACGATGCGAACTATTTTCCCTAATCTAGAAAAAACCACTTCCTGGTATGTTTGTTCGTGCTGTTTTAGAAGAAGGCGTGGAAAAATGCAATCTTAGTGCCACAACAATGTGTAAATCGGACGCCTTGTGGTGAAGCTAAGGTAATGATTGTGAATGCCAATGATGAAGTTGAAGTCCATACAGTAATTACTACGCAAGAATTGCTAATCAATGATTAATAACTAAAGGGCTGCAGGCCGGAGAACGTGTCATTGTCATTGGGCTACAAAAATCAAGCCAAACATGAAAATAATAGCTAAAGAGACACCTTTAAATACAAATATAACAGAAAAATAATTTTTCTCCAAAAAATCTTAAATTAAGGAGTCGATAATTAATGCCTCAGTTTTTTATAGAACGACCAATATTTGCGTGGTAATAACCATTATTACCATACCTGCTGGTCTATTGGCAATTATCAAATTACCGGTTGCACAATATCCAACTATTGCACCACCGTCTATTCGATTATAGCAACCTACCCTGAAGCGGACGCCACAACAGTACAAAATACCGTTACTCAGGTTATTGAACAGAGCATGAATGGAATCGATAATCTGGTTTATATGTCTTCAACTAGTGATGCAATGAGTAACATGTCTTTAACGCTTACCTTTGAATCTGGGCCAGATCCCAATATTGATTGCACAAGTACAGGTACAAAACAAGCTACAATTGACAATGCCATTACTACCCCAAAATGTGCAGTAACAAGGTATCCATATGAATAAATCAACGGGTTCTTTCTTGATGGTCTTCGCTTTTATTTCCAAAGATAGCTCTATGAATCAAGAGGATATCGCTGATTATGTTAACTACCACATTAAAGATCCTATTAGTCGAGTAAAAGGAGTAGGTGAAACTCAATTATTTGGTACCCAGTACACTATGCGGATCTGGTTAAATCCAGATAAACTTGTTAAATACAACATGACCACTCAGGATGTAATCAATGCAATAAAAATTCAAAACAACCAAGTTGCTGCTGGCCAACTAGGTGGAGCACCACCGATACCATACCAACGACAGAATATTTCAATTATTGCTCAAACGCGGCTAAATAATGCCGAACAGTTTGCCAATATCCTGTTACGGGTCATCAGGTTCGCGTAAAAGACGTGGCAGTGATTGAGTTAGGTGCGGAAAATTATAGCATTCAAGAAAAATATAATAGTACTGCGTCAGCCGGTATTGGTATAAAATTGGCTACCAATGCGAATGCCTTAGATACCACCAAAGCAGTACGTACTGCGTTAGCTGAAATGGAACCTTTTCCCCCCCTAATGGATTAGAGATTGTTTACCCTTACGACACCACACCGTTTGTAAAAATCTCAATTAAAGAAGTAGTGAAAACGCTGATCGAAGCCATCATGCTAGTCGTCGTTGTTATGTACTTATTTCTGAAAAACCTCCGCGCGACCTTGATACCGAACATTGCGGTTCCTGTTGTTTTGCTTGGTACATTTGCCATTTTATCTGCAATGGGATATTCAATTAATACGCTTACAATGTTCGCTATAGTACTCGCTATCGGACTAGTAGATGATACGATTGTCGTAGTAAAAAACGTCGAACATGTTATGCAAGAAAGGATTATTACCTAAAGAAGCCACTCAAAAGTCGATGGGGCAGAGCCAAGGCGCACTTGTTAGTATAGCCTTAGTATTATCTTTCGGTATTTATACCAATGGTTTTTTGGGTGCTTCAACGGGCACAATCTATCGTCAATTCTCAGTTACGATTATCGCCTCAATGGTGATCTCCGTTCTGGTTTCTATGATTTTAACCCCTACTCTTTATGCCACAATATTAAAACCTATTCCTACCATATACATTTGAAAAAAGCACGCATCACTATACTAATAGTATTGGCCTTATGCTTAGGAGGCACAGGCCGTTACCTAGTGATTTATGTTATATTAGTTGCGGGTATGGCATTTCTCTTCCTAAAATTACCCTCTTCGTTTCTTCCGAAGAAAGATCAAGTACTATTGACGATGGTTCAGCTACCACCAGGTTCAACCCAAGAACAAACTGTAACTGTACTTAGTGATATTGAGGAATATTATCGAACCAAAGAAAAAGCAAATGTTAAATCTGTCTTCACGGTAAGCGACTTTGACTTCGCTGGAAAAGGACAAAACATGGGTCTTGCTTTCGTCGTATTACAAGATTGGAAAGAACGCCATAGCAATGAAAGCCATGTTTCTCAAATTATTAATCGTGCCAATCTTGCATTTTCAAAAATACAAGAAGCTATCATCTTCTCTTTCAATATTCCTGTCATGTCCGAGCTAGGTACAGCACAGTGGTTTTGATTATGAACTTGTTGATCAAGGTAATTTAGGCAATGAGAAATTAATGGCTGCTCGTAATCAACTACTTGGACTTATCGCCCAGCATCCGGATATATTGAAAAATGTTCGTCCTAACGGACAAGATGATACCTCTCAATATCGTTTTTATCTCGATCAACAAAAAGCTGAAGCATTAAGTGTATCTATCAATGACATTAATGCAACCTTAGCTACCATATTTGGCGGCACCTATGTAAATGACTTTATTGATCGTGAATGCATTAAAAAAGTTTACGTACAAGCCAATGTCCCATTCCGGATGTTGCCCGCTGATATTGAAAAACTTTATGTCCGCAATAATCAAGGAAAAATTGTACCTTTCTCTGCATTGATTGAGCATAGCAAAGATCCATGGCTATATGGTTCACCACAATTGGAACGCTATAATGGTTTACTACAATGGAAATCCAAGATTCTGCGGCTCCAAGGAAAAGTACCGCTGATGCCATCCTATTAATGGAACAACTCAGTGAAAAATTACCTGAGGGGATTGGTTATGAATGGACAGGTATGTCTTACCAAGAGCGCCTTTCTGGCAATCAAGCACCCGCTTTATATGAAAGTTGGTCAATCCCTTTTTCTGTTATGTTAGTTGTACCATTAGGGATTATTGGGGCATTACTTTTCACTCCAATTCGAGGATTAGAAAATGAAGTTTACTTTAAGGTAGACTTATTAACAACTATTGGTCTATCTGCCAAATCGCCATTTTAATTGTTGATTTTGGCTAAAGACTTAATGGAAAAGAAGGAAAAGGGTTGATTGAAGCGAAGTTAGATACTGTCAGGATGTGTTTACGACCTATTTTAAACATCATTAGCATTCATGCTTGGCGTTTTACCACTGGTTATTAGTAACGGTGCAGATTCAGGTACGCAAAACTCTGTTGGTACAGTGGTGCTTGGAGGAATGATCGCAGCAACCACATTAACAATCTATTTCGTTCCAGTATTTTTGTCGTTATACGTAAACATTTCACAAATAAATATTAGCTTAGCTAGATTTTTAAAAAATAAATAACAATAAAATAACACAGTAATACTGTAACTTTTTGTATATCTTTGATATTTTTATTTTGATTAGTTCCTTGATTAACATCATATAACAAAAAACTTTATACAGAGATAGTGACTTATGCGATAATAGTGCTATATTAATATCCGGTAGGTTGTTTACTTTACTTTTGCTATGTTCACATAAGTATAAATTTTATAAATTATCTACATTTTATGATTGTTTATCGACGACAATTTATTATTTTGGTAACAATCATAATTAATAGTATTATTAATTTTACAAAAAATAAAACAATATATTAATTCAATGGTAATTTCTTCATCTTTAGCGGTATTATGCAATAAAAATGAGTAATAATCCGTAATCTGTGGTTTGAATGGAGGTGATTATGGATGAGTACTCACCAAGGAGTTATGACATCTTAGTGCTAAAGTATTTATGTGATGCTCTACATCGTGAAGCGATGTTAACTTTACATAGGACAAAAACCTATTGGAAAAATGATCTAGGTTCTGACCAAAACGTTAAATTTAATGTATTAATTGATCATATCACAGATTTTATTGGTCAATTTAAATTAAAATATCCGAATAACGTATACCTTTTTATTTTTATTGACGAATATTTGGATGAAACTTATAACCTATTTGGTAGACCTGTAATGAGCCTAACAGATATTTCTGATTGGCAAAAAATGAATGAGCATTTGGCTGAAATATTAACAAATGATATAAAATATTCATTAAGTAACACTTGACGCAACAGCCAATAACATTCATATTTTAAACACTTATAATTTAAAGAAAGGAAATTATGACTAAAATTGACTATCTGATGCGCTTAAGAAAATGTACGACTATCGAAACATTGGAGCGCGTAATCGAAAAAAACAAATATGAATTATCTGAAGACGAACTTGAGTTATTTTATTCTGCCGCAGACCATAGGTTAGCAGAGCTAACAATGAATAAACTTTATGACAAAATTCCTTCGTCAGTTTGGAAATATGTTCGCTAATAAGACTTTCCTTTATCAGATAGGATATGATTATAATTTTAGCCGATAGCCTTTATCGGCTTTTATTAGTAACTATGTAACTTAAAATATTCATTCATAGCACGTAATTATATCGTGGCGTTGCTTACATTATTAGATCAAACAATGAACCATATTTATACTTTCGCTTAATCAAAAAATAACCCTATAATTATCCTCTCTCAACCATTACTCTCTTTTTATTAATGACAACCATATTTAACCAATAACTATTCAAAAAATAATCAAGATAATACTATTTATTTTTTAATTAACAATTCAATTGCATCATTATTTAAAATTCATAATTTTAGTTTTCTATAAAAACTAAACCAAAAACTGGCATTTTGATTAAAATGAAAGTTCATCAAATTAATAGAAATTTTTTCTCTATATAAAAAATTAACCATACTGGAATTAATTTAGCTACTTTCAACATAAAAACAATTTTTGTTAACTAGATTAATTTTATTTGCAAAAAGTATAAATCTCTTAGAGGTGTTAAACAGGCGGAGTCCTGCCAGCGACATCCCAGCACATACACCCCTTGCTATGGCTGCTTCTTTCCAGACCTGACCAAGTTAACAAGTTAGCATTGCGGGAGAACCAACAGGACCCCATTGAATGGCTTTAATGAACAATAGAGGTACCAATTATGCGCTATTAATATTCAAATAGCAAGAATACAGAAATCAAGTGTTGTTTTCTTATTCAAATAGATAATATTAAACATATAAGTAATTTAACAATACAAAAATAATAGTAAAAAAAATTGAAGTTGGACTTATTTACAACGAAATAATTACCTTAAGCTAAATATAATACTAATTTGTCAATCGTTATGGTGATGGAAAAAATTTTTAGCATAAAAAGTAAAAATAAAATAATTTATAATTTATAATTTAAACAAATAATATAATCCAATGAATATATCTTCCCAATCAAGGCTATCTAAACTGATTAAACTCTGTAACATAACGTATCACCTGCAAAAGCAAAATTTTTTACTTGTACTTTATCGATGGATAGCATTAAGCATGAAAAAACGAGCAGTTATTGTATTTAGTGGCGGACAAGATTTCACCGCTTGTCTTATACAAGCAATAAAACAATATAACGAAGTCATTGTATCACTTTCAATTATTCTCGACATTATAGTGCTAAAATTGTTGCTGCTCAAAAGATATGCCAGCATTTTAACATCAAAGTACATAAAATACTGGATGTCGGATTATTAAATAAACTTGCTATCAGTAGTCTAACTCGTAATAACATTCCAATACCTTCATATGAAAAAAGTATTGAAAGTGAATGACCCAACACTTTCGTTCTAAGATGTAATATTCTATTTCTCACATTTGCCTCTATTTATGCTTACCTAGTTCAAGCTGAGGTGGTTATAACGGGTGTTTGTGAAACAGATTTTTTGGTATACCCTGATTGTAGAGATGCGTTCGTTAAAGCTCTCAATCAAGCTATTTGCCTAGGTATAGCCAAACCAATTCGCTTTAAAACCCCACTTATGTGGCTAAATAAAGCCGAGACTTGGGCACTAGCCGATTATTACCATTCATTAAAATTCGGACAAAATAAAAACCTTACTTATTAAAATGGTATTATTGGTGATGGCTCCCAACAATGTGCTGCCTGCCATTTGCGTACAGAAGGATATAAAATATTATCTTAATCATCGACAAGCAATTATGTCCTTTTTAAAACAAAAAATGCTCCTTAAATAATTTTAAATAGACACGATTTAACGATATTCAAATAGTCCCATAATCTAACTTACAATAAATATCACTACGTTAATCAATACAAGATATAATAAATTACATCTAATATTTTTGGCTTAAGTGTATTTTACACCTCTAGAGTATACTGGTGTAACGAATAAGGAACTGAGACTGATAACACCCTCTCAGTTCCTATTACCTATCAATAGGTTAATTTCTCACGATTCTTTTCAATAAAACCCAAAACAATACCTGGCACATCCTGAAGATGTTCAATTAACTTAAATCCACCAAATTTTTCACAACGTAGCACGATTAACTACACTTTTTTCAACCCAACCCATTTAATTTTTCCGCCAACTCCTCTTCAAATACAGTATTGATGTTAACTTTATCATCCATCACCTGTCGCTTGGCCATTTTATTTATAACTGATTTCATTGCAATTTGTAACTGAGCATTAGCTACTTTTAGCTGATCAGATTGGGGAAATGCTATATGAGAAAATCCTATAGCAAAAATCAAGATCCTCGTTATATACATTAGTTTCTTTTTTATCATTAGAAACATGTTATAATCTTCTTGTTAATTAGTAAAAATTAGTTTTTATTTACCGAAATAGACATTATACTTCCCTGATGTATACACTTTATGGCCTTTTGCTAAGCAATTCTGTGATAATTTTTCTATGAAAAAATAGACTTGTTAAGTAATGGAGTAAGATACAAGAATAAAAAAACATTACGACAATAAAATAATAAAATAGCAAAAGGCTGCGCAAGCACAGCCTCTAACTTTGTGTAATTGTATATAATTATGTGGAAGTCGATCGCAAATTACTCGATTCGACCTAAATCGACTTTAGCATTATCACGTAAATTCAACATCAGTGATTCCATCATCACATTGCCAAGTATCATTTTATAACGTTGTGAAAAATCTTTCAATTCATCTGCTGTCGGTTTCCCTTGAGTAACTTTGACCAATTGAATAATAACTAAATTATCTTTAGCATCTTTGGTACTGAGATAAGTCGGTGCATTTTCTTTAGGAACTAGCATTTGAAAAATTTGTTCGGACAATGAATCATTTTGACCAAAACGCTCAATAATCTTAGCATCACTAAAGTTAATACCCAGTTTCGCTAACGCAGCTTCACCTGTCCCCTGTTTTAAAGAAGTAAGCAGTTTATCACCCTCTGCCTCCATCTCTTTTTTGGCCTTATTAAGCTTCACTAATTCAGCTACTGTTTTTTTCACCTCATCAAATGGTTGTGTTACCTCTGGTTTATATTTTTCAACTCGAATAACAAACGCACGATCACCATCGACATTAATAACATCTGAGTTAATACCTGTTGACCCATTTTTATCTAATAAGTTACCGTTAAAAATAGTATCAGCCACCTTATCAAATCTCATTTTTTCAGGAAGATTATTACGACTAAACCAACCTGTTTTTATCGATTTAATACCAGTAACCTTTTCTACAGCTGTTAAAGATTCGTTATCATCCATTGCCGCACGACTTGCAGTTTGTTGTAGTGAATAAAATGCATTAATCGCTTTTTCATTTTTTAGTGTATTGGCAATCTCAGTTTTTACTGACTGAAAAGGTTTTACTACTTTAGGTTTAATATCATCAAGGCGAAATATAATATAATTGGTAGCTAATTTTATTACGCCAGAAATCTGCCCTTTTTTAGTTAGATTAGCAGCAATAATTTCACTTGGCGTTGAAGTGGCCTCCATCCAACCAAGATCCCCATGATTTGCTGCACTAAATTTATCGGTAGATTTTTCGGCAACTAATTGCTTAAAATCAGACCCATCAGCCAAGGCTTTAACAACGGAATCTGCTTCCTTTTCTGTTGTTAATTGTATCATACTGTAATGTTTTTGCGCTGGCTGAGTAAAATTAGCTATATTTTGCTTATAATAGCTTTCCAGCTCTTCATCTTTGACTGCCACATTTTCATATTGAGAAACTGCATCTAACTTAATATAACTAACCTGTACCTGCTCGGGTGAAATAAAACTGTTCTGATGCCCATTATAGTAATCTTGTAACTCTTTATCTGTAACAGTCTGTTTAGATTGATAGTTAGCAAGCGATAAAGTTGCTGTTTTTACTTCACGTTGCTGTAAAAGTAACTGAGCATAGAACTTAACTTCTTCAGGTAAGACAAATTCATCCGTCATGTACATTTTACTAAGTTGAAGGTTAATCAAGTTTTGCCGTATTTCTTGTGCAAAATCATCAGCATTAACATTATGTTGGGATAAAATAGCTCGATATTTTTCACTATCAAAATGACTGTCTGTCTGAAATATCGGCATATTGTAGATATCCTCCTTAATTTGATTATCACTAACAGTTGAACCCAATTGGTTTGAATATTGATTAAGTAATGTCATGCTAATTAAACGTTCTAAAGCTTGACGACGCAACATCTGGATCCCTTGCTCACTACTCGCAATTTCAGCAAATCGATCACCCAGTCGTTCTTGTAATGCTCGCTTTTCTTGCTGAAATGCTTGCTGTAATTGAACTTGACTAATTGCTGTACCATTCACTTTCGCAGCGTGATTATTTGAACCACCAATCAAGTAACCACCAACGCCCGTAAGCACAAAGGATAAGATAATAATCACAAATACTATTTTTAGCACAGGACTATTCGCCGCCGTGCGTAGGTTATCCATCATAAAGAGGCTACTCTCCGTTTTAATCAAAGTAAATAGGCGCATAATACGCTATTTTAGCTTAAAAGAAAAAAGCGCATCATTTTTATGATGCGCCCGATTCTAACTTACTAAAACAATTGATTCAGTTTTAGTTTATCCGTTAACAGTATGCAGCAATCCTTATTTTTTCTTGTGGCCGTTAACAGTATCTTTTAATCCTTGGCCAGCTTTAAATGACGGTACCTTTGCAGCAGCTATCTTAATTACCTTACCTGTCTTAGGATTACGGCCATTACGTGCTGCTCGTTGTTTAACTTCAAAAGAGCCAAAGCCTATTAACTGAACTTTCTCTCCTTTTTTGAGAGCTTGAGACACAGTTTTGAGAAATGCATTTAACACGTTCTCAGTTACTGTTTTAGCAGCCTTTGACTCTTTTGCTATTTTCTCTACTAGTTCTTTCTTTTTCACGCTTATCATCCCCATTTTATTAATTATGGATTAAACAAACATATTGCTAACGGTTCATAACAAGATGACACCGTCATATCAATACTACAAAAGTATGGCAAGAAAACATATTACAGCCAAATAATTATAGATTTGTTTACTTAAATTATTTAGTAGATAAAAAAACTGATAAACCATTTAAGATTTATCAGTTTTAAGTTTATGTAAAATTTTTAATTTAAATCAATGTATTAATAGCATCCCTTAGTCACTACTTCCATCCCAAAAGGTGGATTTTGTAATGCAATGGAAAAAACCTCTTCAACACTCTTTACCGGGTAAATTTTTAAATCTGCGATAACATTTTGGGGTATTTCTTCCAAATCGCGACGATTTTCATCGGGAATTAGCACAATTTTTATACCACCACGGTGAGCCGCTAACAATTTTTCTTTTAAACCACCAATAGGTAACACTAACCCTCGTAATGTTATCTCACCTGTCATCGCTACGTCTGCTCGTACAGAATTACCGGTCAAACAAGAAACTAATGCTGTGCACATCGCAATTCCTGCACTGGGACCATCTTTTGGCGTTGCCCCCTCAGGTACATGCACATGAATATCCCGTTTTTCATAGAAATCAGCGTTAATACCTAGTTTTTCTGCTCGTGCCCGTACTGCAGTTAACGCAGTTTGAATTGATTCTTGCATAACCTCACCTAATGATCCGGTATAAGTGAGTTTACCCTTGCCTGGTACACAAGCCGTTTCAATAGTCAATAAATCGCCACCAACCTCAGTCCAAGCCAAACCAGTCACTTGACCGATACGATTTTCGGTATCTGCACGACCGTAATCAACTTTACGCACACCAAGATAGTCTTTTAGATTATCTTGATTAATGACAATGTGCTTCAATGATTTATCCATCAGTAGTGCTTTTACTGCTTTACGGCATAATTTGGAAATTTCCCGTTCTAAACTACGAACACCAGCCTCACGTGTATAATAACGAATAATGCCAATAATTGCGCTATCGTCGATCGTAATCTCAGCTTTTTTCAGGGCATTTCGTTGAATCTGTTTGGATAACAAGTGTTTTTTCGCAATATTAAGTTTTTCATCTTCAGTATAACCAGAAAGACGAATCACTTCCATACGATCTAATAACGGTGCTGGAATCTTCATCGAATTTGAAGTCGCAACGAACATAACATCAGAAAGATCATAATCAACTTCTAAATAGTGATCATTAAATGCAACATTTTGCTCTGGATCGAGTACTTCAAGTAAAGCCGATACCGGATCACCACGCATATCCGAGGACATTTTGTCAATTTCATCTAACAAAAATAAAGGGTTCTTAACAGCCACTTTTGCCATTTTTTGAATTAGTTTTCCCGGCATAGAACCAATATAAGTTCGTCTATGCCCACGAACTTCTGCCTCATCACGAACACCACCGAGTGCCATACGAATATATTTACGCCCTGTCGCTCTAGCAATCGATTGACCCAATGATGTTTTACCAACACCAGGCGGTCCCACCAAACATAAAATTGGCCCTTTAATTTTACTCACGCGACTCTGTACAGCTAAATACTCAAGAATACGTTCCTTAACGCCTTCTAAACCATAATGATCGCTATCCAGTGTCTCCTGAGCTTTTACCAAATCTTTTTTAACTTTACTGCGAGCATTCCACGGAACTTGCACCATCCAATCAATATAGCTGCGTAAAACGGTCGCTTCAGCAGACATAGGTGACATCATTTTCAATTTTTGTAATTCTGCTTCCACTTTTTGCCGAGCTTCCTTTGGCATTTTTACTTCTTCGATTTTGCGTTTGAACATTTCATATTCATCAGGTGCATCTTCCATCTCACCTAATTCTTTCTGAATTGCTTTCATCTGTTCATTCAAATAATATTCGCGCTGACTTTTCTCCATCTGCTTTTTAACGCGATTACGAATACGTTTTTCAACCTGCAGTAAATCAATTTCAGATTCCATCATCGCCATCAAATATTCAAGGCGCTCAACCACATCAGCCATTTCTAATACACGCTGTTTATCCGCCAATTTTAACGGCATATGGGAAGCGATTGTATCAGCCAATTTGTCCGATTGTTCAATAGAATGCAATGATGTTAATACTTCAGGCGGGATCTTTTTATTCAGTTTAATATAGCCTTCAAACTGATTAATGGTTGTCCGATTGAGAACTTCTTGCTCTTTCTCATCTACAGCCGGAGAACTAAAATACTCAGCTTGTGCTATAAAATACTCTCCATTATCTGTTAGCGTTGTGATTTTTGCACGTCGCAAACCTTCAACTAATACTTTAACAGTACCATCTGGTAATTTTAGCATCTGCAAAACAGAAGCAACTGTCCCTACAGAGAAAAGATCATTCACACTTAGCTCGTCAGTAGACGCTTCTTTTTGAGCCACCAACATGACCTGCTTATTATGATCCATTGCGGCTTCAAGGCAGTGAATCGATTTCTCACGGCCAACAAATAATGGGATCACCATATGTGGATAAACCGCGACATCACGCAGAGGCAGTACGGGAATTTTAATGCGTTCGGAACGCTCAAGATTCATAAGGTTCTCTCTTCGTTTAGCTTATGCCAATTTTAGGGTTTCCTTAAAAGTTTTGAGAAACCTCAGTTTAAATATAAAGCTATATGGGGACAAGATTTTGACATTCAATAGTCTGATTTGGTATCAAATACAAAATGAGGGGGGTACCCCTCATTCTGTATTACACAATTTTCAATCAAGAAAAACATTAAGATTTATTTTTCACCGGATACTTGTATATCAGGCTGGCTATAAATCATTAAAGGTTCTGATTGACCAGCAACGACCATTTCATCAATTACTACCTTCTCAACATGCTCCATTGACGGCAAATCATACATGGTTTCTAGCAGAACCCCTTCCACAATAGAACGTAAACCACGTGCCCCTGTTTTTCTAGACATGGCTTTCTTAGCAATTGCTTTTAATGCTTCTTCACGAAACTCTAAACTAACGCCTTCCAGTTCAAAAAGTGCTTGATATTGTTTAGTCAATGCATTTTTAGGCTCTTTTAGAATCTGAATTAATGCTTTTTCACTTAATTCACCTAATGTAGCAACGACAGGTAAACGACCAATAAACTCAGGAATCAAGCCAAACTTAATTAAATCTTCCGGTTCAACTTGAGAAAGTAATTCACCTTCAGTCGCCCGCTCAGATTCACTTTTTACTTCAGCTGAGAAACCAATACCTGAGCGTGTATTTAACCGTTGTCCAATTACTTTATCAAGACCTGCAAATGCCCCACCACAAATAAATAGAATTTTAGAAGTATCAACCTGCAAAAATTCTTGTTGTGGATGTTTACGGCCTCCCTGAGGCGGCACCGCAGCAATTGTACCTTCAATAAGCTTAAGTAAAGCTTGCTGAACACCTTCCCCTGAAACATCTCGTGTAATTGACGGATTGTCAGACTTGCGGGATATTTTATCAATTTCGTCAATATAGACGATACCACGCTGTGCTTTCTCTACATCATAGTCACATTTTTGTAGAAGTTTCTGAATAATATTTTCTACATCTTCGCCAACATAACCTGCTTCCGTTAATGTTGTCGCATCAGCCATGGTAAATGGTACATCCAAGTAACGAGCTAAAGTTTCAGCCAATAGTGTCTTACCGCTGCCTGTCGGCCCAATAAGCAAAATATTACTTTTACCTAACTCTACCCCTTCACCATTCATCCCTGCATTAAAAACACTACGTAGGCGTTTATAATGGTTATAAACGGCTACCGCCAGTACTTTCTTGGCATTTTCCTGGCCAATAACATAATCATCAAGATGATGACGAATTTCATGGGGTGTAGGTAGTACGCTGCGCTCACGATGCGGTGCAATCTCTTTAACTTCTTCTCGAATAATATCATTACAGAGCTCAACACACTCATCACAGATATAAACTGACGGACCAGCGATTAACTTACGAACTTCATGCTGGCTTTTTCCGCAGAAGGAGCAGTACAGCAACTTTCCTGAAATCTCTTTGCGTTTATCTGTCATTCAGATAACCTCACTTTTTTAACCATCACCCTAATTTTAACAAAGAGGGTAACAGAAAACTGTTACTAATTAATCATGTATATAACTATCAGGCATGCCATACATTTATGTAAATTAATTACGATTAGTATAAATTTTATCTACCAAACCGTAACTAACTGCTTCCTCTGCAGATAAAAAACGATCCCGTTCGGTATCGTTCTCAACCTCTTTTATTTTTTTACCCGTATGCTTAGCAATTAATTCATTCATACGAGATTTAATTTTTAAAATTTCTTTGGCGTGAATTTCAATATCAGATGCCTGTCCTTGAAATCCGCCTAAAGGTTGGTGGATCATGACACGAGAATTAGGCAAACAATAACGTTTTTCTTTAGCGCCAGCTGTAAGCAGAAAAGCGCCCATCGAACATGCTTGCCCCATACAAATTGTACTAACGTCAGGTTTAATAAATTGCATCGTGTCATAAATTGACATACCTGCAGTAATGACTCCGCCCGGTGAATTAATATAAAGATGAATGTCTTTATCAGGGTTTTCAGCTTCTAAAAATAGCATTTGAGCAACCACTAAATTTGCCATGTGATCTTCAACCTGGCCAGTTAAAAAAATAATTCTTTCTTTAAGTAAGCGCGAATAAATATCATAAGAACGTTCACCACGTGAAGTCTGTTCAATTACCATTGGGACCAATGCCATATGCGGCGCAAGTTGATCTTGATTATTATGATATGACATTTCCATCTCCTAATTAAACTCTTTATGGTGCCCAATCTATCTAAATTCTACTCGAGATAAATAAGAATGACTATAATTCCAAACTTAACCATTATTTACAAAGGGATATTCCCCCTTAATGAAGAAAATCATATAACAATATAGAAAATTATCTGGGGTTATTCTTTTCTTTTTTCAAGAAAAAAGAAAAGTTTTTTAACGATAAAAAAACCGCAGCATAAAACCGCGGGTTTTCACAAAACCAGATAATAACATTTCACTACTCAGAAATTACCTCATCTGAGCCTGATTCATTAACTCTTGGAATTGAGTTTCTTTATCTGTTACTTCCGCTTTTTCTAATAATATTTCAATGGCTTGTTCTTCTAACGTCAAATTACGAACACTATCCATTAACTCTTTATTTTTGCTGTAGTATTCGAACATCTCAGAGGGATCTTCATAAGCAGAAGCCATCTCTTCAATCAGAGATTTTACACGAGCATCGTCCGCAGTTAGCGAGTTTTTATTGATAACTTCACCTAATAATAAACCAATAATGACTCGATGTTTAGCTTGCTCCTCGAATATTTCACGCGGTAATTCTAACGTTTTTTTTTCATTACCACCAAAACGTTGTGCAGCTTGTCGACGTAGTACATTTATTTCACTGTCAACAACAGAAGTAGGCACATCGATTTCGTTCCCCTCAACTAAACCATCAAGTACTTGCATCTTAATTCGATTACGAACAGCAGTTTTCAGTTCACGCTCCATATTTTTGCGTACTTCTGCACGTAAACTCTCCATTGAACCATCAGCAACACCAAACTGCTTGATAAATTCTTCGGTCAGTTCTGGTAATATACGTTGTTTCACTTTCTTCAAAGTGATAGCAAATTTACCCGCTTTACCTTTTAAATTCTCTGCGTGATAATCGGCTGGAAAATTGACATCGATGGTAAATTCTTCACCTTCCTGATGCCCCATAATACCATCTTCAAAACCGGGTATCATGCGACCTTCACCCATTACCAACACAAAATCGCTCGCATTACCACCTTCGAACTCTTCACCATCAATTGTACCTTTAAAATCGATAATCACTCGCGAATCTGCACCAACTTTCTCTTTTGTCTCTTTCCAAGTCGCTTGTTGCTTTCGTAATGTTTCCAACATAGTATCAACATCTTCATCTTTTACCACAACAATAGGTTTTTCAACCTTAATATTTTCTAAACCTTTTAGCTCAATTTCTGGATAGACCTCAAATTCAACAGCATAGGTAAAATCTTCACCAGTTTTAAACTGTTCAGGTTGATATTTTGGTTCCCCCGCTGGATTAATCTTTTGTTCTATGATTGCACTGACAAAATTACGTTGCATTAAATCGCCCAACACATCCTGTAATACAGAAGTACCGTAACGCTGTTTAATGATATTCATCGGTACTTTACCTTTACGAAAACCATCAATGCGTGCTTTTTTCGACACATTAATTAGTTCACTATTCACCACTTTTTCAATATCGGCATTAGGAACGGTAATTGTTACACGACGCCACAGGCCTTGATTTGTTTCAACAGAAACTTGCATCTTGTTACCTCAAAAGAATCGTAGTACTCGGTCAACTCCAGAGTGAAAGTTATCAGGCGTTTACTCTGACAACACACTACTCTCAAAATCCGGGTTTATCCTCTATTTTGAGGATCCCTGATAAGTAGAAGCGTTCCGAAACCTTATAGAAAATTAGACGCAACATTATACAGATGCATAAGGGATGAGTCGATAAAAGGTGAAATAATAAATAGTAAACACTCTAAATACTGGCTTTTGCAGCAAAATTGATATGACTAACTTAGTATAAACCAAAACGAGAAAAGTATTTTATACTAGCTATTATTGCTAAATAACATCTGGTTAAGTCAGCGTAATTAACCATTTAATTTCTTTACCTCAATTGACCTAATCTACACCACGGCAAGCTGGTGAAGAAAACACTATCTGCTGACGCTGTCGCCACTCAGTTGGGGTATAAGTATGTAATGCCAATGCATGAACACTATTAGATAATTCATCTGTTAATAATTGATAAACAGCTTGGTGACGAGCAACCATCCTTTGTGCTGCAAATTTTTCTGACACTAAAATAACTTTAAAGTGACTTTCAATACCTTGCGGTATATTATGTTGATCACTTTCATCTAATACCATTAAATATACTGGCGAAAAAACGTATTTAAGCTTTTCTTCAATTTGCTTACACATGGTTTGCCTAGGTTCAGTTACCATATTAATAGACTCTTTCAACTAAATTTACTAAATAAGTATTTTTGTCAGCAAAAGATTATTAATCTTATTTAATTATTACTGACTGCGATTTACCTAATACCCGTTAATACCCGTTAGAAAAATAATTAGATTTTATTAAGTTATGTTAAAGCATAATCCATGCAATTTTTTAGTGGGTTTCTTCACCAAAACCGATAACTTTCTGGCATACTAACAGTAAAATACCAAAGTATGGTAACGATTAAATCAAGTAATACCAAAATAGGTTGAAAAAACATGTTAAAAAACAACTTTTATCTAATCATTGCTCTGTTAATCTCATTGAGTTTAATCGGATGTGTCGCACCAAGTAACACACTGTCTATCGATCCAAATATTACACTGCCAGCTCAAGATCCGACCATAAGAGCAATTTCAATTAACATTACTAGCATTGATAAACGAAGCTCAACGGCACTTGCCAAAGTTAATCGAAATGCTGCACTAACCATATTAAAACCCTCTCGCGATTTACGCTATCTATTGCAGGAAGCATTAGAAAAACAGATGATCGCCAGAGGTTATACTGTTAATGCACCGGCTAATGTTAATTTGCAAATTGTTCTAAATAAACTGTATACCAATGTACAAGAAGGCAGCTTACGTCATAATCTTACTGTTGATGTTGCAATTAGTGTTGTAGCTATGGCATCCAACGGTTCAATCAGTACTCGTATCTATACTCGTACCTATAATGAACAAGGACCTCTTGATGCCAGTAACGAAAAAATTGCTAATGCTATAAATAAAGCGTTAACCGACATTATTGCTGATATGGCTAATGATCATGAAACAAGCCAGTTTATAAAACAAAACACACAATGAATTAGTGTATTGCCAGCAATAGCTCTGTTTGACAATAACAGAGCAAAAGGACGACTATGAAAAAAACTACCTGACCGTTTTTACCCAACGTCGTTCCCGAGTACTGCTTTTATTAGGTTTTGTGTCAGGATTGCCACTGGTACTTACCGCAAGTACTTTACAAGCCTGGCTAACCGTCGAACATATTGATATTAAATTTCATTAATTGATCGCTATACCCTGCCGTGGTTAGGTCGTCGTGGTTGGTTATTAACCACTCAAATTTTGCTGATTATCAGTATTCCGGCGATGGGATTTATGAATCCAAAGGAACATCTTCAGTGGTTAGCAGCAGTTACGGTGCTTGTCGCTTTCTGCTCTGCATCACAAGATATTGTTTTTGATGTTTATAAAACCGATTGTTGTCCGCCGAAGAACGTGGCGCCAGCGCAGCAATATCCGTTTTGGCGTATCGTATCAGTATGTTGGTTTTAGGCGAATTAGCTTTATGGTTCGTCGACCATTTTGTTACTTGGTAGCAACTCTATTTACTGATGGTCAGCTTAATGATAATCAGTGTCTACGCAACGCCAAATAAAGTCCTCACCCCCCAAAACACTATATGAAGCTATCTATGAACCCTTCGTAGAATTTTTTAGTCGTAATAATGCCTAAATCACCTTATTATTGATCATTTTCTATAAGATAGGTGATGCATTTGTTACGGCGCTTAGTACCAATTTTCTATTAAATAAACTTGGCTTTTCTCTGGTTGAAGTTTGCACCATTAATAAAAAAATTTTGGACTATTTGCAACTATTCTTGACGCTTTATATGGCTATTATGTGATGCAAAAAATCTCTTTGTTTCTAATTTGAGTTATTGGTTGCTGGGAGTAACACCCACCAATATTTACACCACCAGTAGAGTTATCTTTATTGAAAATATCTTCTCCGGCATGGGAACTACCGCTTTTATTTCACTACTTATGACGCTTTACAATCATTCTCTTTCTGCAACTCAATTTGCCTTACTGTCGATGTTGGCCTCATGGCAAACGCGTTCGTTAGTGAGCAAATATGATTGGCCTACTTTTTATCTTATCTCTATGGTTATTTCATTGCCGAGTATTTTTTTTATTATTGATATGCAAACAACCTTTATCTTATATCCAACAAACTGGCCCATTTATGCGCTGAACTTATTTTAAACAATCATATAAATTAGCTATTATGTATCTTGCCATCTCAGTAGGTATATTTATATTTTGATTAATAATAACAGTTTTAAGCTATTTTTTGGCAAGTAAAATCAATTTATTTACTCAACCTATTGAACCATGGTTTAAAATATTAATTTATAAAGATCAACTAGTTAATTTAAGTATAATAATTAATTTTCAACATACAAAATCACACTTCTGCTTCTTTTTATTAATAATAAAATTGTTTAATGTAACTAATTATTAACCCAAGAATAATCATTTAAAGCTTTCTATAATGAATTCAATTTTACATGTGATCACTTTAACAGAAAGTAATAACAATTATATTTGTGCGCCTTACAATTGTTTACACTAATATAACCTTACCGTAAAATACCGACACCGAACAAAACGACAATAACCATTTTGTCATTTGGGGGTCGCTAAATGAGACTTATAAAATATAAAGGAAGTGTTGGAGTCATCTCACTGCTTGCTACTGTTTTCCTACTAACCGGTTGCGATATGGTATTGATGGATCCCAAGGGCGCCATTGGTATTGAACAAAAAAAACTGATACTGACTGCGCTTGGTTTAATGTTAATTGTTGTCATTCCAGTAATTTTTATGGCGATCATCTTCGCGAGAAAATATAGAGCAAGTAACAAACAATCAATCTACCGGCCAGACTGGGCACACTCAAATAAAATTGAGTTAATTTGCTGGACAGTTCCTATCATCATCATCATCATTCTTGCCGTGATCACCTGGAAAACCACGCATCAATTGGATCCTTATAAACCATTAGAAAGCGACAAAAAACCTATTACTATCCAGGTCATTTCTACCGATTGGAAATGGGTATTTGTCTATCCAGAAAAAAATATTGCTACCGTCAACGAAATCGCTATTCCTATAGATGTGCCAATTAACTTCAAAGTGACCGCCGAGTCAGTGATGAATTCCTTTTTTATTCCTGCACTTGGTGGGCAAATTTATTCGATGGCTGGCATGCAAACTAAGCTTCACTTAATTGCTAATGAACCCGGTACATATAAAGGCTTTTCATCAAGTTATAGCGGTCATGGCTTCTCAGACATGAAATTTAATGTAATTGCAACGCCTGATATGGCAAGCTTTAATAAATGGGTACAAAAAGTAAAAACATCTACCAAAACGCTCGATAGCATGGCTGCATTTAACCAATTGGTTAAACCTAGCCACAATGTTCCTGTTATCTATTTTTCAAGCGTAAAACCAAATCTCTATGAAGAATTGATATTAAAATTTAGCCATCAACATCATATCAATCATGCTAACATAACCGCACATGAGATGTCTGGCAATCAATTAATGCATATGAACCATTCTGCTCATGTCGATGCTAAGGAATAAATAGTATGTTGGGTAAATTAACTCTCGATGCAATCCCTATTCACGAGCCAATTATTGTCATCACAGTGATCTGTATTTTATTAGCTGGCATAGCTATTTTAGGGGTTACCACCTATTTCGGTAAATGGAAGTGGTTATGGAGTAAATGGCTCACTAGTGTAGATCATAAAAAAATTGGCATTATGTATATTATCGTTGCCATGGTAATGCTATTTCGCGGTTTTGCCGATGCAATTATGATGCGAGGTCAACAAGCATTAGCATCAGCCGGTGAGGCCGGTTTTTTACCGCCTCATCATTATGATCAAATTTTTACCGCTCACGGTGTGATCATGATTTTTTTCATGGCAACACCTTTCGTGGTTGGCTTAATGAATTTAGTCGTACCATTACAAATTGGTGCTCGCGATGTGGCCTTTCCATTTTTAAATTCTCTCAGTCTTTGGTTATTTGTGGTTGGCGTTATCTTGATTAACCTGTCATTAGGTATCGGTGAATTTGCTCAGACCGGCTGGCTAGCTTATCCCCCATTATCAGGTAAGGAATATAATCCTGGTGTCGGAGTAGACTATTGGATATGGAGCTTACAAATATCAGGAATTGGCACCACCCTAACCGGGATAAACTTTTTTGCTACCATTCTACGAATGCGGGCTCCTGGCATGTCAATGATGAAAATGCCTGTTTTTACCTGGACAGCGCTTTGTACTAATGTACTGATTATTGCAGCATTCCCTATCCTAACAGTTACTATCGCACTACTCACTCTTGACCGTTATTTAGGCACACATTTCTTCACTAATGACATGGGTGGCAATATGATGATGTATATCAATTTGGTCTGGGCTTGGGGGCATCCTGAAGTTTATATATTAGTGCTACCTGTTTTTGGCGTATTTTCAGAAGTTACCGCCACTTTCGCCAAGAAACGTTTATTTGGTTATACGTCTTTGGTCTGGGCTACAATTGTTATTACCGTAATGTCGTTTGTCGTCTGGTTACATCATTTCTTTACTATGGGCAGCGGAGCTAACGTCAATGCATTTTTTGGTATAGCTACCATGATTATTGCTATTCCAACTGGAGTAAAAATATTCAATTGGTTATTTACCATGTACCATGGCCGTATCGAATTCAAAACACCGATGCTATGGACTATTGGCTTTATTATTACTTTCTCTATTGGTGGGATGACTGGAGTACTACTGGCCGTTCCCGGCGCAAATTTTGTACTGCATAATAGTTTATTTCTGATCGCTCATTTCCATAATGTCATTATCGGGGGGGTAGTTTTTGGTTGCTTTGCCGGTATGACATACTGGTTCCCGAAAGCTTTTGGCTTTACATTAGATGAAAAATGGGGAATTCGTGCTTTCTGGTTTTGGATAAGCGGTTTCTTTATTGCCTTTATGCCGCTTTATATACTAGGCTTCATGGGTATGACTCGTCGTTTAAGTCAAAACATTGATCCACAATATCATCCTATGCTGGTAGTCGCTTCACTCGGTGCTGCTCTGATCGCTATTGGGATCCTTTGTCAAGTCATCCAAATAATTGTCAGTATTCGCGATCGCCACAAAAATCGCGATTACACCGGCGACCCATGGGATGGTCGTACATTAGAATGGTCAACATCGTCTCCAGCACCTTTTTATAACTTTGCTAAACAGCCACAAATTAATACACCTGATGCTTGGTGGGATATAAAAGGAAAAAGTATAGCTGATAAAAAACCAACAAAATATGAAACCATTCATATGCCACAAAATACTTCTGCCGGGATAATTATTTCAGCGTTTTGTTTGATCTTCGGTTTTGCTATGGTCTGGCATATTTGGTGGCTAGCGATTATTGGTTTCGCTGGTATTATTGCAACCTGGATTGGCAAAAGTTTTGATGACAATGTTGATTATTATGTCCCTGTAGAAGAAATTAAACGTATTGAAAATCAGCATTACGATGAACTGAAAAAAGCAGGTATCCATCATGTCAACTAATCCAATAGCTAATCAACATATTGCCCATGATAATCATGGGCATCATGACATAAGCGCAACAAAAATATTTGGTTTTTGGATCTATTTAATGAGCGATTTGATCCTGTTTGCTTGTCTGTTTGCCACCTATATTGTTCTAATTGATGGTACTGCCGGCAGCCCGACAGGAAAGGATATTTTTAACCTCAATTTTGTATTGTTCGAAACCTTCCTGTTATTGTTTAGTAGCATCACTTATGGATTTGCGATGCTAGCGATGTATAAGCAGAAAATAAATCTGGTTAAGCTATGGTTACTGATTACTTTTTTACTCGGATTAGGTTTTTTTATCATGGAAATTTACGAATTCCATCACCTCATCTCTGAAGGTTATGGGCCTAATCGCAGCGCTTTCCTATCTGCTTTCTTCACGTTAGTTAGTACCCACGGTATTCATGTAAGCTTTGGTTTAGCCTGGATCATTATCATGATAATTCATGTCTCACGTCATGGCCTAACTGCCGTCAATCAAACGCGTTTAAGCTGTTTAAGTCTTTTTTGGCACTTCTTAGATGTTGTTTGGATCTGTGTATTCACCGTTGTTTATCTGTTGGGGACACTTGCATGAGTTACACAAATACACCGCACTCTGGTGCTAGCCATGGCAGTATGAAGACCTATTTAATTGGCTTTATACTCTCCATCATTTTAACGGTTGTTCCCTTCTGGATGGTAATGAATAGTACTGCTTCTCATGACACTATCATGTTGATCGTTATTGGTACAGCAATTGCACAGATCCTGGTACATCTTGTCTGTTTCTTACATATGAATACCTCTTCAGATAACCGCTGGAATCTTGTTGCGTTCCAGTTCACAATGATAATCATTGGCATTGTTGTTATTGGCTCTCTGTGGATAATGTATAACCTGAACATCAATATGATGCTCGACTAAAGAGTTGTGGATCTGATGAAGCAATATCTACAAGTGACTAAACCAGGCATTATTTTCGGTAATCTAATTTCTGTTATTGGCGGTTTTCAACTCGCGGCTAAAGGTATAATTGATTACACACTATTTATTAGCACATTACTCGGCGTATCTCTGGTCGTCGCTTCTGGTTGTGTTTTTAACAACTATATTGACCGAGATATCGACCCAATGATGGAGAGAACCAAAAATCGACCTTTAGTTAAAGGGCTTATTGATCCAAAATTTTGTCTAATCTACGCCACCATACTGGGTATTGCCGGCATAGCTTTACTCTATATTGCCACCAATGCCTTAGCGGTACTACTTGCCGTTATCGGTTTTGTTATTTATGTTGGTATTTATAGCCTCTATATGAAACGTAAATCTGTTTATGGCACTCTGATCGGCAGCTTATCCGGCGCTGCGCCGCCAGTTATTGGTTACTGCGCTGTTTCTGATCAATTTGATATGGGAGCATTGATTCTGTTATTGATCTTTAGCTTATGGCAAATGCCACACTCTTATGCAATTGCTATTTTTCGCTTCAAAGATTATCAAACTGCCAATATTCCGGTGTTACCAGTAATTAAAGGGATTTCTGTCGCCAAAACTCATATCTTTTTATATATTCTTGCTTTTATGATAGCAACCATTATGCTCGCTATTAGCGGTTATGCCGGTTACAAATATCTTATTATTGCTGCCGCGGTTAGTTTATGGTGGCTTGGTATGGCAATTTCTGGCTTCAAAAATCAGAATGATGATCGCCTTTGGGCACGAAAACTGTTTATATTCTCTATCGTGGCGATTACCTCTCTCAGCGTTATGATGTCTATTGATCCAACTGTTACCACTGAACAATCTTTTGTCTATCTCAAATAATAATTTATCTTAATATAGTGGCAAATAATTGCCTTACCTTCACTGTTAAAAAACCCGAAATGCCAATCAATTCCCTACTCTTTAATTCATATTTTGCTAATAATTGCTCGACAAATAGATTAACTAATCGATGAAACCAATTTACAATGTTCATCTCTAAAGTTTCTGAGATAAACCATGAATGATAGTAAAATGACGCCAAAAGAATTAAAAGCAACTTGGGGGTTAGGGGCGGTATTCACATTACGCATGCTAGGCATGTTCATGGTATTACCCATACTTGCAAGCTACGGACACGAACTAAAAGATGCCAACGAATTGTTACTTGGTCTAGCAATTGGAATTTATGGTATCAGTCAGGCTATCTTCCAGATCCCATTTGGATTAATGTCCGACCGATTTGATCGTAAGCAATTAATTATCGCCGGCTTGCTTATCTTTATTACCGGTAGTGTGATCGCAGCAATAACAGATTCCATCTGGGGGATCATTATCGGTCGCGCTTTACAAGGCGCAGGTGCTATTTCTGCTGCCATTATGGCGTTACTTTCCGATCTGACTAATGAACAAAATAGAACAAAAGCTATGGCTTTTATGGGAATAAGCTTTGGTATCACTTTTGCTATTGCGATAGTTATCGGTCCTATTATTACTCATGCTATCGGTTTACATGGTCTTTTTTGGGGAATAAGCTTACTTGCCTTGGGCGGGATATTGATAACTCGCTTTGCAGTACCAGATAGCCGATATCATATCGTTAATCGTGAAACTCATTTTATAAAAAATAGTCTACAAAGAGTAATTAATAATCGCCAACTACTTAAGCTTAATTTTGGTATATTTTGTTTACACACGCTGCTGATGGCAAATTTTGTTGCTTTACCGTTAGTGATTATTGATTCAGGTCTACAAACTAACCAACATTGGAAAATCTATTTAATCACTTTACTTATTGCCTTCATCACGGTTCTACCTTTTGTTATCTATGCTGAAAAGCAGCGCCGCATGAAACAAGTTTTCCTATTATGCATTGGCATTTTATTTATATCTGAATTAACATTTTGTTTTTCCAATCAACAGCTTTGGTTAATAGTGATAGGTCTCCAGCTGTTTTTTATTGCATTTAATGTTATGGAGGCATTATTGCCTTCACTTATTAGTAAAGAAGCGCCTGCCGGATATAAAGGAACAACTATGGGTCTCTATTCAACCAGTCAGTTTCTGGGTGTTGCTTTAGGCGGGATCTTAGGAGGATGTTTTTTTCAATTAAATGGTGCTTTCTTAGTCTTTATGGCCGGCCTGATACTTTGTGCATATTGGTTTTTTATTAGCTTAAATATGCATCAACCTGCTTATACCAGTAGCATCCGCTTAATTTTACCCCAACAGATCAAAGATTTTAAATTACTACAAAACCAGTTAATGAATGAACCGGGTGTTTTCGAAGTGATGGTTGATACTACAGCACTTAGCGCCTACATTAAAATAGATAAAAAAATTATTAGTCGGCAACAGCTAGAAACTATCATTAATAACCAATGACGTACTACCTGCTGTAGCATACAGCAGATATGATAAATTTAGTCACGAAAATTAGTAAATTGAAAGGATTGACCAAGCTCAACCTCTCGTACTAGTTCACCCTGAATTTGTGTCTGAACCTTCAATTCACTCTCTTTGATTAGTTTTATGATCTTTTTTGCTATTACCGAATCAATGCCTTACAATAAGAAGGCTCCAGACTATAAGTTTTTCCACTATAAACAATATCGTCAGGTATACTCAAAATGGCACCATCTATTCCTCGTTTCGCTAATTTCTCGCGTAAAATATCTACCAATTTTGGTTTACTTGAAAGTCGGACACGCTCGTCACTTTAATTTTGATTCATTCTTTTCGTTTAGTTCAAAACTGGCTTTAACATTGCAAAATCCCAACAACTAGCCAATTCACATTGAGTATTTTCAACGGCACTACAGACTTCATGCATGTCAATTTCAGAAACTATATCAAATGATGGCATAGTTCATAACCTCCTAGTTACTCATCAAATAGCATAATACTATTTTATTTATTATCAGAAAAAGCTCTATACTTGAAATTAACTAGTTTATTAAAAAGAATAGACGATTCAGTAAGATGAAAAAACAATAGCGATCTTTTTTGTGATGGCGCTGTTGGCTAGTTATGGCTGACAACATTATAAGTACGATTATTTATCCATTAACTAGACCAGAGAAAAACTCAAATGTCACCAACAGTTCTCGTTTGCCTGGCACATGGTAGCGAAGAAATAGAAGCCGTAACAGCAATTGATCTGTTAACTAGAGCCGAAACCCAAATAACAACCAGTAGTGCCGCAGATAATGGCGAATTGATATTAACTTGTTCACAGGGAGTAAAATTGTTGCTGACACTCAGTTGGTCAAGATTATTGAACAAGATTTTGATACCATTGTATTACCTGGTAGATTGAAAGGAGCAGAAGCATTTCGTGATAATCCACTGATCATTAAAAAAATTCGCCAGTCCCATCATCTAGGTAAAATTATTGCCGCTATTTGTGCCGTATCGGCAATCGTATTAGAACACCATAATTTATTTCCTATCGGCAATATGACTGGTTATCCTGCTTTACAAAGCAAAATTGCCAGCCACAAACGCGTAGATTCTCGTGTCTACTATGACGAACGGGGAAAATTCCTTACTAGCCAAGGGCCTGCCACAGCTATTGACTTTTCACTTAAACTTATCGATCTATTAGTTGGCAAAAAAAAGGCAGAGGAGGTTGCTTCGCAACTTGTCCTACAACCTAGTATTCACAACTATGCCAACTAATGGCGATATAAAGGTAAATTGGGCATATTAATTTGAAACGCTAGACTAACCTAGGACTAAAAAAATTAACCAGTTACCATTAAGGCCGATACACTTTTACATTTTTAAAACCTTGTTCATGTAAATAAAGTGCCTGTAAACGACTCATAACACCTCGCTCACAATAGAGTAAATAGGTTTTTTGGGGTGGTAACTCAGTAAATTGGCTATTCAGCTTATAAAATGGTAGTAATTTTACTTTAACATCTGCCAACTGGAGTGGACGGACTTCTTGTTCATTAGGAGATCGAATATCTAGAATAATATCATCGACGGAAAATGTAGTAACCACTTCTACTGTCGATGTTTCATCTTGAATATCATTCATTATCTGACGAATATCAATGTTTTTTGCTGTACTAACAACATGATCAAGCAGAGAAAAATCGAAATTAGTTTCCTGCGCTTCAATTTTTTCTTTTATTGCTTTTACTGTTGGCTTTTTCGAGATCACACCACAAAATTCCGGCATCTTACGAGAAAAATATTCCGTTCCTATCTCACGGGCAATGTTAATAATATTTTCTTTATCATATGAAATTAATGGCCGTAAAATCAATATATCTGTAACATTGTCAATTAAACGTAGATTAGTTAATGTCTGGCTAGAAACTTGCCCTAACGCTTCACCGGTTACTAACGCTTGAGAACCATAACGTTCAGCTATTTTAGATGCGGCACGCACCATCATCCTTTTCAGCACCACGCCCATCTGGCCATCATCAATTTTTTCAATAATTTCTGCCACAATCAGGGCAAAATCTATTGCGACAAAGCGCACTTTATGCGAACGACCAAAACGATACCATAGATGGTAAGCAACCTGCTTTACACCAATCTCATGGCTAGCACCACCCAGATTAAAAAAGCAGTAATGAACTCGGCAACCGCGCCGTATTAGCATGTAACTAGATACACCTGAATCAAAGCCACCGGATATCAAAGATAAAACATCTTCTTGCGTGCCGATAGGAAAACCACCAATCCCTTGAATACGTGATTTAACAAGAATAACTTTATCTTTTTCAATTTCAAGATTCACGGTTATATCTGGCCGATTGAGCTTCACCTTGGCTGATGAAATATGTTGATTTAAACCACCACCAACATAACTCTCTACTTCTATTGAAGTAAAATCGTGTTTACCACGACGCTTAACACGCACACAAAAAGTTTTATCACTTAGCTGTTCAACATAAGTTGCATAAGCTAACTCAAAAATATGATGGAGATCTCGGAATTGATATTCTTCAACTAACAGAATATGATGGATACCAGGAATTTTTGTTAAGGCATCACAAATTTCATCATGGTATGTATTTCTTTTGGTGCGAACTTCGATATTATCCCAATGTCGAATAACGGCAATTTCCGTGTCTAATACCTTCAGTATATTGAGAATATTACTAGCAAGGATCTTAATAAAGCGCAATCGCACTGATTGGCTCTTGATGGTAATTTCAGGAAATAGTTTAATAATAAACTTCATAATATTTTGTATAAAAGTCGGTTTTTATTTTTGCTAATAGGCGCATATTATGCATACATTTATTAGCAGGACATTTAATTTTAAAGCGAGAAGTATATCACTATATTGCTCTTCATCGCTAAAAATCACAAAAAGAATAAATGATATGCATAAATGTTGTAAAATAAATTGTCTTGCAAACATATTCACCTGAAATTAAGGCAAATAAAACGATTATGGCTAAAAAGAAAATATCTGATATACAAGATCCTCTATCTTTTGAAACTTCATTAACAACGTTAGAGCAGATCGTCACACGCTTAGAGTCAGGCGAACTTCCACTTGAAAAAGCATTAAATGAATTTGAACATGGGATCCAACTAACCAGGAAAGGCCAAAAAGCGTTGCAACAAGCAGAACAACGCGTGCAAATTTTATTACAAGACAATGACAATGCACCATTAAATAACTATACGCCGGAAGATAAATAAATGATGCTTGAAATAGTGACACTCTCCTTTGCAGATCAACGCCAATGGGTACAAGATCGCGTTAATAAAATACTATTAGACCAATTTCAGTGCCTTCCGTTTAACCAGAGTCAACTTGTCGCGGCGATGAAATATGGCACATTACTTGGTGGAAAACGACTAAGACCTTTTTTAGTTTATGCGATAGGTGATATGTTAAATGTCGCTGTAGAAAACCTAGATGTACCCGCTGCGGCCGTTGAATGTATTCATGCTTATTCCTTAATCCACGATGATTTACCCTCAATGGATAATGATAATCTACGTCGTGGCCAACCTACCTGCCATATTTTCTTTGGTGAAGCCCATGCAATTTTGGCTGGTGATGCCCTGCAAACACTTGCCTTTGACATCTTGTCTCGTTCTGCTATGCCTGATGTTAGTGATACTAATCGCCTTGCTATGATAGCTGAATTGGCTACTGCTACTGGAGCAGCAGGCATGTGTGGAGGCCAAGCGCTCGATATGGAATCAGAAGGTCAACAAATTGAAATAAGAACGTTAGAATCTATTCATCATCATAAAACGGGAACTTTAATTCGTGCCGCCATCAGAATTAGTGCACTAGCTGCTGGCACCCAAGGATACAAATTACTACCATTATTAGATAATTATGCTCAGGCGATTGGACTGCTATTCCAAGTTCATGATGATATTCTTGATGTTACTGGTGATACAGACATTTTAGGTAAAAATCAGGGGGCTGATGAAAAACATAAAAAAAGTACCTATCCATCATTAATCGGTCTTGAACAAGCACAAAAAAAAGCAAACAATTTATATAAACAAGCACTGGATGCACTTTATATGTTAGAACAACAGTATGGTCTTAATACGGAAACGCTACAAAACTTAACACACTTTATTGTCGAACGAAAAAATTAATTTCCTTGATTTAAAGACAGAACATTTTACCGGTAATAAAAATTCAAAATAATTTTTTGGCGCCCTACTACAGCGTCATTGGTATAAACAAAAAACAATTATTTAATGGGCAGACATGAGTATTGATATCACTTCCTATCCAACTTTAGCATTGATAGAAACACCGGAAGAATTACGACTTTTACCAAAAGAAAGTCTTGTCAAATTATGTGAAGAGTTGCGACAATTTTTATTAAATAGTGTTAGCCGTTCCAGTGGACATTTCGCTTCTGGATTAGGTACCATTGAACTCACTGTTGCTTTACACTATGTCTATAAAACCCCATTCGATAATCTTATCTGGGATGTCGGCCATCAGGCATATCCACATAAAATATTAACTGGCCGCCGCGATCAAATTGGTACCATACGCCAAAAAAATGGCTTACATCCTTTCCCCTGGCGAACAGAAAGTGAATATGACATTCTTAGCGTTGGTCATTCCTCAACTTCTATCAGTGCTGGACTCGGCATGGCAGTAGCCGCTGAATATGAGAATAAAGATCGTAAAACTGTTTGTGTTATTGGTGATGGAGCCATTACCGCAGGTATGGCTTTTGAAGCAATGAACCATGCAGGTGACATTCATAAAGATATGCTAGTGATCCTTAATGACAATGAAATGTCAATTTCAGAAAATGTTGGTGCATTAAATAATCATTTAGCACAACTGTTATCAGGCAATCTATATACTAGCTTACGTGAAGGAGGAAAAAAGGTATTTTCCAATATCCCATCGATTAAAGAATTGCTAAAAAAAACCGAAGAGCATCTTAAAGGCATGGTGATCCCTAGTACTATGTTCGAAGAATTGGGATTTAACTACATTGGTCCCATTGATGGCCATGATGTACTCACATTAGTACAAACATTAAAAAATATGCGTGAGTTAAAAGGCCCACAGTTTTTACATATCATGACCAAAAAAGGCAAGGGTTATGAACCCGCCGAAAAAGACCCTATAAGCTGGCATGCCGTGCCTAAATTTGATCCAGCAACTTTTAGTCTACCAAAAACCAGTAATAACCAATTAACTTTTTCACAAATTTTTGGCGATTGGTTATGCCAAGAAGCAGCCGATGATCCTAAACTAATGGCTATCACACCAGCCATGCGAGAAGGCTCAGGGATGGTTGAGTTTTCTAAAACCTACCCCAAACAATATTTTGATGTTGCTATTGCAGAACAACATGCTGTCACTTTTGCTGCTGGCCTTGCCATTGGAGGCTATAAACCTGTCGTTGCCATTTATTCAACTTTTTTACAACGTGCGTATGATCAAGTGATCCATGATGTGGCCATTCAAAAATTGCCTATCCTGTTTGCTATAGATCGAGCAGGAATTGTTGGAGCCGACGGACAAACCCATCAAGGCGCTTTTGATCTATCATTTTTACGTTGTCTACCTGATATGATTATTATATCGCCTAGTGATGAAAACGAATGCCGTCAAATGTTACATACGGGTTATCACTATCAGGATGGCCCTGTTGCGGTTCGTTATCCCAGAGGAACGGGTTCTGATGCCACTCTACGACCGCTAGCAAAAATTCCAATCGGTAAAGGACTAATTCGCCGCCAAGGAAAAAAAATTGCCATCCTCAACTTTGGAACATTGCTTGCTGAAGCAATCAAAGCAGCAGAATTACTTAATGCCACGGTGATCGATATGCGGTTTGTAAAACCGTTAGACGAAACATTGATACTGGAGATAGCTCAAACTCATAAGCTATTAGTAACATTAGAAGAAAATGCAATTATGGGAGGAGCCGGTAGCGGCGTTAATGAATTTTTATTAAAAGCCCATTACATTATGCCTATCATTAATCTAGGCTTACCAGATCACTATATCCCACAAGGAAGTCAAGCAGAAATTCAGGCTGAGCTAGGGCTTAATGCAGAAGGAATTGTTAAATCAATTAACAACTATTACGCCAAATAAATTAATAAATATGTTGAAAAATCAAAAGCAGCAGCTTACCAATCACTTTTGATTTTCAGTAACTCACTGACATTATAATACGGGTAACCTGTGCGCAACCGCAGCCACGAGAATAATAGCAAAAATAGCCGCGATGATATCATCTAACATAATACCTAATCCTCCGCCTATTTGCCGATCAACCCAACCAATAGACCAAGGTTTTAACATGTCAAAAAAGCGGAAAAACACAAACGCGATTAATACCCATTGCCAATTAACTAACGGTATAGCCATGAGGGTCATCCACATGCCAATAAATTCATCCCAAACAATACTACCGTGGTCGTAGGCTTGCATATCATCCGATGTCCGTTGACAAATAATAATGCCGACAACAAAACCGAATAAAATAATAAACCAACATAACCAGACAGGTAATAGCCAATACATTAGTAACCAGAACGGAATAGCAGCTAATGATCCCATTGTTCCAGGAATGATTGGTGATAAACCACTACCAAATCCCGTTGCCAATAGATGCCAAAGATTTGAGAGCTTTAAACGAGATTTTGCATCAGTCATAGCAAGTTTCCACAGCAAAATGATCAAAACAGGTTAAATCAGATGAAACCTCTTTATTGCCATAAAAATAGCGGACGCCTTCTGATTCTGGTGTTATCTGGCCGATACAATGAAAATTTGCCCCAGTATGCGCTAGCGCTGACTCTAATGCACCACGATTTATCTCAGGCACCGTAAAGCACAGTTCATAATCTTCTCCACCACTTAACGCCCAGGTTAACGCCTGTTCTAAGGTAACTTGTCTGCGCAATGCGTCAGATAGTGGTAAAAAATCTAATTTAATTTTAGCGCCACGACCACTGATTTTTAGAATATGGCCAAGATCAGAAATCAAGCCATCAGAAATATCTATCGCCGAAGAAGCAAGATGACGTAAAGCCTGCCCCTGCAAAATACGAGGCTGTGGTCTTAAATGACGCTGGATCAACCAATGACGATCTTTTACATCATCAACAACCAGCTGTGATTGTAAAATCGCAAGACCAGCAGCGCTATCTCCCAATGTTCCCGTAACATAAATCCAATCTCCATTACAGGATCCAAACCGTGTTAGTGATTTTCCGGTAGGAATCAAACCATGGGCTGTATAGGTTAAACTCATTGGCCCTCGCGTTGTATCACCACCAATAAGCTGCATTTCATAGTAATTAAGCTGTTCAAATAGGCTAAAACTAAATCTTTCTAGCCAATCTTCATTAATTTGTGGCAATGTCAACGCCAGAGAAACCCAGGCAGGATCTGCCCCCATAGCGGCTAAATCACTTAAATTAACCGCTAAAGATTTATAGGCTAAATCTTCTGGTGAAATACTATCAAGGAAATGAATACCCGCAACTAGTGTATCAGTAGTAATCGCTAATTGCTGTTTTTCCGGTATTGTTATCAATGCACAATCATCACCAATACCGATATTAACGTCATGCCGATTTTGCTGTTGACGATTAAAATAACGCGCGATGATATCAAATTCGCCATAAACCATAATAATATTCCAATATACCCTGTTCCGATTGCCATAAGGCTATTGCACACCTTGTAATCAAAAGGAACATCAGATTATTCGAAAAGCCAAAACGCCATTACTTTTTATTACGCACAGTAGAAACAACTTTATCTAGTGCACCATTAATAAATTTGTGACTCTCCTCTGCCCCAAAAATTTTCGCTAATTCAATCGCTTCATTAATAGCAACTTTATAAGGTACATCATCACGGTAACAGAGTTCAAACATCGCTAAACGTAAAACAGCTTTCTCTACCTGACCCAATTCGCAAAGCTGGCGAGAAAGATAAGGAGCCATCTTTTCATCCAGTGCCGACACATTAGTTGAAATGCCGCTAAGAAGCTCACGAAAGTAACTCACGTCAACATCGGACATATCCTGTTCAGATAAAAACTCCACTTCAACATAAGCAATACTATTACCCGATAGTTGCCACGAGTAAATCGCCTGAACAGCACACTCACGCGCGCGATGACGAGCAGCATGTTTCACAAAATTCCCCCTTAAATAAAATAGTTAGCCTTTAATGGCATCAATTACATTAACCATTTCCAGTGCAGCTAATGCGGCATCAGCACCTTTGTTGCCCGCTTTTGTACCTGCGCGCTCAATAGCCTGCTCAATATCCTCTGTCGTTAATACCCCAAATGCAACAGGAATATTACTCATCATCGCGACATTAGAAAGTCCAGCACTACATTCACCAGCAACATATTCAAAATGTTGAGTTGCACCACGTATAACGCTAGCAAGCGCAACGACTGCATCATATTTTTTCGTTTCTACTAATGTTTTAATAGTCAAAGGCAGTTCATAAGCACCAGGCACCCAAACTACAGCAATATTTTCTGTTGCAACTTGGCCAACACGCTCTAAGGTATCAATAGCACCTTCCAGCAAGCTATTATTGATAAAATGATTAAAACGTGCAACAACGATTGCTATATGAGCTTTAGGTGCTGCTACCGTACCTTTTATTACGTTCATAGCCTTCCTTAAATACTAATTATTCTCTACAGAAACGACAATTTTACCATATTCTTTTATATACTGCGCTGCTGAATTTAACTAACTTTTAAACGGTCTATTAGGAACGCTAAATTGAATGTTATATTACTTTAACTATGCTATTGCGCCATATTAAACTAACCAGCTAACGAAAATATGACTTTACAATGGTCGAAGTCTTAATCGTAAATCAGTCCCAATAAGTTCAATATTAATAAATTCAAATGCAGGTGCATCTTTCAATTTTTGTAATTCTGGAATATTAATTAATCCTCTTGCGGTTTCCCCTAAAATTTTAGGGGAAAAATAAACAATTAATTCATCAACTAATCCTAATGTCAACAAAGCGCCGGCAAGAGTTGGCCCGCTCTCGACCCAAATTGAATTAATATTACGTTTAGCCAGCTGCATCATCAGCAAAACTAAATCAATTCCTTTTTCATAGATTGGGATTGCTATTTGTTCAACATGACCAGTCCAATTTTGCGATATGGGATTAGGGCGAATAAGCCAACATTCACCGTCTGATTTTGTTACAATATGTGCTGCTTTTACTTGATTATGACGATCCAAAACAATTCTTATTGGCTGTCGAAGGTAATCTTTAGGATAAATATTTTGTAGTTTAGGCGCAAAATCTGTCCAACGAACATTCAAAGCAGGATTATCAGCTAAAACCGTGGCACTGCTAGTCAAAATTGCGCTAGCCTGGGCTCTGAAACTTTGTACATCTTGGCGAGCTGCTGGCGAAGTGATCCATTTACTTTCACCTGATGCAAGGGCTGTTCGCCCATCAAGTGATGCGGCTAACTTAAGTTGAACATAAGGGAAACCTGTTCGCATTCTTTTTAGAAAGCCCCGATTTAACTGCTCTGCTTCTTCCATTAGTAAACCATGTATTACTTCGATACCAGCCTGCTGTAATTTAAGTAAACCACGACCTGCAACCTGAGGATTTGGATCTTGCATCGCCACAACAACACACCGAATACCTGCACTAATTAATGCATCTGCACAAGGCGGCGTTTTGCAATAATGGCTGCAGGGTTCTAATGTGACATAAGCGGTTGCACCGCTAGCTTTTTCCCCCGCCATTTGTAAAGCATAAATCTCAGCATGCGCTGCAGCTGCTTTACAATGAAAGCCTTCACCCACGATTTCACCATCGCGTACAATGACACAGCCTACATTCGGGTTAGGTGAGGTAGTAAATCGTCCTTGCTTAGCCAATGATAACGCACGGCTCATAAACTGCTTATCAAACGCGGTCATTTTTACTATTAATCCTGTAACTTAGCAATTTCTTCGCCAAATTCACGAATATCTTCAAAACTACTATATACCGAAGCAAAGCGTATATAAGCAACTTTATCCAGTTTTTTCAACTCCTCCATGACAATTTTTCCAATCATCTTCGCCGGAATTTCTCGCTCTCCGGTAGCGCGAAGTTGCGATTTTATATTGTTAATAGCTGTTTCTACATCATCAGAACTTACCGGGCGTTTTTCTAATGCTTTTTGCATACCTCGTCTAAGTTTGTGTTCATCAAATGACTCACGTACATCATCACTTTTTACCACACTAGGCATGACTAATTCAGCCATTTCAAAAGTAGTAAAACGCTCATGACATTCAAGACATTGTCGACGACGACGAACCTGCGAACCATCGCCAACCAGACGTGAATCAATCACTTTGGTATCTATAACGGTGCAAAATGGGCAATGCATAAAATTTCCTGATTTTAGGGTCCGGATTTCCAGTTTAACTCAGCTATCAATGAAAAACACCCTGCCAGCTCAATCTAACAGGGTGTGAGTTAACAAAATTTATCTTTAAGGCAGTAGAGAATGTTGATCTGCGCCCTCTTTTACCACTTTAGAAGGGATCAAATGCTCTCGTTTCATTCCCATCTTTAATGCTAGAGCAGAAGCAACATAAATTGAAGAAACGGTTCCAATCGTCACACCAATTAACATAACTAGTGAAAATCCTTTTAGTATTGAACCACCAAAAAGATAGAGCATTAATACTACTAATAAAGAAGTCCCTGAAGTAATAAGTGTCCGACTCAGTGTTTGCGTCAATGAAATGTTCACTATTTCGGAAGAAGTACCACGGCGGATCTTGCGGAAATTTTCACGGATACGATCAGAAACAACGATGCTGTCATTTAATGAATAACCGATAACCGACATTAATGAAGCAACGATAGTCATATCAACTTCAATCTGAAAAAGCGACACAATGCCTAAAGTAATAGCCACATCATGAGCTAATGATATTACTGCACCGGCAGCCAGACGCCATTCAAAACGGAAACCAACATAAATCAAAATACAGATCAAAGCTGCTAAAAGTGCCATTGCTCCAGTTTGAGCTAATTCACTACCTACGCTCGGCCCAACAAACTCGATGCGCTTAACCGTTGCTTGATCATCGACATTTTTGTTAATCACTGAAATAATAGACTTACCGATTTCTTGACCTGCCATGCCTTCAGTAAGAGGCAACCGGATCATAATATCTCGGCTGCTACCAAAATTTTGGAGCAGTGGCTCTCGATAGCCATTATTAGCTAAGCTAGCTCTAATTTTATCGAGCTCTGTAGGTTGACTGAGATTAATTTCAATAACAGTTCCACCGGTAAAATCTAATCCCCAGCTAAAACCTTTCAATGATATGACCATCACGGAAAGAATAAATAAAGCAATTGAGATACCAAACGCTAAATAATCCCAACGCATAAAATCGATAACTTTACGGTCATGATTTAACTGTTCTACTGTGTAATCTTGCGCCACGACCACGCTCCTTAAATAGACAGCTTTTTAATACGTTTACCACCATACAATAAGTTCACGATAGCACGTGTTCCTACAATTGCAGTAAACATGGAAGTGACAATACCAATCACCGTAGTAATAGCAAAGCCTTTAATTGGGCCGGTACCTACCGCATACAATATGGTTACCGTGATCATGGTTGTCAAATTCGCGTCTAAGATACTAGAAAATGCACCCTTATAACCTTCATGTATCGCTTGCTGTACCGAACGACCATTTTTTAACTCTTCTTTAATACGTTCATTAATTAATACATTAGCATCAACAGCAACAGCAAGCGTCAAGACAATGCCAGCAATTCCGGGCATAGTTAATGTGGCTCCCGGTAATAAAGACATAACACCAATGATAAGGACCAAATTGGCTAACAATGCAGAACTGGCAATCAGCCCAAACTTACGATAATAAATTACCATAAATAACACTGAAGCTAGCAAACCTGCTAATGATGCTTTCATTCCTTGCTCAATATTTTGCAACCCTAATGTTGGTCCAATCGTACGTTCTTCAACAATTTGAATAGGTGCAATCAATGCGCCAGCGCGTAATAATAAAGATAATTGACGAGCTTCTGTTGGATTGCTGATACCGGTAATACGAAATTTGCTACCAAAACGAGCAGAAATTCTGGCGACATTAATGACTTTTTCATCTTTTACCAAAATAGCACGACTGTTGGCATCTTTTCGCTCGTTATCTTTATATTCAACAAATAAGGTTGCCATCAATTTATCCTGATTATCACGGGTAAAATCAGACATAATAGAGCCACCAGCACTATCCAGACCAATGCTTACCTGTGGGCTGCCCATTTCATCCAAATCAGATGTCGAATCAGTAATATGATCTCCCGTCAAAATAACGCGTTTATAAAGAACAACAGGCTCACCATCGCGAGTATATTTTATCTCTGAATCACCAGGAATATGGCCACGCTGAATAGCCAAATTGTCTATGCCTACATTAACTAAGCGAAACTCCAAGGTTGCAGTTGCTCCGAGGATCTCTTTCGCTCGCGCCGTATCTTGAATACCCGGTAATTCAACGACAATGCGATCAACCCCTTGTCGCTGTACCAATGGTTCAGCAACGCCTAATTGGTTAACGCGGTTACGGATAATAATAATATTTTGTGATACTGCATAATTACGCGCTTCACGGATCCGTTCATCTTTCATTACTGCCATTAATATATTGTTGTTGCCAGCAGTAAAAACCAAATCGCGATAACGTGGCGTCAAATAAGATTCTGCTTGCAAGCAACTATCATCACGGAAACGAATTTCAACACCGTAGTTATCTATTTTACGTATAGTTGAATATGGGATCCCTTTTTCACGTAAATCACTACGCAAGCTATCCATATTCTGTTCTTGTAACTTACCCAATGCCGTTTCCATATCCACCTCCATTAAGAAGTGAACACCACCACGCAAATCTAACCCTAATTTCATAGGTTCACCGCCTAATGCTCTTAACCAATGAGGGGTAGAAGGTGCCAGATTTAACGCAACAATATATTTTTCTCCTAAACCGGCAACTAAGGTTTCGCGTGCGTGCAGTTGGGCATCTGGATTATAAAAACGAGCAAGAATTACACCACTTTCCAATGCAATTGATTTACTTTCGATTTTCTTTTTCTTTAAAATATTATAAACCTGATCCAAAGTCTGTTCATTGGCAGCGGTTCCCCGCACGCCAGTAATTTGAACAGCCGGGTCTTCTCCATAAAGATTGGGAAGCGCATACAGCAGACCGATGAGCAACACAGCGATCAGCACCAAATACTGCCACAAAGGATAACGATTTAGCACGGCAATTCCATTCGGGAAAATCAGAAATTAGATAGACTTCATTGTACCTTTTGGTAATACAGCAGCAACGAAATCACGTTTAATGGTTACTTCATTTGTTTCATTTAATGCAACAACAATATAACCTGTTTCAGATACTTTGGTGACACGTCCAATTAATCCACCGGTTGTTAGTACCTCATCACTTTTAGAAATAGAATCCATTAATTTTTTGTGCTCTTTAGCTCGCTTCTGCTGTGGGCGTAAAATCATAAAATAAAAAATCAATCCAAAAACCACCAGCATGATGATCAAAGAGTATGGGTTGCCTTGCACCTGACCACCAGCTGAAGCGACTGCTTCAGAAATAAACAAACTCATCAAAATTTCCTCATTGTGATTAAAACAATATTTCTAACTCAAAAAATTAACCCAAGCCAATAAATGCTACACTGATTTGATTCAATTAGCACGACTGAAATTATACTCTAGGTTGATGAAATCGATTTATTGATCCGTCGATAAAACTCTACAGCAAAAGCCTCAAATTCACCTTCCTCTATCGCTTGTCGAATTTCAGCCATTAGCCGTTGATAATAACGTAAATTGTGTAAAGTATTAAGTCTCGCACCGAGAATTTCATTACATCGGTCAAGATGATGTAAATAAGCACGGCTATAGTTAGAGCAAGTATAGCAATCACAATGGGCATCTAGCAGCAAAGTATCCGATTTATATTTAGCATTACGGATTTTAATTACACCTTCAGTGACAAATAGATGGCCATTTCGTGCATTCCGAGTTGGCATAACACAATCAAACATGTCTATACCACGCCGAACCCCTTCAATCAGATCCTCTGGTTTACCAACTCCCATTAAATAACGCGGTTTATTCTGCGGAATTTGTGGGCAAACATGCTCTAAAATACGGTGCATATCCTCTTTAGGTTCCCCTACTGCTAAACCGCCAACAGCATAACCATCAAAACCAATATCGACCATGCCTTTTGCTGATATATAACGTAAATCTGGGTAAACACTGCCGTGAATAATCCCAAAAAGCGCATTTTTATTAGCTAACTCATCAAATCGTTGACGACTACGTTTTGCCCAACGAAGAGACATCTCCATAGACTTTTTGGCATAATGCCAATCTGCTGGATAAGGTGTACATTCATCAAAAATCATGACAATATCCGAACCAAGATCGTACTGAATGTCCATCGATTTTTCAGGGCTAAGAAAAATTCTTTCACCATTGATTGGATGACGAAAATAGACGCCCTCTTCTTTAATTTTACGCATTGCGCCAAGACTAAAAACCTGAAATCCACCTGAATCAGTCAAAATTGGTCCTTGCCATTGCATAAAATCATGCAAATCACCATGTAATTTTATTATCTCCTGTCCAGGACGCAACCATAAATGAAACGTATTGGCTAATAGGACTTGTGCATTGGTTTGTTTAACTTCTTCTGGCGTCATACCTTTGACTGTGCCATAAGTGCCTACCGGCATAAAAGCAGGCGTTTCTACAATACCACGTTCAAAAATCAAGCAACCACGACGAGCTTGGCCGTCTTGACTTTGTAATTCATATTTCACTTCGCCTCTCCAGCATCAGAAAAACAATCTGATGTGTTACAAAAAATAGAGTATTTTAAACATTAATGAAGCCACTGTATACGCCAACCAAGCATTTTATACTTTTGCTTATTTTTATTCTTTTCCGTGTCATTTACCTAATTTTGTGCCACAAATTTGGCAAACGCCGACACACCACCAATTTAAACAAATCTTGACGAAAGAAGAAATTATGCGCTATAGTTTACTTGCATCGAATAAATCAGACATCGCAGACATCGGGGTTATCAACCTGTTAGAGTCATCACGACATATGCACGCCGCGAACGTGTTTTTTAATAATATAGCTACACCTTTTTCAATGGTGAGTTGGATGGGGCAGCTGAAAAGCTGGCCGGAGGTAACTCCGGTGTTGATAACCCTGTTCAGCTCACCGCCAATGAGATTATCAATTCCAACGGTGAATAACTTAAGTCACTGTCAGGAGTTCATTATAACCGCGTTAGTTGTTACTCCCTTCTCTATTTGAAAATCACCAAATTCACACTGTTACCATTAATGGCAATCCTTAATGGCAATCCTTGGTTTATTGCTTCTGACGTTTGCTTAGCTCTAAAAATTTCTAATGTTAGCGCTGCTCTTTATAAACTAATAATGAAAAATTATATCTAGGTTTAACCAAACACAAAAAATGGACAAGATGGTAAGGGAGATGAACATAATATCTGAATCAGGAATGTACACTTTAGTATTACGTTGCCGTGATACAGTAAGACAAGGAACGCTCCCTCATCGTTTTCGCAAATGGCTAACAAATAAGGTACTGCCATCAATCCGCAAAACGGGTAAGTACGAGCACCCCAAATACCAACCCAAAGCTCATGAAAAGTTCAGCAACAAAGATACACAGAACCTTGCCCGCATCATTACATTGTTAAGTAATACACGATGTTTCTTCCATCTAGTAAGTTTTTGCTTCTCTTCTTCTATCGCCATGTTAAAATCAATCGCATCCTGTAAGGGTGAAATAAGATCTGTTGCATTCTGCATTAATGCAATTTTTTCATCCTCAGCCTCTGCAATTAATTCGTTCTTTGTCTTAGGAGGGATATAAAGCCAAACCGGATCACCACTTTTACTAGCGCCTAACATTTTCCCTCCGGGTGGTGAACAAAGCGCGTACTCTTGATACACGCGAAAAGTAATGGGTTTAGCTTTATCTTCTATATAACTCTCTTTCAATGATTCAGCCAACCAACATAATTTTGTTGCACTAAAATAATAAACATTATCCTTTTCCATTATTACCATCCTATTGCTAACCACCTAGTATATTTACCAGCATAGGGGGAACTACCAACTAATGCACCCCATGTAAGATCAAAGCCAATGAGAGAAAAATCATATATAGCAGATGCGTGTGGACGAAGTTTTGTATCTTGATTGATACATTCGCTGCTGATCGAAGCTACTGTACTAGGAAAGCTAACTGAAAAAGTAACAGACCATACATTATGGGGTATATGCCCACACTTAATGATCACGCCAGTACCGGGCTCTTTCAGCCAACCATTTAAAGACAGATTTCCCGTCCATTTAGTATCCTCTTGTATCGCCAGCGTGCCATTTTTATAGGGAAAATAGATATAACAAAATCTTTATTCCACAACCACCCCGATTTAGTCTTATTATCGGCCTGCACCACCATTCATTGCCATGCGCGCTAAAGACGATAACAGCACCATTTCCCTCACTGTCTTTAGCTATCAACCGATGGCACTTAATTGTCTGTTGAGCTTTTTTCTTGACAAAAGTATCCGTACAGGTTTTCTGACTCATCACTTTGCCAGTAGCACTCCCAGACTCTCCTGCAATATTCTTCTTATCAAATTTATTGGCTAAATTCTTACTGATTTCCTTAACACTACTTGCATCTGCCTTACCTTCCAATGCTTTTTTCTTTTCTCAACACTTCTTATTTCCGTCTTCCCTGCAGCTAATTCCTGTAGCGCTTTAAGCGATTCTAATTTAACCGTTTTCCCACTCGGTAACGTAAGTTCAACAACACCATTATCCCCCATCCACGTATCCATATTTTGCAGAAAGTACAGGATGTAAGTATTTGCAGCAACCAGTGCTCTGGCTGCATCACTATTGTTGTTAGGTTCAATAAGATTAATTGTATAGGTTGTGTCAGTAGCGCTAAATGTTGCTGCTTCCGCTAAAACCAGTTCTGTACCACTGTTAACGGCTTTAATCATGTAGGAATAGTTCATATCACCATTTTTGATAAGCATTAACATACCCACTGATACCAGTGGATTATTACTGTTCCATTTTGTACCCGTGCCTTTGATAATAGCTGACCCTGACACTATTATTACGGTGCCTGTGTTGTATATCATGTTTATTTTCCGTTTAGATAAAATAGAAGAATTCTTTGATTAGAATTTAAAATAATCTTCAGCATCTAAAACCAATACCGGAAAAGGTGACAATGCCGTCGTCGTTTCCCCAATATATGCTGAATTGTAATAATATCTGTAACGAGAAAGCCCTAAACTTGTTGCGCTATACTGGCAAATGTTGAGATAATCAAGATAATCCCCGTCAGTGTGCCAAAAATAATCACCAACTCTCTGCGGTGTATACATCGGTCTGCGTATACCTGCAATCGTCTTTCCTTGTCCTACGCTAAACTCAGTACCTGGTACTAAAACAGGTCTGGTCAGAACATTAAACTGAGAATTAAATGTCACTTTACCCGCTATATTACGTAATTTTAACCCATTCGTCCCTGTATCTAGTTCGCCCTCTTTAGCTGTTCTAAAAGCGATAACATAGTATTGCGATCTTGCCCATTTGTGTGAATCCCGTCTTATGTTTGCTATTCTATATCCAATCGCACTTCCCGAGCTATCCCTGATATGCTCTCGATTAATGTAATTGCTTGCGTTTGTCGAATAGAAAAAAAAGATGGCGTTATCTAACGTCAACCCTGCTCCGACAGTAGATGGATTAAAAATTCCATCTATAGTCATAATCTTCTTGTGGAAAGCATATGCGTACCCTGTAATCGGCAAGGTGTTTATAAAAACCGTACTACCGGCTATCTTTAACCCTGCCTTTCCTACAGCAGGTATTTCACTATAATCAGAATATGCAATGATTTGGACTGGTTACAACCCTAGACCGTGCAAGTGATGAACTGTCACTAAGCGATTGGTTTCAGAATATGAGATTGACGACTCTGCTCCTGACGCTACCATCGCGTCACCCCGTTGTACAAATCGCACTTTCGCTAACGCCCCTGCACGAGCAATAATGAATTTATAACCTTGTGGTATGGCATTTGAACATGTCCACTGTCCAGCAATCCGAGTAGCCCAAAACAAATGCACGACCCGTTAATTTGCGCTCCTTCCTTGGTTTGATAATGCGTAAATCGCCCTCTGGCCATGACACAATCATCCACAGTAATCCACTGGCATCACACTGCAAATAATCTATTTCACTCGGCTGAGTCGTCACGCCATCACCACAGTGAGAGTGAACGATAGCGCCAGGTGTTCCCCGGTCTTCTGCATTGGCATAATCTTCAGGTGATAATTCAAAGTGTTCTGTTGGGTTGGCGGCAAGATTCCGACAGGAGAAATATTTTCTTACCCGACTTTTCTCACAAATAACGCCACAGGCTTCCCTCGGATATGCCTGTCTAACATGGGTAAATATCGCTTCAGTGAGACCCTTTGTTATCATGGTATTAACCCTGCTGCTGGGAATCCACCAAAATCTAATGGGGCATTTTCCCCAAACTGCTTTTTACAATCACTCAGCAGCCCACCACAAACATCTAATACAGGGTTATAAACCGGATTTCCTTTCTCATCAAAATATCGATTTCCGTTGTAGGCGCATCCATTACCTGAGCGATACCCGCCACGCATGCACCAGTAACATAGATTATGTATCTGGCGCACTGGCAACATAACGCCTTGTAAATCGAAAGGGCAAGAGAGTTCAAATTCCACAAAACTGCCCGCCACTTCGTGACTTTTTCGGTCAACATAAAATACCTGTTTAAAGCACTCATCCGGATTAGCCGTTAGGTTATCGTCAGGGAAATTTTTACTATCCAGATAATGCGAAAAAGTCTCAAAAATGGTCACTTTCGCCTGAACCATATCATCAAACTGTAAACAGAGTGACGATATCAGACTATCCATATTCCCCACCTTTAATATCGGTCTGGCTGGACTTCCCTCACCGCTTTTTGACAGCCCTGAAATCTCATAAGGCCATGCGCCATATTCGTTACCTTGCCACCAGATAGGTTTAGGCTTTAATTCGCCTTCTGCCTGTTCAATCTCTTCGGGTGTATGGCGAAAATTGTAAGCATGAAAGCGCAATACCGGGCCACCAAAGGCACTGCCGTCAACGTCCACTAACTGGATTTTTTCACCCGGTGCTAATTGTTGCACATCAGAAACCATAGTCATGCTGAGAAAGCCTCCTCAAACGTCGCCGATACTTTCATCACATCACGGGCAAAAGGGGTCATGCGAATCGAATCTGCTTTCACCCGATACAGCCCCTTCACACCAAAAGGCGGCACCCAGATAAAGGACTTCACCGTATGGTGACGAATAAAATCAAAGATGGGTATCACCTGGTCTTTTTTGCCTAAATACGAGAAGGGCCATGATTGCGTTTCGGGATGAATACCTTCAGGCGATACTTGTTTATAACCTTCACCAAATTCAACTTCTTTGATTCTGTGCCTGAATTCTCCCGTGGGACTGTTCTGGATTTGTGTTCGCCATGTAAATTCGTCCATTGAGTTGACTCCATAAAAAAAGCCACCTGAGACGTGGCCTGTAAATCATACGATGATTACTTTATTCCAAATTACGTATCACCATTCATTGGACAGTGATAACAATTTATCTTTGCGGATAACTAAATACCCTGCCCGATGAGCAAGCTCTATGAAGGAATCGAGTGATAACACATGCTCATCCGCTGAAATTTCACTGGCATGATGAACCCTGTTATCTTTTATCAAATATGCCGTAAAACCCCGTCGTTCAGAACAGGAAGGATGCCAGGATGCTTCAGGGATCTATAAAAAGAAGGAGGTTAATTGTACAAATTCTGGCGGGCAGCACATATAATTAATGAAACTACCTTTGATGCTTTAAATTTAACTGGCAGTCACCGTAAAAATTACCAGTAACTGTCAGGTTAAGTCACGACTAATGAAGCTTAAAACTTATACCCTGCACCAACAATCAATGCATCTGTTTTCCAATCGTCACTACCTGAACGTTCATAGCCCACATCAAGGGTGATTCCCCCGTAAACATTTACTTGCATTCCAACCCCATAGGCCAAATCATTTTTAGTGTCATTATCTAATTGTTTTTCGTCCTTAATTAAGGTGCCATTTTTAAAACCATTCCCGCCAAATTCATAGGACATTTTTTTGTGAGTCAATCCGATTAAAGCATACACGTTAATATATTCATTAAATCGATAAGTCGGCCCCACCATCAGTGAAATATACTTCCCTTTCACACGACCATCGGCTCTCCCACTATCTTTTCCTTTGTTTTTAGATCCAAATGCTGATGAACTAAAATCGCTTTCAGAATAAGCCACTGAGCCAATAACACCGAAACCATCTTTAAACTCGTATGCGTAACGTATGAAAGCTCCACCGGGATTAGAATAATTATCAGATGTAATTCTAACTGGAATACCTAAACTTTCAGAAATGGCATCAATTTCTTCCCTATTTGCTTCATTTAACAAATCGACACGATTATTAAGACCATCCCATTTAATATGGATATACCCCATCGATATCGTACTTTCACCTTCTTTTGTCAATACAGTACCAGAAAATAGCGAAATGATTAATAACAGCAACGTCTTTTTCATTGTTTTTCCTTTGGTTTATCTTTCAGCTAGCTAACCATTAATTTTATTGATAGTTAACTATATCAAAGGAAGGTGATTACTGCATAAAAAATATACTTATCAAATTAATAACCCCGTCCATTGACGGCTTTGATAATTTTATGCAAATCGCCACCATCACGACTCTCCACCACTAAAACAGACTTGATTTTCTGCGTTAATGACTGTTCCTCTGTCCGCATATCCACATTTAAAGGGCTGGATTGCTGCGGTTGGCCATCAATATGAATGCCGCCCAGATTAACATTGACACCGTTTGCCACAGGTTGCATGCCATACATGGGTGTTGAAGGGGTGCCAACATACCCTCCTGATGAGAAGCCTAAAATACCCGCTACTGCTCCTCCAAATCCTCCTGTTTGCCCACCAAAAGCGGCTTTCATTGCCTGAAGCATCGCCATTTGCGTCATCATCTTCACCATCATTTCAAGCACCGATTTTGTAAAGTCAGCGAAGTTGGCTTTACCTGTTAGCAGAAAATCAGACAGCGAGTGGCTCATTCCGTCAAAAGCAGACTGGGTGATATTTGCCACATTGGCGTAAGCATTAGCAGCCTGTTCCTGAAATTCAGAAAAGCCTTTTCTGATACCTTTTTGCCAGTTTTCCCTTAACGATGCCTCTTCATTGAAGTATTTTTTTAACGCTTCTTTCTGTTCGGGTGTTTCCGCTTTTTCCAGTGCTATCTTTTGTTGATATTTTCTGTCCGACAATCCGGCACTTTTCATCATCGCCTGAGTTCTGGCTTCAATTTCAGCAACCCGTTTTTGTTGTTTATCCCGTTCGTCATTCAAGCGTTTTTGCACTTCGACTTTATCACCCATAAGCGCTAACTCACGCTGCGACGATAATATCGTCTCTTTTTGCACCATCAGTGCCTGCTCACTGTTCGTCAGCTGACGTTTTGACCCAATACCCTCAATAATTGTAAATTTAGCTTCCATCTCCCAGAGTTTACGTCTTTCAGCACTGATTACAGCGGTAACATCTCAGTGTTCTCTAAGTACCTTAAGTTGCGTTTGCAGGGCTAACAAAGCTTCATTATTTGACTCACTGACTCGGGTGCCATCATCCACTTTATAATCAAGTGTTTTAGATTTATTCAGTTTTTCATGTTCAGCCCCAATATATCTATCTCTTTTAGCCGCTGATATTGCTCCTTTAGCATAGTCTTTATTGATTCTTTTTATTTGCGCTTCGACTTTTTCCGCTTCTGTTGCATACTCTTTTTCATATTTTGTCCGCGTTTTTATATTTTCAATGCGCTTTTCTTCCTGTTTCATGCGTTCATTATTCACATGATTAAGAAGTTCAGTTATATTTTTAACCGCGGTCAATCCGGCTATTTCATCGTCTGCTCTCTTCTTCGACCAGCCGGCCCATGGAGTATTGTCATTTGCCAATATCTCTTTAACTTTTGCGCCTTTTGTAAGGATTCTTCGAGCGTGTCTTCCCTGCCAATATCCATTAAGCTGTCAAAAATCGTAGTAAACGAATTGACAACCGCATTTGTGCTTTTTCCATGTAACCCAGATTTTCTACAACCGTTTTGGCGACCGCATCGGAAGCGTTACCGTAAAGCCTTATGGCTTCCGTCGCCGCCTTTTCTTTCTCTCCTCGCCTGACAAGAGAATTGATATATTCATATTGTGCAGCGGTCAAAAAATGCATTTTGTCATCAAGGGCTTCAAGGGCACCAAGCGGATCTTTCTTTAGTTTTTCAAATTCCTTTATGGTTTCGTCAACATCTTTGCCAACCGACTGTTTCATTTTTGCTGAAGCTTTGGCGACTATTTCAAGTTCTTTCCCTTTAAATGTCCCACTGCCAACAACTCTTGCTAAAGAATCTGCTATGGCATGTTGAATAATGCCCCTGACTGATAATTTTTTGGCTAAATCCTGTAACTGCCCTGCCGTTTTTCCCGCATAACCACCTGTAAGCGCAAGCTGTTTATTAAACTCATCAAATTCACTGGCACCTTTATAGGCAGCAATAGCCGCAGCAACCGTAGATACGGCCAATCCGCCCATCAGCAATCGGACCGGCGTTAAAATTGAACCCACCGCTTTTAGCGCATTACCGACACCCCCAAACGAGTCTTTAAGCTGGCCGCCCCGTTGCACTAATACCTTCCAGGCAGGCATGCCGGAGGCTAAGGAGGTCACTACATCGGTCATTTGCATCGGTAACATTCGCATCGCATGGCGATATTGCCCCATCGTTACCGCTCCATTCATGAACGCTTTTTCTTGTGCTTTCAGTTTGGCAATCATGGGGGCTGCCTGTTGTGAAACCCCCATTTGTGCCGCTTTCAGTTCAAGAATTTCGGTTCGCGTCTTGCCAATGGTGTCTGATTGCTGTTTTAATGCATTTAAAAAATTATCCGCGGCCAACTTTGCTCGTTTTGAGGCTTCTTCTTGGGCAAGTAACGCTCTACCTTCTGCGGTCAGCGCCAGATTCATCCTGGTAAGCTTATCTCTCGATTCTTCCAGTATCGTGTTGTAATCGATAAACTGATTAAGCGACAGAAAGCCTTTTTTGTGTGAAGAGGCGAGTTTGCGGGTGATTTTATCCAATTCATCAAACACTTGATTGGTTGGATTAATTCTATTTAACAGGCCATTAAGTTCATTTTTTTGAGTCTTAATGGTTTCGGCATTTCTTAATGAGGCTAAGCTGACTTTTTTTAATCCACCCTCCAGATTTGCAGAAGCCTTTTCAACTTTTTCTGCTGTGCCCTGAAATGACTTTAATTTCTGTTCACCTCTTTCCAAATCCGCCGTGTTTACTTTTAATGAAATCGTGGCGATATCAGTCATTATGTTTTCCTTTAAACAACAAAAAACGCCTTAGAGGCGGTGATAAAATGCAGACTACAAGTTTATTGATGCATAATCGCTAAGGCTTTCGCTTCCATCACCCGGATATCATTAAACAGGGTCGTCTTGTCACTATTGATACCGAGAAAATCAATGACGTGGGATAACACCGTATAATCCAGCCCCGTTGGCCCATTCATACTCATTCGCCACTGAGTACGCATGGCATTAAAAGTAAGATACGCCGCCCAGACATCAGGCCAGACTTCCACTTCACAGGCCTCAGGGGTAAAACCAAAGGCGGCTTTAAAATTGCGGATGTCGGTCTCAGTCATGCCGCCATACATGGCCTCAACGACCGCTACGAGTTTTTTTCGCGTTGGCCTAATAGTTCGCTATAATACGTTGTACTAATGGCGCTGGCGGCTGAGGGATAGTTGTCAAATAGCAATTTTAAATTTTCAGCGTGATAAGGCTCTTCAATCGCCCAGTCAGCAATAATTTGTCGATAGAATTCCTCAATGGGCAGTTCACGCATGGCTTTGTGATTAAAGGTGAAGGTGACCACCTCTGGCTCTTTTTTGCCTGCCACCGGAATGCGGACATTGACTTTAAACGTTGGCTTGGGTACTAGGGTAAATTTGGCCATTCTTTTTCCTTAAAAAAACAAAAACCCAGTCAAGGGGCAATCATTACGCGTTAAGATAAATTTGCATATCGGATTTGAGCGAAAAACGGGCAACCACGTTTTCAACCTCATTGATGGCCGTATTAGGCACCCGCTGAAATGAGACTGAAGCAGTATAATAACGATCTTCACCTGCGCGTTTATTAAAAAACCGAATCGCGATGATTTGCTTGCTCTCATCCAGTTTCATTAGCAATTTTCGGATGGGTGATTTTGCATCATGGGCAAAGGTATAAACCTGGGTGATACCATTTTTAAAAGTATCAACCGTCTCTGCCTGCTCATCTTCAAGAAACTGGATTTCCTGTGTTTGTTGCTCACCCCCTTCCGTCGACAAGGTCATCACCTGGGGCATTCCCTCCCACTCTTCGACTTTCTTCTTTAAGCTACCTTTAGCACCCCCGACAGGAAAAACCGTTCTATCGGTGGCATCGATTGACTTCAGGGTAATACTGGTGTTAGCCATGGCTTTCACACGAAAAGCGCCCGACATTTTCTTCCAGCCAGAATCAATCTGCACGATATCGCCCGCTTTAATGCTGCCAATCGCGTCGACGGTTAATACCGCCTCTGTTGCATTGGTGGCCGCCGTAATTGTTATCTTATCCGCATATTTATTGGCAACATAAACACGCGAACCATTAGGAATATTGTATGCCATGATTAAAACCTCATTTTAGCTAATAAAAAACCGCCTGTTGGCGGTGGTGTTATTTTGTAGAATGACATCGGTAAGGGACGCTGACAGGCAAGCTATAATAATTAGCCTGGTCGCTAATGGCTGGAAACAGGCTCGGCTCATCACTGAGATAAAGGTTATCCGTCATCGACAAACCATTGAACAGATAACTTGCCAAACGGTTAGCAATATTCATGACAACGGTATCACCGGTTCCCACTTTACCAACCACATTAACCTGAATGATACCGCTGAAAACCGGCATATCAAGCGATAACCCCTTATTTTCTGTTGTCGCTGGCATGATATGCAGTTGTAAATAGGGTTCATTGATGTCATCGAATGCACAATTTGGCCAGACTACCCTGATATTCTCACTATCAGCAAATTGAGCAATATGGGCGCGTATCGTGGTGTTAATCGTTAACTGATCCATCATTTACACTCAGTCATTGCCTGATTGAAAAACAGTTGAAATTCTTGTGCCGTGATCCGAACCATGCCATTGGGTGCCTGTTTGGAATGCCCCATCTCAAGACGATAGGCATAAGGCACTACATTGGAAAAATAGACGGATTTCATACCCACTTTAAACTGACCGATAACAAGATTGCCCTCAGCTTGTGTCACGCTTCCGCTTTTATCAATCCGGCCCGTTTCTACCGTTGGTAGCTCATCAAACGTAACTTGCCAGTTGCCCCGAAAACGCCCCCCGTATAACCTGCGGGCTTCCTTTCTTTTCCTTTACCCTTTTCGGCTATTTTGGCATTCACTTGCCAGATAGAAGGATTACCGACAGGCGACATGATAACTAACCGGGAAAGAATTTTAGTAAATGTTGTTTTAGAGACAGCTTCCATTTTCTCTTTTACTTTGCTGACAAACCCATTGATGGCTGATAGCAAAGCTAAGCTAATAGAACATATCGCTGATAATAATAGCCTGAAATTTTCAGCTATTATTATCAATAAAAAAATAACAGTTCTATCACTCCATTCGCTGTTGACAAACACCCTTCAACTAAAAGTGGTAAATTAGCTAAAAATTACTTCATACGGGAAACATATTCACCGGAGCGGGTATCAACTTTAATTACCTCACCAATTTGAACAAATAGCGGAACTTTTACCACCGCGCCCGTACTTAATGTTGCCGGTTTTCCGCCCGTACCTGCTGTATCCCCCTTTAAACCAGGATCGGTATCAACCACTTCCAGTTCAACAAAATTCGGGGGCATGATAGCAATAGACTGTCCATTCCATAACGTAACAACGCAATCGGCTTGATCGATTAACCATTTTGCATTATCACCGACGGCTTTTTCATCAGCAGTTAGTTGCTCAAAAGTCTCATTATTCATAAAATGCCAAAACTCTCCATCACTGTATAGATAGGTCAAATTCAGATCCATAACATCAGCACTTTCGACAGAATCTGTTGACTTAAATGTTTTTTCTAATAACTTATTAGAAATTAATTTACGGATCCGTACGCGAGCAAACGCTTGCCCTTTGCCTGGTTTGACAAATTCGCTTTCCACAATTGCACAAGGCTCACCATCTAACATGATTTTAAGACCTGAGCGAAATTCATTGGTACTATAGGTAGCCATGGAAATCCTCTAAAATTTTTAAGTAAAATGGCATAGCCAAAAAATGTTTAATATTGTAACTCAAAAAAGCCCTGCCAGAGAAGTCTGGCTACAGCAACTTGCAGAAGCTGTCACTGATCCTGATGAATTGCTACGATTATTGTCACTACAAAATGATCCGGAATTACGTACCGGAAGTTCCGCTCGTGCTCTATTTCCGCTGCGTGTACCTCACCCTTTTATCGCAAAAATGCGGATCGGTGATGCCAATGATCCCCTTTTACGGCAAGTTATTACTTTAAAATCTGAATTTAATCTTACACCAACATTTTCTGCTGACCCATTAAATGAACACAATAGTCCAATTCCTGGACTATTGCATAAATATCAGGATCGCGTCCTACTATTAATTAAAGGGGGCTGCGCCGTTAATTGTCGCTACTGCTTCCGACGCCATTTTCCATATGAAGAAAATAAAGGCAATAAACAAAACTGGCAGACTGCATTAAATTACATTCAACGGCATACCGAGCTTAATGAAGTTATCTTTTCAGGCGGCGATCCTTTGATGGCAAAAGATCATGAATTAGATTGGCTGATGTCACAGTTAGAAACTATCCCCCATATCAAACGGATTAGAATCCATAGCCGATTACCGGTGGTTATTCCTGCTCGCATTACTACAACACTTTGCCAACGCTTCAATATTTCTCGACTACAGGTTATTATGGTTACGCATATTAACCATGCCAACGAAATTGACAACAAGTTTAATCGCGCAATGGAACAGTTAAAACAGGTAAATGTTACCTTATTAAACCAGAGTGTACTTTTGCGCGGTATTAATGATAATGCTGACTGTCTAGCTAAATTAAGTAATAAACTTTTTGAAAATGGAATATTACCTTATTATTTACATTTATTAGATAAAGTTCAAGGTGCCGCCCATTTTATGGTAACGGATGAAGAGGCTCGCATAATAATGAAAGAACTACTTAACCGTATTTCAGGCTATCTAGTACCTAGATTAACCAGAGAAATAGGTGGAAAACTGAGTAAAACACCGATTGATTTACAATTACAATAACGATTTAGCTACCCCCCGCCCCATACACATGACCCTATATCATTCAGGGTCATGCTTAGCGTGCGTTATCGACACTTATAAACTTGTCCAATAATTTTACTATCAGTAGGAATAAAACTCGAAAATAACGTTTGAAGTGCGCTATTGGCCCCATAAATAACATTTCCTCCCATCGCAGCAGCTTTATTACGTAAATCATTTGCGGCGCCACACATAGAACTAGACTCATGATTTATACCACTAAACCAATTACTTTGTGTGCCAATAGCCACCCCTAAATCCTGACATTCACTTCCAGGCTGCGCATTAACAAAACGAACTTTTTCGCCCGCGGTGGTAATTTTATTTGTTGTTGAACAGCCAGCCAAAACTAATACTGTGACACCGAGCAATACTTTAATTCGCATGTCGTTTCCTCATTTATTTTTAACTATATATCAATATCAACGCTTACATTACCGAATTTTTTTACCAAATTAAGCTTTATTATCAATAATAACACAATATCGAGCCAAATAGTTTAGCCATCGATGTTCAATACCACCGTGTTAACAATAATTTTACCTCATTTTAATAAATATACTCTGTTAAATCATATTATCGCGAAATTAAATTAACCTATGTGAAAAAATAGACTTAAAGCAAGTAATCAGCTGGTAGTAAACCTTTAATAAAATTAAATAGCAAACAGATAAAAATTTGATAATAAAAAACCCTGAGTTGAAAGTTAAACTCAGGGTCCTTCTTGTAATAAGGATAACAATGTTAAATCTTAATACCTTACATCATACCACCCATACCACCCATACCACCCATACCAGCAGCAGCACCTAGATCAGCTTTATCTTCTTTTGGCAAATCAGCTACCATAGCTTCAGTCGTGACCATAAGACCGGCGATTGACGCAGCAAACTGTAAAGCGGAACGAGTGACCTTAGTTGGATCCAGAATACCCATATCGACCATGTCTCCATACTCTTCTGTTGAAGCATTGTAACCGTAGTTATCTTTGCCTTGTTTAACATTGTTAACAACTACAGCTGGTTCTTCACCCGCATTCTCAACAATTTGACGCATAGGTGATTCCATCGCGCGTAGTGCGATACTAATACCAACCGTTTGATCTTCGTTGTCACCTTTCAGCTTATCTAATGCAGCTGCAACACGGACTAGAGCAGTACCCCCACCAGCAACAATACCTTCCTCTACTGCAGCACGAGTTGCATGCAATGCATCATCGACACGAGCACGTTTCTCTTTCATTTCAACTTCAGTCGCAGCACCAACTTTAATCACAGCGACACCGCCTGAGAGCTTAGCAATACGCTCCTGCAATTTTTCTCGATCATAATCTGAGGTCGCTTCATCACGCTGTTGTGCTATTTGTTTGGCACGGCTATCAATCGCGTCTTTTGCACCAACACCATCAATAATAGTGGTAGTATCTTTGTTAATTACGATGCGTTTCGCTTGACCTAAATGTTCTAACGTCGCTTTCTCCAACTCCATACCGATCTCTTCAGAGATAATAGTACCCTTGGTTAGAATAGCAATATCCTGTAACATGGCTTTACGGCGGTCACCAAAACCTGGTGCTTTTACCGCAACAACTTTTACAATACCACGTAGATTGTTTACCACCAATGTCGCGAGGGCTTCACCTTCAACATCTTCAGCAATAATCAACAGTGGTTTACCTGCTTTAGCAACAACTTCCAATACAGGTAATAATTCACGGATATTAGAAGCTTTTTTATCTACTAATAGGATATAGGGATTTTCTAACTCAACAGAACCGGTGTCTGGCTTATTTATAAAATAAGGAGATAAATAACCGCGATCAAATTGCATACCTTCAACAACCGCCAATTCGTCCTCTAAACCGGAACCCTCTTCAACGGTAATAACGCCTTCTTTGCCAACTTCTTTCATTGCTTTAGCAATTAATTTACCGACTGTTTGATCGGAGTTAGCTGAAATCGTACCGACTTGTTCAATCGCTTTATTATCAGCACAAGGTTTAGATAGCTTTTTTAACCCCTCAACTGCCGCAGAAACCGCTTTATCAATACCGCGTTTTAAATCCATTGGGTTCATGCCTGCAGCAACCGCTTTCAAACCTTCACTAACAATAGATTGAGCTAGTACTGTTGCAGTCGTTGTGCCATCACCAGCCGCATCATTAGCCTTAGAAGCAACTTCTTTTACCATCTGGGCGCCCATATTTTCGAATTTATCTTCTAATTCAATTTCACGCGCAACAGACACACCATCTTTAGTGATCGAAGGTGCTCCGAAAGATTTATCCAGAATTACATTCCGGCCTTTCGGACCTAAAGTAACTTTAACTGCATCAGCAAGAATGTTCACTCCACGAAGCATTTTTGCACGTGCGTCACTACCAAATTTTACGTCTTTAGCTGCCATTGTTTCTTTCCTTTAAATTCATTTCATTCAGAATGATCTAAATGAGAAATTATTTTTCAACAATTGCCAGAATATCGCTTTCTGACATAATCAATACTTCGTCGTTATCAATCTTTTCTGTCTTCACGCCATAACCATCGTTAAAAATAACAGTATCGCCAACTTTAACATCTAATGGTTTATTTTCACCGTTTTTTAAGATGCTACCGTTACCAACAGCTAGCACTTTGCCTCGAGTTGATTTACCTGCAGCAGAGCCCGTCAGAACAATGCCTCCAGTAGATTTAGCTTCAACTTCTTCGCGCTTGATGATAACCCGATCATGCAATGGACGAATCTTCATTAATAGATCTCCTATAAATAAAATCCATATAAGTAAAAGGATGATACTAGTATGTCTTATTAAACCAGTACCCTGTTTGAAGATATGGGGTCAATTAAAATCAGTTCAAGGGGGCGTACAAAAAAATTTTTCATTTTTTCTTTCTACTTCAAAAAAACCAAATCGTTAGTATTTTTTATCATCATGATCTTCTTTTTTAGAAAATTTGTCTTCATGTTTAATACTGTTTGATGGAGCATCAGATTTTCTATCAAATTCGCCTTCATAGGTATTCCCTTTTGAAGAACGGTTGAAATTATCGTTAGCTGCTTCGGCAAAATAAAAATGAATATGCGGCATAAGCTTCATGACTATCAGTTTTTGGATCGGAGAAAATAGTAGTAACAAACCTAAAAAATCAGTAAAAAAACCAGGTAAAATTAACAGAATACCTGCAATCACTAAAGCCACATTCTTAATCATTTCCTCGGCCGGATTTTCACCGTCAGCTAATTTTTGCCGTATTAACAATAAGTTTTTAATCCCCTGACTTTTTACTAAAGAAATTCCAAGACATGAAGTTAAAACTACCAATGTTAAGGTGGTTAATATACCTATGCTGTCAGCAACCCTAACAAAAATAACCACTTCTATATAAATTAACAGGCATAAAAGTATGAATGGAAACCAACGCATACAATTCTCCTAATATTTGCTAATAAAACGCTAGCCTCTTGACTTAGCAAGATAAATTGTACTCAAAAGACTAATATCACAATATTTGCTTTTTAAGTCAATAATACCCATATGATGCAGATCTATCATACATTTTTCAATGATAAAAAATTTTAATTTTTTTAATGAGTTATGTGAATATGATCACACATATCATATTTAATTCGCTAAGATGCATATATAGTATTCCATATTTATGATAGCACCACTATTTCGAAATATATATCACGGCTATAATTAGAATCTTAGTTATTAATTTCGAATATTACGTTAAAATAACGCATTTTTACTATTACATTACATATTCAGTTAGTAAATCGCTATTTAATCTTAAGAAGGTTTTATGTCTAAAAATATTCGTTCTGAAGAAGACCTATTAGGTAAACGAGATGTGCCTGCTGAAGCCTATTATGGTATTCATACACTACGTGCGATCGAGAATTTCTATATTAGCGACCGAACTATTAATCATGTACCCGAATTTATTCGTGGAATGGTAATGGTAAAAAAGGCAGCGGCAATGGCAAATAAAAAATTAAAAACCATTCCACAAAAACAAGCAGATGCGATTATTAATGCCTGTAACGAAATTTTAAATAAAGGCAGGTGTATGGATCAGTTTCCAGTAGATGTCTTTCAAGGAGGTGCAGGTACATCTTTAAATATGAATACTAACGAAGTCCTGGCTAATATTGGTCTCGAATTAATGGGGCATAAAAAAGGTGAATACCAATATTTAGATCCCAATGACCACCTAAATAAAAGTCAATCAACTAATGATGCCTATCCAACCGGCTTCCGAATTGCGGTTTATAACTCTATTACTAACCTAATTAAATCAATTACTCTACTTCAAGAGGGTTTTGAACAAAAAGCAAACCAATTTAAAGATATTCTTAAAATGGGTCGCACCCAATTACAAGATGCTGTTCCTATGACAGTAGGGCAAGAATTTCATGCATTTGCCACGTTATTAAAAGAAGAAATAAAAAATTTACATCGCGCTAGTGAATTATTACTTGAAGTCAATCTTGGTGCAACCGCAATCGGAACCAGAGTCAATACAGCTGCCGGTTATCAAGAATTGGTGGTAAAAAAATTAGCTGAAGTAACGGAATTGCCCTGCATTCCAGCAGAAGATTTAATTGAAGCAACCTCTGACTGCGGGGCTTATATTACAGTACACTCTGGGCTAAAACGCTTAGCTGTTAAGCTATCAAAAATCTGTAATGATCTTCGGCTGCTTTCTTCCGGACCTCGTGCTGGTCTAAAAGAAATAAATCTACCCGAGCTACAAGCAGGTTCATCTATTATGCCTGCTAAAATCAATCCTGTTATCCCCGAAGTTGTTAATCAAGCATGCTTCAAAGTTATAGGCAACGATACTTGTGTTACTATCGCGGCGGAAGCAGGACAATTGCAATTGAACGTGATGGAGCCGGCAATTGGCCAAGCGATTTTTGAATCTATTTCATTAATGAATAATTCTTGCCGTAATTTACTGGAAAAATGTATTACAGGCATTACAGTTAATAAAGAAATTTGCGAAAAATATGTTTTTAATTCTATTGGGATTGTTACTTATCTTAATCCATTTATCGGCCATCATAATGGCGATATCGTCGGAAAAATATGCGCTGAAACAGGTAAAAATGTTAAAGAGGTGGTATTAGAGCGAAGTTTACTAACAGAAGAGCAATTAGACGATATTTTCTCGGTTGAAAATCTAAAAAATCCTCAATATAAAGCGAAACCCTTTGATGATTAAATTAGTATGTTAATTATAAAAATTAATTAGTCTTAGTTTTTAAGGCCGCTCGCTTTAAAGAAGCGTGCCTTTTATTTTAATACATACACAAAAAATAAACAAAATATTATCAATTATTTTAAGGAGTAAACATTATGTTAGCCGTAGAATTTATCATCCTTCTACTGGCAATTTTAGGCGGTTACCCCCCATGATGTTATTTCAATTATTATGGCTGTTATCGCCACTATCTCTGCGAGGCAAATTGCCGGCAGATTAGATTATTTGGTTGCTCAAACAAAAAAGCTTCTTCGTAAAAATCACAAATACATTACTATTTTAGCGCCGATCGTTACCTATTTTCTGCCTTTATTTGCAGGTACAGGTAATATTTCATTAGCAACATTACCTGTTATTGCTGAAGTTGCCAAAGAAAATGGTATTAAACCCTGTCAACCCTTATCAACAGCTGTTTTTTAGGCTCAAATCGGCATCACCGATTTCTGCTGCTGTAGTCTATATGACTTCGATTATGGAAAATCCTTCTATGGTTAGTAATACTATTAGCTATATTAGCTTACTAGCAATTTTCTATTACCGGCAACTTTTTAGCTATTCTAATTATTTCATTCATTATTTCTTGGTCCTTTCACTCTAAACTTGCTGAGGATCACATTTATCAACAACGTTTAGCCGCCGGATTAATAGAATTAATGGATTGTCGTCTAAAAAAATTAAAGCTGGCGCGAAAAAGTCGGTGTTATTTTTTCTGCTAGGTGTCATCCGTGTGGCTATTTATGCCATGATTAATAGCACCACCTTGGTCTAATTGATACACCACTAATGAATACGAGCAATGCAATTCTGATTATTATCTTAAGTGTAGCGACCCTAATTACCCTAAGTTGCAATGTTAAAACAGATATCAGCTTAAATTTTAGTACCTTTAAAGCAGGTATGAGTGCCTGTATCTGTATTTTAGGCGTAATATGGTTAGGCAACACTTTTGTCCAAGCTAATATTCACTGAATCAAAACCACTGCCGACCAGCTTATTCATAATCATTCATGGATATTAGCAGTAATATTTTTCATCGTTCTGCACTACTATACACGCAAGCTGCAACAGCTAAGGCGCTAATACCAATGGCATTAGCTTTAAACGTCAGCCTATTAACTACCATTGCCTCTTTTTCTGCGGTTTCTACTCTCTTCGTTTTACCAACCTATCCAACATTAATTGCTGCCATTCAAATGGATAATACTCGTACAACTCGCATTGGTCGTTTTGTGTTTAATCATCCATTTTTATTCCTGGCACTATTGATATTTCGCTATCCATCCTTTTTGGCTTTTTGTTTGGTAGCATCATTCTTTAACTTTAGCAAAATACGATTCAAGGGCCTAAAGTCCTTGAATTTTTATCGTAACAATCAATATTCTTTAAACAAAATTAGGCACTAAAAATTTTCCAATCCATAAGCAGTAGGTTATAGTTCAGTAATTATCTTATTTTAAACTTAACACCTATTTTAAAATCTATTATGCAGAGACGTCTTTATGTTTTAGCCTACTTACTATTACTTTGTGGGACATTCCTTTTATCAACCGCAGCATATGCCATTTTTGAAAACGGAGGTATGAATCGCTTGCTCTCTGCTGATCACGCTTTCATGTTTTATTTTGAACAAAAGTAAAACAAATTAATATTGAATTGGGCAAATACAACATGGCTATGATCTCTATCAAAAGCAGATTAAATTTCACCCCAGTCATGCCAAACTCAGTAAATATCAATTTCCAAAAGGAAAATATCATGAAGATGAACTTTTTGGTAAAACGGTCGTTTATTTTAATAATTTAGTTATTAATATTCCTATTATCCGTACCACAGACCAAGCCACTATTGAAGTGAAATATCAAGGATGTGCGATTGCCTGCTACTGCTATCCGCCAGAAACAAAAATTGTTCCTCTTAGCACTGTCATTGCAACAAAAAGAATCGCTAGCCACTAGTAAATTTGTTCGGTCAAACGCTAATTCGTCAGAGGAAAAAGTGACTAGCTAAAAAACGGAGCAACCCTTTTCACCTTTCATGGGCACTGCTATTCGGTATTGGTGTTGCATTTACTTCTTGTGTTTTACCGATGTACCCTTTAATTTTAGGTATCATATTAGGTAAGCAACGACCCAAAAATGTAATAAAAATCTTTTGGTTAGCTTTTAGTTATGTTCAAGGAATGACCCTCACTTATACGTTGTTGATGCTAATTGTTGCAGCGGCCAGTTTATCATTTCAAGCCGCACTTCAGCACCCCTATATCCTAATTATAATTTCCGCTCTGTTTATTCTACTGGCATTTTCCATGTTTGGTTTCTATAACCTACAACTACCATCTTCCCTACAAACAAAACTGATTAATTAGAGTGACCACCAAAAAAGAGGATCTTATTATTAGTGTATTTATTATGGTAAGCCTTAGCCGGACTTATCTATTCTCCCTGTACCACTAAGCCACTCAGCGCTATTTTACTTTATATAGCCCAAAGCGGAGATAATATTAATAGGAGGTCTAACATTTTACCTATATGTATTAGGTATGAGGCTACCACTCATCGGCATAATATTATTTGGACATCGACTACTTCCACGTAGTGGTCCCTGTAGGCAATATGTTAAAGAAGTTTTTGGATTTGTGATCTTAGCATTACCCATTTTCTTACTCGAACGAATTTTGGCGAGATCTGGAGTCTCAGGGTTAACCAGTTTATTAATTACATCATTCTGCATCTGAGCACTCATTCTATTACTTAAGAAATATAGCGGTTGCACGTGTATTGGTCAGATCTTATTTTTACTATTAGTTATCATAGCAGCCCAGCCACTACAAAATGGAATTTGGCAAATGTCTGCCATATCACTACCACAAGACCATATGGATTTAAAATTTAAACAGGTAAAAATTGGCAGGAAATCAAACAAGCTATAAGCTATAATACTAGCAAAATAGTCATGCTTGATTTTTATGCTGATTGGGGTGTCGCCTGTGAGTAGTTTGAAAAATATACTTTTAGTGATCACAAGGTCAAAAGTAAGCTTAATAATATATTATTACTACAAGTAAATGTGACAGAAAATAATGCTGAACAAAAATCCCTTCTGCAATATCTGGATATCTATGGATTACCCACTATTATTTTCTATGATAATAAGGGCATAGAATTACCTAATTCCCGGGTTTATGGTTTCATGAATAGCAAAATGTTCTATCAGAATTTAGAACAACTTACGCAAAAGCAAGGGAAATACACATGCAACGTGAGCAAGTACTGAACGATAGCCCGCCGATGGCGTGAACGTCGCTGCTTTGCAGCTCCAATCCTAGGCAACCCCTTTCAGATTTTTTATACTCTGCACCATGTCAATTCCCAGACCGACAAAATTACTCTTTCAGCGCAATGATGGCTGAAAGTATTTCCTGGAAAAATACGGTGATTCCATCAGTGAACGGACAAAACTCTCCGTTGAGCTCATGCTGGCCTGTAGTACTTGTGCTATGGGGGTTCGACGTTATTGCTGCACTTCTAGCAAGTGTCTTCATTCTCGTTTTTTCTGCCAAAGCTGCAAGAGAAAAGCCTCTAGTTCCTGTGGATTTAAAGCCACTGAGCAATAGACAGCGGAACAACAACATTGTGACTGGCAGCACATCACCTTTACCATGCCTCACTTACTTTGGCCTTTCTTCAATAATAACTAGCCTTTACTTAATAATCTTTTCCGTTGTGCAACACGAACCATGTTGTGTTTTGCCCGTAAAACGGGTATCGAAATCGGTATCTTTTGCGCGCTCCATACCTATATGGTCGACAGTTAAACCAACATCCGCATATTCATTTTTCCATCACTCATGGCGGGTTGTACGTTAAAAAAGGCGTCTGGAAAAATGGCTTTTTTTAAAAAAAAAACGGTTGCGCGTATCTTGCGAATGGCCGTCATCCGTGTATTGCGCAAAATTACTAGCAGATTAACCCAATAAACTTACCCGGATTTGGCCATATCTATAATTACCGTACCTGGTGTCGTTATCTTGAAGACCAATATAAACGTAACTGGAAAGTCCACGATACATTAAATTAAAAAATAATTAAAAAAAAGATAGTAATTATTTTGTGGTACAAAAAATAGCAAATAATCATAATTTAACGTTTTTTCCCGGAAATACATTGACGAGTTGTGTGGAATAATGTTTAATGCGCCCCGTTGCCCGGATAGCTCAGTCGGTAGAGCAGAGGATTGAAAATCCTTGTGTCGGTGGTTCGATTCCGCCTCCGGGCACCACGTTCCTAGCACGGTCATTGAAGCTGAGAATTTTTAATGTTGGTCAAAGGATTGGCATCCGATGTGACCACATACATTAACTTTTCGGGTGGTTAATTTGGGTTTCTCAAGCTGGGGTGTTTGCTGTAACAAATATGTTTCTCGATTAAGCCTAATTTATACACAGAGATAATTAATCAGTCAAATTTGCGCTGCGCTGTTTTTAGCTAAACCATATCCATAAGGATAGAGGATGCGCTCTAAATCGGGCGTTTTGATATCAACCGTCAATTTACCCGTTGGGGAATTTATTAAATGCTTATTAGCCGTAATAAATAATGTTCTTAGCCTAACGTATATTGATTTCTAATTTATTCCTGTTATTACCAATAGCATCAAAGCCTGTAATAATACCATAAATGGCAATATTGGCTTTCACTCCATGAAAATAAGCAATATCATAAGGATTATTGGTAGATATTACGGCCTCTGGGATAGCATTACGACTGGCAACATTAAGTATGCGTTGAGCATTAACAGGCGTTTTCTTTAGATTATAGGTTACCAAAATAATAAGATCTGAATTTTGAATTTCTGTCGCTAATTGATGCTCAGATCTATCATCCCCCATCATTTTAACCACATCATCATGATGTAGTCATATTTAATTCATTAGCAATATCAAGTAAATGTTTTTCAATTACTTTATTACGCGCTTTTTCATCTAAAAAATAACAATTTTATTATTATTTTTTAACTAGAACGATAATATGTTAGCGTTTTTTATTAATGTGATCGCATTGTCCATTGTCTCCCACCATATTCTCAATATCTTTATCTATATTTTGCCGCAACGACTTGCTGCGCAGACTTATCCTCTGCTGAAATTCTATTTTTTAATTTACTAAGTACGACCCAGTAAGCTGATTCGTCAATGCGTCGGTTTAATTCAGGATCTCTTTCCGATCCATTTTTAGATAGTGATAGAGCTGTTCTAGTTTAGTTTCATCGTCAATATCGGTAATTTTTAATGACATTAAAATAATATCATTGCCCGCCAATATTGCTTGTTTAACTACCCAGTAATTATCAAAGTTATTGGCAACGGCCCCCATATTGATTACATCAGTGATCACTAAACCACGATAATTCAAGTATTGCCTAATATTCCAGCCAATATTGGCTTAGAAAACGTTGCCGGCACACCGGCTAGCCGATTATCAATGGTAGTGAGTTTATGGTTATTTAATACTAGGAGACATCACGATATGCGCTGTGATAATTGCATCTGTATTTCATATGGTATGTACATAAATGGAAGCAATTCAAATTTGCGCGATTGTTTCTGACTAATATTAATCGTTGATAGGAAAAATGTGTGTCAACATTCACATTACCATGGCCTGGAAAATGTTTAACTGCCGTTAAAATAGCATATCGATGGATCCCTTTAATATAACCGTTGGCCCTTTCAACTACAGCTATGGCCGATCTGAATAAGAACGCACACCAATAATAAGATTAGCTTGATTATTATTTATATCAACCACTAGCGCAAAATTAAATCCCAAATGAGTAAGTTCATAACCATGGATCATACCAACCAATTCACTCAGTTGTTTAGAACGCGTTGCGCCTAATGCCATATTGCCCTGCATTTCAGTACCTTCTAGCAATCGCGTAACATAGCAACCCACCTTCCTAGTCAACGCTAATAAATAGTGGTAAGTTGCTGCGTGCATGCTGGAGCGCATTAATCAGGTTTACAGTTTGTGACGAGTCAATTAAATTATCTCTAAATAAGATCGCCGAACCTAAATCATAATGATGAATAATATTCGCCATTTCTAGATTGAGTTTTGTCATCGCCATCGCATTTTTCCACGTCAATACGCCAATGGCGAAAACCCAACATCAACATCTGCCCTAGTTTTTCTTCAAAACTCATGTTATCAACTAGCTGTTTGGCTTACTTTTTTGGTGATCTCCATAGGTCAGCTAATTGTTGATGAGTAATCACTTTTACAGAACAAAAAACTTGACATGCATAATGATAAAGCTATTTTATTCATTATTATTCCTACATTAATCCGACAGAAAACCGTTAAGCCAACTAATCTTGAGTGTTTGGTGTAAAATATATAGATACTAATACTCTTCTCTAAACAGCATATATCTTAACAAAAAACCTCACTTTAATAATAAGTGAGGGTTTTTACTAATCTAAACCAATGGTCAACTTGATAAAATTAATAATCTATATAGCAAATTCAGAGATAGGATTAATCAAATCATCAGCAAATTGCAAACTTTGCATTGGGTCCAACAAATCCAGCATCTGACGATTATTGGCAATTTGTAATCGATTTAAACAGCAACGTTTAATTGTAGGCGTAAATAAAGGATAACGTTTAAATTGCTGAGCAAATTGTGGATGAGCAGATTGATAATCTAAAATACAATTAGCCACAGCCTGCCAGAACTGTTGTTGTGAATAACCACCCTGTTCATCAAGAATTGCCGCTATATAGCGAAAAATACCATCAAACACGTCCGATAAAATAGTTAGTGTTTTCATCTTTTCCGGCATATTAACTTTTACCCGACTGGCTTTTTCTGGTAAGTCCGCCTCAGGATCCATAACCAAGATTTCCTCTGCCAAATCTTTCATAAAAATATATTGTGGAATATGATTTTCTAACACTAGGATAATATTTTCACCATGCGGCATAAACATTAAATCATAAGCATATAAACAATGTAATAATGGTGACAAATAACATTCCAGATAGCCTTTTATCCATTCATCAGCGGAAATACCTGATGCCGCGATTAAGGCAGTTAAAAAAGCCTTGCCTTGTTGATCATGGTGTAATAGCGCTGCCATAGTCACCAATTTTTGGTTGATGTCAATCAATTGTAATGGATTTTCTCGCCACAGTGCCGCCATCATTTTTTTATAAGGGGTATCGCCTTGAATCGCTTGCTCATAATAATGATTTCTAAAACCAATACTAGCAACTTCCCGTAATAATCGAAAACCACAACAGCGTAAAACATCATCTTGCTGCACCAGATCATATAACCAATCATTAATAGCCGGTGTGGTTACCATATAATAAGGAGACAAACCACGCATAAATCCCATGTTCAAGATAGATAACGCTGTTTTTACATAATAACACTGTGGATGACTGCTATTAAATAACGTCCGTATTGATTGTTGTGCCTGATAGCGATCTTTGCCTACGCCTAAATAGATTAATTTTTGACTAGCAATCTCATGGGCAAAGATGGACGGTAATTTATTTTGCCACTGCCATGGGTGAAATGGCATAAATAGATACTCTTGCGGATCCAATCCATGCAAAATTAATTGGTGGTTAAAATCAATTATCTCCTGTTGACTCAATTCTTGCTCGATTAACTGTTGATAACTAAACTGCTCAATGCAAGCAAAATAGGCTTTACTTTTATGTGCTGCTAGCCATATTAAATGGATGCCTGCGGCTGATTCAGGACTAAAATATTGAAAATCCTGTGCATCAAAACCAATTCTGCCATTGTTAGCAACAAAAATTGGATGCCCTTCCATCATTTCAGCCTCAATAGTTTGAAAATCAGCATTCACCAAACAATCAACTGTAATACCAGTACGATGGTATTTAAATGAGCTACTATGTAATGTACTCATCAACTCTTCCACATAAGTTGGCATAACACTATCACTGATCCCAAGCTGGAGTTTAAATTCAATAATGAAACTGATAAAGTCTAGTTCTGCCCAATTATCTTTGTGCATTTTTTGCAGAGAATCAGCATCAATCAACCAATGATCTAACGCCAATCGTCGCGCGCGAAAATAATAATGTACGCCATATTCATCATTATCCAAACGGTAATAGTGATAACCATCTTGATCGATTTTTTCTGTTAATTGTTTAGGCGATAATAAACACTCATGAGCAAACTCAGAAATAGCTTTTTTCAAATGTAATCGATGTACTTTTTGCCAAATCTGAGGATATAAATGACGTACAAAAGTATTATCTGGCTGAAAATTTTTAATTAAAGGCGCTGATTGCAAAGCCATTTGATGCTGCTCTCTGGTACAGAATGCTAAGCCAGCCATTTTATTCGCTAACTGCACGGTTTTTTCATAAATAAAACCAGCTTTTATATTTAGCCGATGAATTTTTGTATTCCGAATATCAGGCTCAACAACAATCCGCTTAACAGCGGGATTGTTAAAAATAAACGCGATAATTGTTTGGAAAACTCCCCAGGTGAACTGCTTAATTTTTTTCTCTGGCGGAGCAACCAAAATATGCATCCCCATATCAGCTGGATGAACACAATAATGCTGACCAATAACATCATATTGAGCCCAATAACACTCTAGTAAAAACGCAAATTTCCCCTGGTAACTGCCACTAAAAACAGAATTAGGCTGACGGGCTAATAGATCTTGATAAAATCTCTTCACCTGTTGGGGAGTATAATTTTTCATCCCCCAGTAATGAGCATAATCTTGATGAACACACTGGCTAATAGTGGTAATATCTTCATTTAGATCCAGTGGTCGTAATGAAAATGTTCCTACAGCAGTGACTGTTTTTTCAAACGACGTAATAGCTATAATAGACATTTATTGACTCCTTCTTGAGCAACGCCAAACTGCTGGAAGGCAATACTATTCTCTATGGCGTAGTATTCTTTCCCGGTAATTTCTTTAATTAAATAAGAATTACGATAACAGGCCATGCCGAGATCTGGTGTGATAACTCCTCCGTGAGTATGATACTCAGCATTCTGCACAAAAATGCTATTATGATAATCAATACTGTAATTACGCCGTACATCATAGCGTCCTTGCTCATCCCTACGGATCTGATCACAAATACCATTGATGAACTTAGGTATTTGATATTGATAACCGGTCGCTAGCACAACACCTTCACTTGCCAGTGAAAATGACGCTTGTTGCTCTTGTTGGAATAAATCTAACACCAGCTGCTGTTTTTCACGATCATACTGCACTTGTTGTAATTCACTATTAGTATGTAACGCCACATCAAGCTTGCCATTTAACCGCTTGGTATACATCAGATCAAAAATGTCATTGATAAGTGCAATATTAATTCCTTTGTATAGAGATTTTTGTGTGCTATTCAGTTCATCACGTTTAGAGCCTGATAGGTTATAGAAATAATCGACATACTCCGGTGAAGTCATCTCTAACGTTAGTTTGCTATATTCCAACGGGAAGAAACGTGGCGAACGCGTTATCCAATTCAGTTGATAACCATAGATATCAATCTGACCAAGTAAGTCATAAAAAATTTCAGCCGCACTCTGACCACTACCTATGATGGTAATTGATTTTTTTTGCTGTAAACTAGCTTTATTTTCCAAATAGTTGTCGCTTCGCACCATCTGATTAGAAAACGGCTGGCAGCATTTCGGTATATAAAGTGAAGGCCCGGTTCCTAATACCAATTTTTTGCAACAAAACTGATCGGATTGCCCTGTCACACTATCAACACAATACAAGGTATAGCAATCACGTGATAGATCATAACTGATATTTTCTACCCGGGTATTAAAACGCAAATTGGATAATTGCTCAGTAGCCCATTGACAATATTGATTATATTCTTTTCGCATCAAAAAGAAACTTTCTCTAATATAAAATGAGTAAATATGTCCCTTTTGTTTGATATAATTTAGAAAACTTAATGGATGACCGGGTGATGCTAAAGTGACTAAATCTGCAATAAACGGCGTCTGCATCGAGGAGTTTTCCAACATCATTCCTGGATGCCAATCGAAAGCTGCACTCTGATCAATAAACAAGCTATTGATCTCTTTTATGGGTTGAACTAAACAGGCCAATCCCAGATTAAATGGGCCAATACCAATCGCTATAAAATCATAAATCCTGGTTGTCATAATAACTCCTAACAAAATTGCTCCGTTTAAAAACAGGAATAATAATTTATTTAAATGATGTATTGTTAGTAAGCGCCAAATCTGATAGCAAGAAATTCCCTTGCTGAATAATGTTATTCATTATCTCTAGCAGATGCTGACGTTCCGTTAATGGATTAAGAAAGGTAAATTTCAAATATTGTCGCCCGTTAATTTTGGTGCCGGCAATAATACAATCACCTTCTCTAAATAAGGATTTACGAATGTTAGCATTAAGATCATCAATTTGTTCTTGTGAGAGATATTGCTGCGGTATGAAACGAAAAACTAACGTGCTGAGCACTGGTTGATGAACAACTTCAAAATTAGAATTTGATACCATTAAGTGATAGGCGATCTGTGCCGTATCCAATACTTTGTCAAACGCCAAACCTAATTGCTCTGCCCCCATCATTCTCAAGGTCAGCCACATTTTTAAAGCATCAAAACGGCGGGTTGTCTGAATGCTTTTATTTACCAAATTGGGGATTTTTTCTTGTTCAGCGCTTAACGGATTCAAATAATCCGCATGATAGGTTAAATGACAAAAGTGCTGCCGATCCTTAATAAAAAAGGAGCCACAACTGACTGGCTGGAAAAATGCTTTGTGATAATCGATAGTGACAGAGTCTGCCTGCTCTATTCCCTGAAGTAAATTAGAATGACTCGATGATACTAATAATCCACACCCATAAGCCGCATCAACATGCATCCACAAGCCATATTGCTTTACTAAATCGGCAATAGCGGGGAGCGGATCAATACTACCAAAATCGGTAGTTCCCGCCGTAGCTACCACTGCAAACGGGATATTTCCTTCAGCAAGACACTGCTTAATACTTATTTCCAGCGCATCAATAGACATACAGAATTTATCATCATGTGGTACTGAAATAATAGCTTGATAACCGAGCCCTAGCATAGCTGCTGCTTTTTGGGTGCTAAAATGACTGACCGATGATGTTAATATGCGTAGCTTACGAAAATCGTCCGGTAAGCCATGTATTAAATTTTTATGTTGTGGATCACGCTGGTGACAAAACCAATCACGAGCCAGTAGCATCGCCATAAAATTGGATTGGGTTCCACCACTGGTATAAATGCCATCAGCATCTTTGCCTAAACCTAGTTTATCTACCGTCCAATCAAGTACTTTTTGCTCAATTAAGGTTGCTCCTGCACTTTGATCCCAAGTATCCATCGATGAATTAATTGCACCAATCAACATTTCGGCGATCACAGCCGGTAATACTAATGTGCAATTTAGATGGGCAACATATTTTGGATGATGAAAATAAACAGCGTCTTTAATATAAAGCTGGTTTAATTCTGCTAAAACTGATGCCCAAGAAGATAATGGATTATCTAGATTTACTTTTGAAAATAATTGAGATAACTCATGGGGTAATATTCCACTAAACGGAGTTTTCGTCTGCTGCAATATTTCTTTTATTTTAATTATAACATCATAAGCGTTATCCAAATAACATTCAGCATTATCACTATTAAATAAATATGGATAAAAAAGGCTATCTTTAAAACAATCATCTTTTATATAAGAAGTTGTTGTTGATGGTAATTCAACTTTCGTTTTAACTTCAACAGGCATTGTATATCCTCACTTTAATATAGAAATTATCTAAGATAATTGCTCAACATTACTTTTAAATAGATTAAATGACTTACATCAACCATTTAATAAAACAGCAAAAAACTAACAAATAATTATTTTATTTTAAATAAACACTAAATTTAATAATTAGATTGATACCATCGTCTCAAGAGGATAATCATGGCAATTACCTACACCCGGTAATTTATTTTTTTGGCAACAGCTACGCCGCCGTATGACATTATTTTTAGTAAAAATCGTACGATAAAGTGTGTTATCCCTATCACTTAACATTTTTTTTCAAAGAAAAGCATGTTAATTAAATTATTATACTGATTAGCCTCTAGCTTTTCTTTAAAATTGGCTAAATACCAATACATAATGTAACCAATATTATTCCATAATAAACGGCCATTTATACCACTATAAAATTCTATTTTCTTGCATACAGGAATAATATGCTGCTGCAATAAATCATGATAACGCTCTAATAAAGATAATAGTTTAGCCAACCATGGTGGTTGATAATAAACAATATTAAGCCTATCACTTTCATGAAATTCAACGCGAAAACGATGATAACTAGTATTAATCGCCTGGGGATACTCTAATAACATCAGCATCATAGGCGAAACCATTAAGCCAAAATACCATTGAGCCCATAAAGAATAGGGGTATTTTTGATTAATATTCTGGCCATTATTACCATAATATTCATATTGATAACAATTCATTAATGATAAAACCCCATACTGTTTGATGTAATATTCTTTTCATTAACTTTGAATGAAGAATTAAAATTTCTAAATTTACTATCAAATAACTTAGTAATATCTGCCTTTCGATTTTAAGTATAATAGCTATCGAACTATGACTATTTTTATTTCCCACGCCATATTCTCCAACTTTATATTCCCAATACTAAAAATGTAATAAAATATCATGTCGATTATTTATTTTATATTTTGGAATAATTAATGGTTTACCTGATTCAGGATCTAAAATAATACGACATGGTAAACCAAATACATTTTTAATATTCTGCTCTGTAATAATTTTTTCAGGTTCTCCTTCAGCATAGATCTGCCCCTCTTTCATCATAATTAGACGCGAGGCATAACGTAAAGCCAGGTTAATGTCATGCAGCACCAAAACTAACGTTTTTCCTTGCTGATGCAAACATTGACAAAGATCTAGCATTTCAATTTGGTGGGCTATATCTAAATAGGTGGTTGGTTCATCTAATAAAATGATGGGTGTTTGTTGAGCAAGTGTCATCGCAAACCAGACACGCTGACGCTGACCGCCTGATAATTGACTGACTAATTTTTGCGACATATGCCAAAGATCTAGCGCCTTTAACGCATCATGCACCGCTCGTTCATCTTCGGCTGACCACTGTAATAAAAAAGATTGATAAGGATAACGTCCGCGTGAAACTAGTTCATAGATAGTCAACGGTTCAGTGATAACAGAGCCTTGAGCTAATAATGAGAGCTGCCGAGCGACCCATTTAGGTTTAGCGTGGAAAACATCATTACCATCTAATCGAATTTCACCACATTGTGGCTGCATAATACGACTAAGAGTTCTTAATAACGTTGATTTACCACAGCCATTAGGCCCGATAATGAAACTAAATTCATTATCATAAATAAATATATTCACATCTTTAATAATGTTTTTTTTGCCATATCCGACAGAGACATCATGGGCTGTAAGCCGTGAATCCACGAAGGGAGAATTAGTAGAGGATACCATTAACCGCCTATTCTCCTAAATTCCATATGCAATAAGTATATTAAATAAATTCCGCCAATTACTGCCGTGACTAAACCTACTGTTAAGCGCCCAGGCGTTGGCAATATTAGAGTAATAAAATCAGCGCTCAGCATTAATAAAGCGCCCATTAGCATAGAACAAAATAGTGCTACACCTTTACGCTGAATGATTCGCCGAGCAATTTGCGGTGCCGCTAGTGCAACAAAAGCAACCGGCCCAACAACCAATACGGACAGGGTGGAAAAAATAATTGCTAATAGTATGCTGATAATTTGCACCAAACGAACAGAGACACCGAGTGTAATAGCGATATCATTACCTAAACTGATATAGTTCAACTGCTTACCTAACCAAAACAGAATTGGCATAAAAACCAACATACTACTAATCAGCACAACATCCTGCCAACCCCTATGAGCCAAACTACCACTTAACAGTGATCGAATTTGTTGTGCCTGCTCAATACGCCCATTCGAAATGGCAACATCAACTAAAGCCATAGACAAAGCCGCAACAGCAATACCTGAAAGCACAATTTTAACCGTCTGTATTTTGCCATTCACGGTACCATTAGCAAGATAAACCAATAATACTGCAACAGCGGCGCCGATTAGTGCGCCAACAGAAACGGGTACTACATCTGGCCAAAATAGTAATGCCGCCATAATGCCAACACCTGCTCCGGCATTAATACCAATAATATCAGGACTACCTAATGCGTTGCGTGTGATGATCTGAAAAAGCGCGCCCGAAAGCGCCAGCGTCATACCAGCACCGATGGCAACTAATGCTCTAGGTAAACGGATCTGTAATAGAATAAATTGCTGATAGCAGGTTTTCATCTCTAACCAAGGATTATCCATCCCTTCCCGACCAAACGCTAAAGTAAGATACAAAAACAAGACTAACAAAAGTAGTAAGATTAAAATTCTACTAGACGTCTGCCATAAAAGAACAATAAATCGTATATTTCCTAAACCAAATATTTTAGTGCTCACTTGATTAGCTGACAAATCGATCTGCATCATATTTTATTCTACCATTCTGCTATCGGTTGGTTTTTTAGCTGCCCAATAAAGCAAGGGAGCACCAACTACTGCGGTAATAATACCAACCATAACTTCTTCTGGCGCAATGACTAGCCGTGCTATCACATCAGATATTAATAACAAACATGAACCAGCGAACATGCTATAAGGCAATAGCCAACGAAAATCACTGCCTATCCAGGATCGCATTAAATGTGGGGCCACTAAACCAATAAAAGCAATTGGCCCAGTCATTGCAGTTGCTATAGCCGCTAGCATGCTAATACTTAACAGAGACAATAGACGTGTACGCACAACATTACCCCCCAAAGAGTGCACAATACCATCACTAAAGACCATAATATTTAATGCAGCACTCAGTGAAAATGTTAAGGTAATAGCCGCTAATAAATAGGGGATTAGCCACCCAGCCTCAGATAATGATGTTGAATTTAAAGCACCCATAATCCAAAAGCGATAATTATCCATAGTTTGTTGGTTTATTAGAATAATGCCCTGCACTACTGCTAATAAACAAGCATTAATAGCGACACCGGTTAAAATTAACCTTACCGGGTTAGTATTATGGCTACTACCACTCATAAAATAAAACAGTAAAGTTGATAAACTAGCGCCAATAAAAGCCGCCCAAAAATATGAGACATTAGTTAATACTGGCACAAAAGAGCAAAAAACAACAGCTGCTGCTGCACCGGCATTGATGCCTAATAAACCCGGATCACCAAGCGGATTACGCAGCAATCCTTGCGCTACTGCGCCTGCCAACGCTAATGCTGCACCTGCCATTAATCCAATAAAGGCACGGGACTCTCGGGAGTCAATGACTAAATCATAATAATTAACTTGACTGTTAAACCAATAATGTTGCCAAACTACTGATAACGGCACTAGTTTTGAACCAAAACTTAAACTGGCCAGAATACAAAGGCAGGTTAATAGCAACATTAATATTAATCCCAATGCTCTGGGAATTCGTCGCTTAAAGTTCATCATGTTTAGCTAACTCCTGCTGTAGTAATGACATAAATTTGGGTAATCCCCAACGTAAACTGAGTGGTGAGCCATACGACATAGACATGACAAGCGCTTGATCCATTAATGGAATATAGACTCCCTGACGAACTGCCCGTATCGATTGAAATAGCGATTGAGATTCGGTTTCTTGTCGTTCTTTTTCGCTGTTGTACCAGGTCAACAAAATATCAGCATCATTCAGTAAGTCTGCATTTTCCAGACCTATATTGACAGCAAAATTACCATAGGAAGCGGTGAGCGTTTTTGCCAATGGCAATAACGACAAGCCAATATGAACCAATGCATCCACCCGTGGATCATTTTTTACATAAATGGATAAACTATTCGCTGTCGTTCCGGCCTTAATATAAGCAAACTGATAGTTTTGTATATTAGGGATACGATGACCGGCTGCGACTAAAATAGCATCAAGTTCAGCACTCAATTTCTTTCCCTGCTGTTGTTTATCCAATCCATTAGCAATTAATTTAATTTGCTGTTGTGGTGTTGTCTGCCATGGTTTATCTGGATATGCCACCACAGGAGCAAAATAAGATAAAGAATTAAAATCCGCTTGTGTGATGCCTGATTGGGTTGCCAGAATCAAATCAGGGTTTAATTTAATAATTTTTTCTATATCCAATTCTGGATACATTTCAATGATCACTGGTAATCGGGCGCCACGCCGTTCAATATCTTCCTTAAACCAGGGTAAATATCCTTGTGCATCACCGCCCCAATAGTGTGATTCAATAGCTATAGGCACGATCCCAAGTGCTAATAAGATATCCTCACTACCGCTTCCCAATGCCACAATCCGTTGCGGCTGTTGGTTAATTACTGCTTTTCCTAGTGTGGTAATAATCGTTTTGGGATAGCCGATAGTATCTAGCGATAAATTTCTTATTACTCTCTGTTTATCGCAACCTGTTAATAAAATTATCATCAACATTAATGGTACTGTGAACCCCATTTTATAAGATGTTAATCGTTGTCGCAGCAGTACCATTATTAATAACCTTTAATTAAAATTGATAATTTAGAGTTGCCTCAATATTACGAGGAGCACCATAGTAATATTGTTTGTAATCACCAAGTTGCGTGTAATAAGTTTTATCAAACAAATTATTCAAATTAACTGTTAGAGAAAGCGCAGGTGTAAATTGATAACGCCCCATTAAGTTAACAACAGCAAAGCTCGCTTGTTCAGCTTTAACTTGCTTCTTACCCGGCCCATCGAGCAGCAGCCAAGTCTGATCTTGCCAGTTAACGCCACCACCAATCGTCAGATTGCTCATCGCACCTGGCAAAGTATAAGTTGTAAACAGTTTAAGTAATCTATTTGGCGTTTCTCTATTGATACGCTTACCATCAATATCTGTACCACGGAACTGGGTATAACCTGCATAAATTTTCCAATCATCAGTGATCTGACCACTAACTTCAACGTCAAAACCTCGGGTTTTGACGCCATCAATAGAGTAATAAACTCTGGCGCCATCCGTGCGTGGCGGAGCGTTATTATCTAATTGAGTAAAGTTATTCTGCCAAATCTCGAAAAGCGCTAATGAATAATCGACACCATTATCCATTGCAATACCCTTTATTCCTAGCTCAAAATTTTCTCCGCTAACCGGTTTAAGTAACTGTCCATTGAGATCAATCCGGCTTTCTGGATCAAATATCTGGGTATAACTACCATATAGCGAAATATCTGGAGTAATATCGTAAATTAATCCACTATATGGCACAAATTGATCACTATAACTGGCATTTCTTGGCTCATTAAAATCATCACCACGTGTTTTCCAACTGCTGATCCGGCCACCAATAATTAGGGTTATCGGATCAATCAATGAAAACTGAGTCACCGCATAGCCTGCCGTTTGTTCAATATAACCTTTTGAACCATAGGTGCGAGACATTGCCCAGGAGGGTTGCGGATAATTCCATTTAGTGATATCTACCTTATTTGCATTTTTCTCTAACATACATAATGCATTGTAATAATCGTTTTGAAAATGCTGTTTTTGATAATTAATACCAAAACTAGCATAATGGGTACGACCAAATAATCCATAATCACCATTAAGTTGTAAATCAAAACTACTTTGACGGCGACTACCATCAATCAAGGTCATACTACCTGGATACATGCCCTCATTATTCTTAGGGTTAGGGTATCCGGTAGCCCATAATACTTTTTGATCAAGCGTATTATTATCGTAAGTAAAAGTTCCTTTCATACTCCAATTGTTAGCAAATCGATGTTGTAAGCTGGTAAACGTTGAAAATGAACGAACCTTGGAAAATGCCCAATCAGGCGCATAACTAGTATGACGCTTATAATCTGTCTTAGTAGCATCAGAGAAGAAAATCGGCAATCCACCAAACATACTTTGCCGAGTGTGATTAAATTGGTAATCAGCGCCTACCGTTAACAAGGTATTAGCAGTTAAGTCTATCTCGACAATGCCATAAAATGGATATCGCTCATGTTGTTCACGATCAATAAATGTATTGCCACGTTGGTAAGCCGTAACAAATCGTCCTCTCACCGCGCCTGCCGCATTTAAAGGTCCAGACAAATCAAGTCCAGTTCTCCACTTATCCCAAGAACCGACTCCCAATATTACTTCTCCACGGAAATAACGAGTTGGTCGCTTACGGATAAAATTTATTGCTGCTGAAGGCTGGCCTGGCCCGACTATCAAGCCGGCCGCACCTCGAACAACTTCAACCCGATCTAATAAGATCGTATCCAATAAATTATCACCATAATTAAAGCGAGTATCATAATAGGTCGGTACACCATCACGCAGAATATTTTTAATACGCATTCCACGCGAAGTAAAACTAAAACGATCGCTATCTGATTGGCGCACACTTATGCCAGCAATATTACCCACCGCTCTAGTAACATCATTAAGATCCTGATCTAACATTCTTTGCTTGGTAAGCACACTAACACTTTGTGGTGTTTCACGAGCCGAGAGATCTAATCCGGTAGCCGTTGACATCGATGAAATATTATACATTCTGCTGTCTTCAGTTATACCTTTTGATTCTGCTTTGCCAATTATAATAATAATATCGTCATTTTTACCTGACTTTGCTGCTGCTAAAGCGGAATTATTCCCTGATATAAATAGTGGAATCATCAAAGATAATATATTCTTCAATGTCACCCTATAGCAATACAAATATGGGTTAACCATTTTTCATCCCATCCCTAAAATTATTTATTGTTATAATTATTTCAATATTGTTATTTCATTATTCATCGCAGTCATAACAGAATAGTTATCACGGAATGCATAAAGAGGATTGCGCAATCTTTCGGAGAATTTCAGGTTTTTTTCTCGATCATCAAGATCGATCATCTGCTGGTTATTTGCCATTTGTAGCCGATTCAAACAAACACGCACAAAATCCTGCTTAAACAGATCAAACTTGTCGAATTTCTCTATCAGTTCTAAATGTTGTGATTGATAGTTGTATATACACTGGGCCACTAATTGCCAAAAATGACTTTCCGGCAAAGAAAGGTGTTTTTGCAGTATAGGGGTGAGATAACGGAAAAAACAGTCAAAAATATCCAGCAGAATATAGTTAATTTTCATATCATCTTTGATCGTGACATGAAGAAAATGAATTTTTTTAGGTAATTGAATATCACTATTTAAGATAGCGATCTCTTCACCTATATCCTTCATTAACATTTTTACCGGTAGATTGTTTTCTAACACCAACATCAAATTTTCACCATGTGGCATAAAGACCAAATCATAGGCAAAAAAAGTATGTAATAATGGTGAAAGATAAACATCTAAATAACGTGAGATCCAATCTTCTGCTGTAAGCACCGAATCTTCTATTAGTGCAGCAACAACAGCTTTACCTTGATTATCAAGATGTAATAATGAAGCCATGGTCATCAAACGCTGATTGCTGTTTAAAATAGTCATTGGGCTTTCCCGCCACAATGCCGATAACATTTTTTTATGCGGATTATTGTTCTTAATCGCTATTTCAAAATAAGGATTAAAATAACCTATTGCTGCACGCTCACGTAGAATCGTGAATCCTTTTTGGCGTAAGAAATTATCAGACTGTACTAAATGATTAAGCCATTCATTAACACTTGGTGTCGTTACCATGCTATGTGGATCTAACCCTCGTATGAATCCCATATTCAGCACTGACAATGCGGTTTTGACATAATTTTTTTTAGGTTGGCTAATATTAAAAAAGGTACGAATAGATTGTTGAGCAAGATAAAAATGATGACCTTCACCCAAATAAACAATATCGTGATTAGCAATATCAGCGGCAAAACTAATTGCAATCCGATGTCTCCATTGCCATGGATGTAGTGGCATTAAATAATAATCAGATAAATTTAAATCTAATGTCTGCATATATTGGGCAAATTGCGTGAGCAAATACTTCTCTAATTCTTGTTCTATTAATTCTGAATAAGAGAGTGATGATAATGAGGAGAAAACGGTTTTATTGCGATGAGCAGCAATCCAGACTAGTTTAATTGGATTGGCGCTTTCTGGTGCATAATGTAAATAGTCATCAGCATCAAAACCGATCCTGCCATTATTTGCTATAAATACTGGATGACCTTCGGTCATTGCTATTTCTACTATTTGGTAATCCGCCCGCACAAGATCATGTGCCGCTAATCGATTATTTTGATACTTAAAGGCATAAGCATAAAGCGTACTGGATATTTCATCGAGATAAATAGGTAGCATTGACTCAGAAATATTCAATAACGGCGATAATTCAATAATAAGCGCGATAGCATCAATTGCTTGTGGTTGATCATTCTTGCTCCTGCTTATCGATGTAGGATTAATATCTAAATGATCAAGTTGATAGCTTAACGCTTGAAAACGATAGTGTGATTGACCAATCTCAATCGAATAACCATCGTCATAATTTAGTGGATGGATTAATTTTTCGTGAGAAAGCTCACGTAGTATTTTGGCTACTAAGTGCTGATTTGCATATAACCAATTCTCTTTAGTCAAATGTGAAGTTTGTGATTTTACTTTTGTACATAATGAGTTCATTCAACAAAGTCCTTTTATTTATTCCTTACCCTTTCAACTGTTATTCATATATCAATATAAATCAGGGATAAAACTAATATTTTATTGATTTATAAAGTAATAATTGAAACACATAGTATAAAAATTCGGCTATCCTGGGCCAATTTTTGGGTCTTATATTTTGGCTCACTAAAATTTAATTATTTACCGAAAGAATGATAATGATTATTGTTATTGTTATCAACCACAAAAACATAAACTTTTTTTATCATTATTGTTAGATAGGGAAAAACAAATAGGTAATGGTGGTAAGGCAACGTATATACCGATTATATTATTAAATAATATCAACATTTTTGTTGCCTGACATAAAGATGAAAGTAGTCGTTATTTTTGCTATATATTTACTATGTATATTAAATAGTTAAAGCAATTACTTACATACTTAGCAGTTGCTCAAAATTAATTTTTTCAAAAGGGTCTACTCGTAAATCAGCACCCACTAAATTGTCTTTCGGCGATATGTCGACAGAAAAAATATTCGCTCTATTCAATGCTTCAATTCCAACTTGTAAATCTTCAAAACCAATCGCTTTATTAGGTAATACATCGATTAAATTGGCCGCTGTTAAAAAAATCTCTGGATCAGGCTTACCTTTAGACAAAGCGTGAGGATCAACAATCACATTAAAATAGTCTTTAATATTAAGTTATTAGAGGATCATAGTGACATTTTTAGAAGCGGAGGCTATAGTAGAATAAGGAATTTTCTTTTTTTTGGCTTGCTTAATAAAAGGTAATACCCCTAGCAAAATATTTTTTCTGTCATTTTACATAGTAATCATTTTTACTGTTCACAAGAATATTTTTTGCTGTCACACTAAAAACATCGGCCTTATCATCATAAAGCAAAATTTTTTCCAATGACTCTACTCTGCTTATTTCTTTCAAGGTTTCATTAAACGTTGCATCAAAATAAATATCGATTTTCTTAGCCAAATATTACTAAGCTTTAAAATGATAAAAAACCTTATCTACCATGACACCATCAAGATCGAAGATCATTCCCTTCTTGATGCAACTACCTCATTTTTATATTCAATATTAGCAATTTTACCGGCAAAAATTCTATACTCCTGTTTACCCACTTGTATTTCAGTATCCTGATCACAATTAACAGATAACTTTTCTTGAGTGATAAAATTGGTAATTAACCCCTAAATAGCATACTTTAAACTGGAGATGCTGCCAATGAGTAGATAATGAAGGATTGATTTTCAATAACGGTTGACGAATATCTACACCACCGTATGTCATATGGAGGGTAGCCACCATTACACCAGTATAAATACCTTCTTCATGTCGTTCCTCCTTGAATATCCTGATAATCAGAAAATAAAGAGTCTTTACACAATTACCAAGATAAAGCTGACGATTTAATGTTCTCAGCCACAGACGCATGAACAATACGAGATAGCGTCGAGCCGTGGGAAGTACGAGGAAAATAATAATTGAAATTCTTTTCTACATAATTATCAGACGTAGGATAATTCATATTTTTTAATAATTTTTTACAACATCTTGACTAAGGTTATTAAATACCATTAGCAAATCTGCTTGTCTAGCAACTTTATAATTATCGGCTAATTTTCCTTCAGCGCGCAGTATTTTGTCTAACCGATAAATATTACCGTATTTATTCTGGTATTTTCGCCAATCAATTTCTTCAAATACAAAATAACCATCAAATTGACCAATGATATTTTGATCATTAATCGACAAAGCTAAGTTTTCTTTAATGGTTTTTAATTGCTGCCAAAAATCATTATCTATATCAACTCGATTAAAAATATTATTTAATATCCTACTTTGACAGAGATAAAACCATCATGTCAATTTGATTAAATAACCATGCTACCATTAAATTAGTATAAGCATTATCATTCAAACTGGTTTTTTTATTATCTAAACTATATTCATTAAATTCATCCGGCCCCATAACACAACTAATACGATATCGATTGGTGGTAGCACCCCAAATAGTTTTACTCACCAAAAACTTAGCAATCTCAATTAATAATTCCAATCCATAGTCAATCATAAATGGCTTATCGCCAGTATTTAGCCAATATAGCCAAACATTATAAGCTATGCTTAAAGAAATATGAAATTGTAAAGGATCCCATTGTCCTGTCAGCGGATTTATATGTAAGGTTTGCGTGTGCTCACTACCATCATGACCTGATTCAGGGAAACATAGTACCTTGATAACCCGCTTGTTGAACAGCATGTTTTGCTGCTGGTAACCGCAGATAACGGTACATCAGTAATTGGCGAGCGGTTGTCAGAAAATGCATAATATAAAATAGCAGAATGAATATCTCATCCCCAAAAAATGCCCTCGGTAAGCTTCTCCATGTAAACCACTAGCCGTGACAGAAACATCTAATTTATGTTTGCATTAGTTAATGGGGAACACAAGAGGCTAATAGATGATATATATGTAAACGCAGTAGTTTTTGCGTCATCATATCACCAGCAATGCCAATATCACTTTCCTGCCAAAGTGTTTACCAGGCTAGCTGACTTTCTGCTAACTGAGTCGCCAACTTAGGCAACTACCATGAATCTACCTGATGCCAATCTTGATTAAAAAAAGTAGAAATAGCGATAGCTACATTTTTTTCTAACCGATAACATTTGCCTTATTGTGCAGAAAAAACCACCTGTTGAACAATACTATTTTCATTTATCCTATTTTCGACATTATTTGACGCAAAAAAATCACCGCTAATTTCTGTCGAAATTCCAATACCTATTTTACTTTGATAGGTTTCCGCTAATAAATAAGTTTCATGCTTATCAACTATTAAATCTTTTATCTGATAATGATAAGAATTGAGAGAACGATAGCGTTCAACACCATAACTAAACGTTCCACCATCTGTTTTGGTACAAATTGTTATTTGATCAGAACAGTTCAAAGGACAAAATTGACATTCAATACTGTAGTGCATCATTCTTGCCATATTAGTAAACTTTCGACAAACTATTTTTAAGCGACGCCCTTCTTCATCTTCTTGTAATTCACTCGAAAAGATCCCTGTCATAAAACCTAATCGACGATAAAGAAACATGACATTAAAATCAGTAAGATTAACAAATTTACCTTGGCCAATACGTAACGAGATATATTGAGCACTGAGTACATTAACGAAATCTTCATTGTGAACTTAGTGACCATTTATTACAGAAATAGCTTGATTATAAAGCCCTGCAAGATAAGTTACCGGATAGGTGTCATCACTGATTACCATTTCAGGTAATGTACCATGTAAATCTAAATACCCATTCGCTACTGTCAATAAAAACTCAGTAGTATATTCCGTTTTGCCCGGATTATATCGTCAATAATCAATACTCCAACTTATTGTTTGTTGTTTCTCTGCTAAAGTTTTTTTTAATGTTTTTTCACAATCATCAACTAAAACATCTGTACGAATAAAAATTGAATGTTTCAGAGAAACATTTCTCCATATCAACGACATCTTTATTAGAAATTTCTATACAAAATGCTGAATAAAACGCTAACGCATCTCATTTTAATGTCCCCCCTTTTTTTTAATATTGGGAAAATCTAATTTAATTTGCTTAATTAATTCTAATAAATCTAATTTTATTAATTTTTTGATAAGTTACCGGATAAGATTTACTATTCATTTGGACTTAGTAAACCACTAACTCTTGTGGTTTAAAAACAACATGCAAATAATTCATATTCAGATTCACTATTAAAAATGTATTAGTCAAATAATTCTTCAATCAGAAATAAGCATACCTTTTCGTTGTTGATAACGGTAAATCACTATCGTCAATATGATTGGAACAACAATAGCAATGATTGTCGCAAATAAATAAATTAACCAATAAATCGGTTGAATAAAAAGAATACCAGGCAATCCCCCCACACCGATACCGTTCGAAAGTACGCCAAAAACACCACAGATAAAACCGGAAAAAGCAGAACCTACCATAGCGCAGAACAAGGGAAAACGATAATAAAGATTAACACTATAAAGCGCCGGCTCCGTAACCCCCAGATAAGCGTAAATGGCTGCCGGAATGGTCACTTCGCGTTCATTTTCTTTACGGCTAACAATAATAATGCCCACCACAGCAGAAGCTTGTGCAATATTAGAAAGAGCAATAATTGGCCAAATTGGCGTTCCCCCCTGCGCTTGCATTATATGTAGATCAATCGCCAACATAGTATGATGAACGCCACTGATTACTAGTAGAGGATAGGTAAAACCAAAAATAGCAGAACCAATTGGCGCAAAACCACCGAACATGATAAATTTTACTACTTCTGAAATTTCGTTACCTATCATTCGTCCTATTGGGCCTAGTATTCCATGCGCAACAAAAACAGAAATGCTCAGAGTAATAATAGGTACAACCACAAATTTTAAATAACCAGGAACATAACGACGTATAAATATTTCAAACCAACCTAAAAATAAGCCAGCAAAAATAGCAGGAATAACTTGAGCCTGATAGCCTATTTTTTGGATAGTAAATAGACCAAAATCCCAAACAGCAGGTGACTGACCACCTAAATTATAGGCATTCATTAATTGTGGTGAGACTAATGTAATTCCAAGAACAATACCTAATATTGGTGTTCCGCCTATTTTTTTTACTGTTGACCAACAAATTGCCACCGGTAAAAAATGAAAAATGGCCTCACAAGGCAGCCAGAGAAAATCATAAATCGGTTTTAGTGTAGGATAAAATTCCATTAATGGTTTATTATTTACTATTGGTGTTTCCCCTAAAACATTTCTCAAGCCTAGCAACAAGCCGCCACAAATGAGCACAGGTAGCAATGGAAAAAAAATTTCAGCTAGATTGATAATTAACCATGTCCAAAGTTTTGTCTTTTTTTTAATCGATATTTTGGGATCTTTTTTGTAGTCGTCACCTTTTGTTATATCAAATTGTTCTTGAATTGCTTTATAATATTTATCTACATTGGTACCAATAACAATTTGTAATTGCCCAGCGTGATTAAAACAACCTTTAACCTCTGGCAGTTTTTTTAAATCCTCTATATCTACCTTTTTTGGTTCATGTAAAATAAAACGTAATCGAGTCAAACAGTGGGTAAAACTATTTACATTACTTCTACCACCAATCGTAGAAATAATTTTGTTAATATTAATATGATTTTTTGTGATTTTTTTTAACATAATTTCAATAATTTTGTATTTTTACATAATAAAATACAAAATATCTCATCAATACTCATATTTCATAGAGATCAATCACAAAAATAGATATAAAATGAAATGAATGTAATTTTTTGAAAAATTATTCTTTATGTTGAAAATATAATGGTAATTTTACTATTTTAATAAACACTGGCTAGTATTATTTTTTCTTAAAATAAAGATAACTTACTTATGTCAATTTACTTTGAACATAATTTTTCATTAACCTAATTTTTAGAATAAAAAAATACATAATTATTTAATATCTCTAAATTAGTAATAGATATTTTTAACAACAATATTTTTTAAAAATAAAATAATATTCATATCATTATTATCTTTAAACTTAAAGATTAAAATTTCAATAAAGTTGTATCTATAGATTTTATTACTTTGTTTTAATTATTTTAATAACATTTAGCGTTAGTCATTTTTTTTATTTAATGTTTTTAATAAACTATTTATACATATCTAATTAATATAAAATTTTAATGTATTAAAAGTTTAAATAAATTTACAGCTAAATGACAAGTGTTATTTGAAAGACTTTAATTTGTAAATTAATAATAAAAAATCATTTTTATTCTTGTTACAGATATTTTTATTCGATGCTTATCATAAAATATCTTAATAATTATTAAAAAATAAAAGGTAAGAAATTAATATACCTTATAAAAAAGTTATGTTTATTTCATTTGATACAATAGTTGTTTCAGGAACTATAGTTTAAGCAGAAAAATTGGCATGTTATTTAAATAATAGAGATTTTGAATCTTTCATTTATTTAGGTTATGCCATAAAAATTTTAAATTAGAAAGAATTAATGATATACATTTGTTTAAAAATTATATTATCGAATTTTTTGATAAAGTAAATAATATTTTAATTAAAGGTGCTTATTCTAACGATATAATTTCATTCTTAACATCATATAATTATGACTATTATGGTAGCAATTAGTCATAATCGCTATTATATATCTACAAGTTATGAATATTATCACGAAGTTTATGGAAGGTATGGTTTTAAAACTGAATTAATGAATATTTCGTCAAAAAAAGATGGACTACCGGACGATTATTTTATCCATCGAGTTTATAATTTAATCAATGATCAAAATAAGACAGCAGCTTTAGTAAGACATAACTTTAATATTGGGAAAAATTCATTATCAAATCAGATAATAAATAAAATATTTAATATCTAGTATTAAAAATTAGATATTTTAACCTTTAATATAGATAATTTATGCGTAAAGAAAACTTTATATCTATTGTATTACCTTTTTATAATAAAAGTGAACTATTAGAAAATTTCATAGAATCAATCTATAATCAAAAATTTAAATATAAGCTATTTGATCTTAGTAATACTGAATTAATTTTTGTAGATAATAATTCAACCGATAATTCTGTCAAAAAAATATAACCATCTTGATATTCATATTATTAATGAAAAAATTCAAGGCGTTTCTTCAGCAAGAAAAAAAGTATGGATTATGCTTCCCTACGAACTGAAAAATGGCGGGCTCAATTTAACAACCAGCAAAAACATTATATTGTTTCAGCTGATGCTGATTGTACTATAGACCAATATTGGCTTGATGAACTTATCTATACAATGATCACAGAAGACGGTGATTTAGGTACTTGTAATTATTTTTTATGAGAAAAATGATTTTATCGAGTGTCCTAATTTATATAAGGAAATAAATAAAACATTACGCTGCCGTGACTTTTCATTTTCCTTGTTTGGAGGCTTTCCCTATGGAAAAGGATTTTCTGTTGAAAAAAATATGTATGATATTGTTAGTGGCATTGGAATATTTTACCAATTACAAAATGGTAAATTTGTCGAGCATTTATCTGACGATTGGGATTTTGGTATAAAAGTGATTGCTTATGGTGGAAAACCAGTATACTCACCAAAATCATATGTAAAATTAATAGTAGAAGAGTAGATACTCTTATTATATGATGCTACCAATGTCATCGCCTATGGTGAAAATGGCGTTATTACAATGAAAGATGTAAGGCCATTAGACAATCAATTAACTCATTATCAAGATTTAAGCCTTAAAGATGCACAGCAAGCCTAGTTTTATTCAAAAAAAGATTATATCCCCCAAAAACATTATATTACCGACGCTATTAAACTATAATATTTCAATTAACAATCAACAAGTTATTAATTTTTTTTTACACCTGGCGTTGCTAAGGCGCTCTATAATAGAATTAATGAAATCAAAAATGAAACTAGTATTACTGATTTCAAACCCATACATTCTTATAAAACACCCGCATTTCGACTCTATTTTAAATTCAAAGATGAGGTATTTAACTCAATGTAAGTAAGGACATAGGCTACCCACCACCACTTACTGACTGCTTTAACACTATTCATAATAAAGATTTTAATAGATTTGTTTATTATTTTTGTGAGAATAGAAAATCAGGAGACGCATACAATTATTTTGCCAATGGTGGAGTATTCTAATGAAAAATACCCTAGACCAAATATATGCAATATTTTAAGTAAAAGAGAAAATACAGATTTACTTGAGTATGTGATTAAGGATCATTTTGGTTGTCATATTTTTCCAGGCGATATTGATAATTATCCCTTAACCTCATTTTATTATGATATGAATAAGGAAATAAAAAAGGCAGAAGATATCCATCTCTGGGTCTATATACCAACTTGTCGTTATCGATGCCACTTTTGTCAGTTTTCCGCCATTATAGTGAACCCTAAATCAGCAAAATCTGACAGTTTATTTAAAGAAACCGTTGACCTTAATATAAAAGAGGCCACTCTTAGGTTAAAGCAAGTACCAAATCTTGATAATGTGACTATCGGTGGATTCAATATATTTGGCGGCACTCCCTCTCTTTTGCATGATAAAGAATTAAAAAGACTAATAAATTTTTATCAAGATAATTTTAACTTCTCATCCACGACTATGCGATTTGAAGTAGAACCTAGTAGTCTTAATAAAGAATATTTATCGTTATTTAAAGAACTTGGTTTTTCTAAATTATCCTTTGGTACACAATCATTTCAGGATCATTTAATTAAAGCTCGTGGTAGGAAACATACTACTGAAGAGTGTTTTAAAACTATTGCAGATGCTAATACATTAGGTTTTTAATTGATTAGAGTTGACCTCATTTATGGTTTATCCGGTCAAACTGTTGATGATGTAAAAATCGATATGAAAATAATAAAAAACTCAATATATCTCATCTTGTTTGCACTAAATTACACATGAAAGAGTTTATCGAAACTAGAACCGGAGTATCAGGAGCGCGCGCACGATTGGATTAGATGGAAGCTCAAAATCTATCTCCTCTGAGAAGATAAATATAACAAACTATAAACAATACAAAGAATCTATCACTAAAAACCAACTACCTTGTCATTCCATTAGAGATTTTTCAAGCAACCAAAAAAGAGTAAATGCCTTTAAAATAACATGATCTAGTTTGATCCCAGTAGATGATAATGTCTATAAAACAAAATTTGATGGGAAAAGTTTTTTTACAAACAAAACTATTAATAATGCACTAACAAAATTACAGCATAGAAAACTAATTTTTATTGATAATAATAAGTTTTTTAACTAAATAAGCAGCGATATTAGTTGAATCCATTATTAATCCCCAATTTTATTAACTTTGTTCAATTAAAAAAATCAAGACCATTTATTTGATGACGTATTTTTTCGGAATGACTTACAGACGTGGGAACGTCATTATCGCAACAGATGTATAACCCGTTATTGTCAAGTAGAAGCCAATACTATGGATGGCACACCATATCATTTGTACAACGAACATCACACTGGATGTCCAATAACATAATGTCTGGCAATGGTCATAACCGGTTATCTGCAGCAAAATGTAAGGAAATCATTAATGGAAAGAAAATATAACTTCCCCCTATACCCGTTTTCAGTCTGTATTACATTGCAATCAACACCGAGGCAGGTATTACACCAGAGCAATTCGAAACATTCGTTCGCCAAAAAGGTGCATATATTCCATGCTATCCTAGTTGGCGCTATTGCTTGGTCTCCGCGGCGAGCGAGCTGGACAATATCTGATGCTGTTTGAAATAGACAGCATTGAACATCGTAATCAATCCAGTGACGGCAATAAAACAGAATTAGCCAATCAATTCTGGCAAGAACAACCACAAAAATGCATGAAATCCTTGCCGAATCGCAACATTATGGTACTTTTAGTGAAATTCCAACTATTTACACTGATTATCAACTACTGGCCAAAAATAAAAAAAAGCGCCGTCTGTTATGACCCACGCTACCTGGAACAACCTAACCAAGAGCCTATCGACAGAGTAATTGGGATCCATAATCTAGCACTACAGCCTGGGATTAAAGCAGTAACTTTTGAAATATTTATTGCTGAAAACCATCATCGAATAGAGGATTATCCAGGATGGAAATTTCGCCTGTTAAAAAGTTAACGCGGAAATCGGCTGGATCAATATGTCGTAATGATGGAGATTGAAAGTCTTGCAACACTTAATCTATTTTATCCCAAACCAGATATAGCCACTGATGAAGCTAATCATTTTACACGAGCACATCAGGACACTATATGTATAAAGAGTGGAAGCAATTTGCCTTCTTCTCCGGCTCACCTCAAATTTATACTGATTATTTATCAGTAGCGGAAAGTTTAGGTTAAATTAATAAATCAGAAGTTCGTCTCGCAATGATCAAGCTCGATAATCAAGCCAACCCTGCTTATCACTGCCTTGCGATAACGTTATAGGATGAAGGATAGTAGTTTTAAAAGCGCTAAATAATAAATTTATTAACATCTTAAAACATAAAAATCATTTAAACAATTGATTGCTTATCGCGTAAAAAATTATTATTTTTCTAAGCTATTTAAAATATAATATTTTAGCTAGCTAAAGTTTTATTTTTTAAACACCAATAATATGAGTCGTCAAGGAAAATAATAAGTCTCAAAATCAACCTTCTTAATAAAATAATTTTACCTTACAATCAATTAAGAGTATTATACCAAGGGTTACATGACATAAAATCGCCAATAAATAGCCGTTAAACTAAAATTATTATATTTTTTTATTTAAATATAATATATCTATAATATCATTAGGATAATAATAAACATTATAAACATTTATTAAATGTGATAATTAAATAAAAACCAGAAGATAAGACAAAAATAAAACTTCATACAGAAAAACCACCATATTATATATTTTTGGTGTAATATTAGATTCCCTATTTTTTATTACATCATATTAAATCGATAAGCCATTGTAAAGATTATTTTTTCAACTTATATAATATAATTTACCTCGAAATTCTATATTGAAAAGTGCAGGATGAATAACAAAACTCACTTTATGTTGCTTACATAATGATATATTTTATTATATTTAGGAATAAATAAAATTCCTTTACCATCGCCTAATATCTGGAAAATATCATCAATACTTGGAACTAAAATTATATTTTTTATGCTTATCTATTAATGGATTTTTTATTCATTCAAAATCTTTCGATAACAATATACTTTATGTCTGTATAATATTATTAAATAGTAATTTTATTTTATCTTTATAGTTATTTATAATATTTTCAGCTGCACCTAACTCTAACTTGGAAAATAGTGCTAAACCTTCAATATTAGCAGGTAAATTCTATTTTTTCTTGAACCAATAAAAATATCTGCCTGAATACGACATATAATATCTGATATTAAATGATTAGAATACTTCTTAATATCAACAATAATTTCCGGTTAAATTGAATCTATTTTTGATATTATTGATGCTAGATCAGGAAAATAAGCATCATCTGTCGCTATATTAATAACAGACTCTTTTTTACTAGAAAAATCTAACATTAATTTTTTTGTTGTAGCACTTACATCTTGATAATGTGGAAATAACTCTTGATATAATTTTTCCCATTATAAGTTAATCTTGCTCCTCTTCCTGAGTGTCGAAAAAGTTGAACACCTAACTGCCCCTCTATTTCCTTCATTCCCTTACTAAGGAAAGAAGGAGATATACATAACTCATCTACCGCTTTTTTAAATGTTCCTTTTTGGGCAATAGTTATAAATTGCTCAACTCTTTTTGAGAAAAACATATTATCTCCTATATGAAAATCTGATAAAATAAATTATTTTACGAAAAATAACTCAAAATCTATAAATAACCAGTTCAATAATTTCTATAATTTTCAATGTAATAATATATAGTGTAAACGTTTATTTTATCCGAGTATAGTTGCATATAACTATTCCCTATCAATTATTATTACTTCTTATAACTTATAAAATGTCACATACCTTTTTTCCATTTATTGTTTACTTATCATAAATTTTTAATCATTTATAATGAATAACAATGAAAATTTAAAATTTTATCATATTTAACCAATTATAATAAACTGTATAAAAATACATATATTTTAAAAAAATAGAAATTTCGATATTGTAAGGTTAATAATTTTTTCTAGATTTAAATAAAAAATAAATAACTAGAATATATTCTTTCAACTATTAATATAGGTTAAATTGAGATAATATTTCTACAATTTACATTGCAATTGGCTATTAAGTAAAACAATAATCCAATACTAAGAACCCATCATAAGGAAAATGAATATGCGTTTCTTTCCTCATCTATTTAAGCCATTAGACTTAAGTTATATTCAATTTTAAAATAGAGTAATTATGGGCTCTATGCATACTGGACTAGAAGAGCATCCTCAAGCTAGTGCTAGGTTAGCAAAGTTCTCTGCAGACAGGGCAAAATAATATTGGATTAATTATTACCGGCGGCATCTCCCCTAATCGCCCTGGCAGTCTAACCAAAGATGGAGCAACCCTAATTAGTAAGAAACAAATTATCCACCATCAAAAGATTACTAATACTGTTCATCAAGCAGGGGGGGAAAAATCGCCTTACAAATCCTTCACGCTGGCCGTTATAGTTACCATCCTGATCCAATTACACCCAGTGCATTACGAGCTAATATTAATCCCTTTTTGCCTAACTACTCAGTCATACTGCAATTTTACAAACAATTGAAGACTATTCCCATTGCACTAACTTGCTTTGCTAGCTGGCTATGATAGTATAGAAACTATGGGTTAAAAGGATTATTTGATTAACCAATTTATTACTAAATCTACTAATCATCGTAATGATCTATGGGCAGGTAGTTATCAAAATCGGATCCGATTTCCAATTGAAGCTATTAAAGCTGTTAGACAACGAGTAGGACATAATTTTATTATTATCTACCTACTATCTATGCTTGATTCAATTGAAAAAGGATCCAACTGGGGTGAGATTGAGCACTTAGCAAAAGCAATCGAAATTGCAGAAGCATCGATGATCAATACAGGTATAGGCTAGCAATAATCGAGGATCTCGATTATTGCAATGATGGTACCAAGAACAGGCTTTACCTGGGTCACTAAAAAATTGATGGGAAAAATCTCAATCCCTTTAATTTGCACCAATCCCATCAATTCACCTGAAGTAGCTGAGCAGATTTTATCTGACGACTGTGCTGATTTAATTTTTATGACTCTGCCATTTCTTGCTGATTCAGAGTTTATGACTAAAGCGGCGGAAAATCGTGCGGATGACATAAATACCTGTATTGCTTGTAATCAAGCCTGTTTAGATCAGATATTTGTTGGCAAACAAGCATCATGTTTAGTTAACCCACGAGCTTGCCATGAATTAAACTTTCTTTTCCAACCAGTATTAAAACCAAAAAATATTGCGGTTATCGGCGCAGGCCCCACTGGATTATCATTTGCTATAACAGCAGCAGAGTATGGTCACCATATTCCTTTATTTGAGCAAGAATGTCAGAGCGGTGGCCAACTAAATCTTGCTAAACAAATCCCCCGGTAAAATAAAATTCCAAGAAACTATTCGTTACTTTCAAGTCAACTCACACTAAAAAATGTTACTGTTCATTGTCAAGAAACAGATAAAAGTAGCCAAAACATTGATGTTTTTACCCATCAATAGAACATTGATACAACGATATCTAAACCAGGTGGTATTTATCTTAAGAGTGAACAGCACCCCTGTTCTACGCGTAAGATTTATCTGCTACAACGAAAATCAACACGTGTTGGTTAACAACTTGGAAAAACAACCGGCTGGATCCATTGCTTAAACTTACTACGCCACGACGTTACTATGATGAATGGTGTTAACTACCATAAAATTGATGTTCAGGGATTGCATATTTATCATAACAAGCAAAAAAAGTGTTTACCTGTTGATAAGGTCATCATCTGTGCTGGCCAAGAATCACTTCGTACTTTAGCCGGCACTATATACCGCATATTATCAGTGGTGCTGATATCGCCGCAGAGCTGAATGCTCGGCGTGCTATTAATCAAGGGATACGCCTTATAACAATAGCCGCAAAAAAAATCATTATGAGCAATTAGGCCAAAGCCATGCTAAAATACGCCGATTAAACCAATTAGTCTTTGCTTTACTAAACTTCCATGTACGGCATTAGACAATGAGCCAATATGTTTTTTCCTATATTCATTCCAAATTGTTTTTATGACTGTAAAATGTTGTATCTATGTTAATCAGTATAAAAAGATACCATCATATATAAAAAAATTTTATCAGATAAACATCTAACTAACTCTTTTATTGATAAATTAACAAGCAAAATTAATTTGACTAATAGAGATAATAACAATATCCCTTTTTACTATTATTAATCAATATAAAGGGATACAATGTGCTAATATTTAAAGCTATTATTTAGTAATTAAATATGTTTTTTATATTTATTAACAATATGATTCATGAACATGGTTAATGTTAAAATACCCGCAACAATACTCAGCGAAACAGCGGTTGGAATATAAAATATATCTATTAATAACATTTTTATGCCAATGAAAATTAAGATAATAGATAGCCCGTACTTTAGCATAGAGAATTTTTCAGCAATACCCGATAAGACAAAATACATCGCCCGCAAGCCTAAAATCGCAAATATATTTGAAGTCAATATAATAAAAGGATCCGTTGTTACTGCAAAAATAGCAGGAATACTATCCACTGCAAAAATAATGTCACTAATCTCAACTAAAATTAATACCATAATCAAAGGAGTAGCAAATAAAATACCTTGTTGACGAATAAAAAAACGCTCACCATATAAAGTATTTGTCATGCGTAAATGAGAACCTACCCATTTTACTAATAATTTTTTATCAATCGATTGATCATTTTCTTTAACAAAGAATATTTTAATACCGGTGAATAGTAAAAAAATACCAAAGAGATACAAAATCCAATGAAATTGTGAGACTAGCCAACTACCTGTAAAGATCATGATAGTACGTAAGACTATCGCACTCCAAACACCATAGATAAGGACTCGGCGCTGTAAATTCACCGGAATTGAAAAATAATTAAATAACATTAACCAAACAAATACATTATCAACAGCTAATGCTTTTTCCAGTAAATAACCGGTTAAAAAAGTCATTGTTTGGCGGTTAGCAATCGTTAAGCTAGTTGTCTGTTTAAAATAAAGCCATAAACCTAAGGCAAACAATAACGCCAAACTAATCCAAACCAAACTCCATATAATAGCTTGTCTTACTACTATTTCTCTTCCCTTATGCTTAATATCAATAAGCAACATAACCGCAATAACGACAGTAAAGATTGCCCATAATACGGGAGTACCAACAGAATGCATTTTAGCTCCTAAAAACGAAAAACGGCCGATCCCCACAGAAGACTCAGCCGTTATAATCCATTTTAGTCTTCATAGATTTCTATTTCATTAACTCAAACCACAAGTAAACCTTGCCCACTGGCAAGGTCTCCCTTACAACACAAAAGTTACTTTGATATCCACCTGTGATACCCGGTTACCAGGTGCATAACACCGTAATGACGATAAACCGGCTAAAGAATTTACTCCCCTTTGCTAGCTAATAAAATAAAAGATCTGCTAGCAAAAGACAAGATATTAGGTAAATCTATTTCACGAATTGTAAAAAAACACAATATTAAATAGAAAGTCAATTTCACCGAAAAATTTACTATTTAGTTATTTATGATTTTGTTAGAGTATTTCATTAGTCTAATATATTATACTTATATCTGAATCTAATATATTAGGCTCTACTACAACCTTTTAACTAGGATCTCATTATCTCTAATAAGAGGTAATAACTGCCAATTAGATTTATAGATAACAGTATTTAGGAACACTTGATGGAATTAGTTAAAGAACTTTTTTTTGCTCTCTGGCATCAAGATTACAATATGCTAATGAATCCTTCATTAGTATGGGCTATCTACATTATATTATTTGCAATATTATTTTTGGAAAATGGAATATTACCTGCCACTTTTTTACCTGGTGACAGTTTGCTCATCCTAGTAGGAGTTCTAATAGCCAAAGGCACTATCAATTATCCTTTGACAATTATTATCTTAACCGCAGGTACCAGTTTGGGTTGCTGGATAGGATATCTTCAAGGTAAATGGCTAGGAAACAATAAAATCGTAAAAAGCTGGCTCTCTCATTTACCTGAACATTATAACCAACGTGCCTATGGTCTTTTCCATCGCCATGGCTTGGCAGCCCTGCTTATTGGCCGTTTTCTTGCTTTTATCCGGACAATCCTACCCACCATAGCCGGCCTATCCGGTTTACCCAATGGACGTTTCCAGTTTTTTAATTGGCTTAGTGGGTTACTTTGGGTACTGATTTTAACCACTATTGGTTATGTATTCGGTAAGAGCCCACTCTTTCAATACTACGAACGCCAAATCATGAGTATTTTGATGCTGATCCCGGTTATTTTGCTTTTTATTGGCCTAATAGGCACTATAACCGTAGTACTAAAGAAAAAGTTTAATCGCCGTAATCCATAAATCCAACCTAACTTATGCTGTTGCATTCTTTCCTGGTAACAGCATATCTTTCAGTCAAACTTTTTATTAAATTTTCATACCGATATAATTATTTTTGTATATCAATATAACAAATTTTTAAATTATCCTAAATGAAATATAGATTGATTTTATTAGATCTTTTACTATTATCTAAGCATTAAGTGTGTGAAAAATTAACAATCTTTATTGAAGAGGTTAACGTTTTGAAAAATACCGAAAACCTACGTTCAGAATTAAAATCATTAGCTGATTCTTTGGAAGAAGTTTTGAACAATACAGAAAATAAGTCCAAAGCAGAAATTGACAAAATTCGCCGTAAAACAGAAAAAACGTTAAACGATTTTCGCCAAAAACTGAGTGATGTAAGCGGAAAAATTATTCACCAAACCAAGAAAGCTGCTGGCCGTGCTGATGATTATGTACATGAAAATCCATGGATGGATGGATGTTGATGTTGGTGCCGCTGTCGGGCTAGTATTAGGCATTTTACTAGCTAAACGTTAATACGCAAGAAAATCAGCATCCAGATGGACCGGCTAAAGGCTTGCTAAGTACCTTACAACGGATAGGTTCTATTCTCATTAATATGGTTGAGACACGACTGCAACTCGTTGCAGTCGAACTCGAACAAGAAAAGCAAACCTTTGTCCAACTGATTTTATTAGCTGGTACCACGTTACTATTGATCACATTTGGTTTTATGAGTTTTCTGGTATTAGTTTTTCTTATGGTTGATCCCGCCTATCGTATACAAGTCGTTGCTATTACAACTGCTATTTTACTTATCCTAGCGTTATTAGGTACTTGCTGGACATTAAAAATAGCCCATAGCACGCCTCTATTAGCGGCAACCCGTAAACAATTAAAACAGGATATCAAACATCTAAAACAGAATTAGCATGAAACTGAATAAAACGAAACAATTGATATTAAAAAAGCAGTAACTATTAGCTAGTATTCAGCAGCAGCGTAATGCACTATCAACAACTTATGAACATTGGTTAACAATTCTGAACCTTATGATCGTACCTGACAAAAGATGCTAGCTTTCAAACCACTGGTCATTGCTAGTTTTTCATTAATTGCACTCTATCACATCCGTCATCCTAAAAAACTTTACCGACTTAGTCGAAGAGCCATCGGTCTCTGGGGGATAGCAAAAAAAGCGTAACCCATTCACAAATCGTAAGAATAACTCACTCCTTTAGACAAAAAATTATTCTCCATTAATTCATTCAATTTTTTGCATAATAGGTTGAATTTCCTAGATAGGATTTTTAATAATGTAGGCTTTACTATAAATAAAACAGCAATTAACTGCTCTTGACTAGCAGTCAAACGCCCACTATGGATAAAAATCCATTACTTCAAATATTATATGCTTAAGAAAGATAAATATGAAAAACATAGAGAATATCACAATCCTAGTGGCCCGTATTTTAATGCCACTGTTATTTATTTTTACCCGATATGCTAACCTTGGTAGTGGTTATATTGAAACCAACCAAGCAATATACGCATGCGATGGGGAGTTCCTGTATTTTTACTGCCATTTACTATTTTATTAGAATTTAACGTTGGGATTACCGTACTATTCGGTTTTTTAACACGAACCACAGCTATTTTTACCATTGCTTTTAGCTTGTTAACCGCTTTTATTTTTCACTTCAACTTTGCCGAAGGTGATAACCAATTGATATTTTTAAAAGATCTCTCTATCCTTGGCAGCTATATGCTATTAGCCATTATCAGACCAGGCAAATTCAGTATTGATCACTTTTTAAGTAAAAAATAGTAATACTTAAAAATGAGCGATCATTTTACCATCGCTCATAAGTGAAATTTAACGGAATATTGTTTATGATAAATGCTCGGTATAGTGATCACTATTAAACAACTGCAAAATTTGCCACAAGCACCAAAATTTAACTTCACCAATTTTGCCACGATACCAAGCCATAATAATATTAGTCTCTTGGCTATATTTTGATCCGACAACACGTAATCGCCCCCTCTTCAATATCTTTTTCAACCAACTTATAAGGCATAGTCGCAACACCTAAACCCGCTAATAAAGCACGACGTTTTTCATCAATCTAACTTACTGTTAATCTCTGCTGTTTATCTAATAACTGTACTGTTAAAATTGGCCGTTCTTTGGCTGTATCTGCAATGGCAATCCCACGATATTTAATCCATGTCATGTCGAAAAGTGACTCTTGCTCTAGATGAATAGGATGCTCAGGACTGGCAACATAAATATTATTAATAGTACAAAGTAAACGATATTGATTTCAGGTGAAAAATGCAAATCAGGCGCAATAACAATATCTGCCTTACCAGTTTCTCAACATTCCCATGCACCCGCTAATACTTCAGTTAATAAAGAGAGCTGAGTTTCCGATTTTTGTGCTAATTTATTGACTAAAGGAAAAAACTCTAAGGCAGAAGGGACTTTACCCAATTCATCAGCTGCTGATGCAAAACTTCCGCGTCGGTCAATGGCATTCATTACGCGTAACTCATCTAATGTTAGTGCACGCTCTTTACTCATAAAATATCTCAATCAAAAAATTTTATTTGAATGTTTAGCTCAGATTAACTAGCTAATAATTTTTCGTCTAGTTAATTATTATTTTTCATAATAGATTATCTGAAAGATAAAATCACTATGATAATTATTCCTAAAATAGAAAAAGAGTGTGATCATGCTGATTTTTGTTGGCTACAAGCAAAGTATACTTTCTCTTTTGGCCACTATTTTGATCCTGATTTTACCCATTACGGCACTTTGTGAGTATTAAATCGATAAATTATCGAGCCAAAAGCTATCCCAATATAGATATCATTAATTTGGTTTTACAGGGCAATGCTGAATTCCACGATAGTAAAGGAAATCGCATTCATCAATCTGAAAATGAGTGCTTACTTTTACCTCCGATACCTAATATAAATTATAGCAAACACAATATTAGTCACGAAAAACCATTAATGCAATTACAACTATGAATAAATACCTGCGTTGAATATTTCTAGCAGCCACCACAAAACGTAAACTGACTAATAATAACGCGTTGACATTACTTTCTTCACCAAATAGCTCCTAAAATAGCTTAAAAATCCGACAACAGACTTGAATTAATCATATTTATTTACAACCGAAACAAAATATGACGCTTAGCCTGAAAACGAAAAATAACTATCTATATTCAATTACAGGAATAGTAAAATTAGAAAACAACAATCACAAGATAGCTTATATTGACTATAGTGATGGGGCATTTTTAATGGAGGAACAAAAGGTAAGATTAACCGCCCAAACAGATTTTCTGTGATATATTGATTTATTTAAATTAAATATAAAATTGATAACTTTCAATAAAATATTTAATAAAAAGATCGACGGCCAATAAAAATGATAGAATAAATATAATTATTTTAATATATATAAATTATTTGGATGTGTGATAACCTTTTCATTAAATTTTTAACTAGGATATGATCTTCGATCACAAACAATTTTTCTATTTTATTAAGTGAAAGGTATAATACGTGGCTGTTTTTACAAATCAACGTATCCATCAGATTTTGACCAATATTCAGATCGAAATTGTATCGCAAGAACAACTTGCTAAGCGTTTTGGTGTTTCAGCGCGCCCCATACGTTCAGACATCAACGAATTGAATAAATATTTGCAGGACTAGGATGCGTGCATCGTTTATGAGCACCGCAATGGGTACCATTTAAAGTTAATAACGAAGCTTTTTTGCTACCGTCAAAACGGGAAAAATAGCCGATGATGAAAATATTCCGCGAACAGCAAGAGATCTAATTGATGCATTCTTATTAAAGCTTTTAATGTTGTCATTACCCGTGAAACTTGATGATATTGCAGAAAAATGGTTTACTAGTCGCGGTACCATACAGCAGAATATCAATATCGTTAGGGAATATTTGCATAAACATGACATCCAGATCGAAGGTATCCCATATCAAGGGATACGATTAACCGGTAATGAATGGGCCATTCGTACTTGTATTACCGAAATATTATGGCAGCGGTTTTCACAGGAAATAAATAAATAAAGATATCGCTAAATTTAGTCTGATATATCTTGATAATATTGATTTAACCTATATTGATAAAGTATTGAAAAATAGCCTTAGCCACTTTGATATTCGACTAACTAACGAAGGTTACCAATATCTTATCTTTAATTGTGCTAACACTATCTTACCTATTACTCGTCGCCGTAAATTAACCACCTTCATCAATAATGAAATGGAGCCTGTTATTCAAAACGCGGCCAAAGAAATTTTTAACGGACTGATTTACTTTCTTGGTTGTGATCTATCAAAAGCAGAACAAGCTTACTTATGCACGCAGTTAGCAGTGCAACGTATTATTGGTAACGAGCAACCCAATCAAAAAACGGGCTTACATACCAAACTACTTGATCATATTTTACAATATATAAACGACTCATATAATTACGATTTACCTAATGATGAGAAACTAAAACGTGATTTGATAATACATCTCACTACTTTATTGACTCGTTTACAATTTAATATGAATACACCAAATCCTTTACTTGCTGATATCAAAAAATATTATCCTTTTGCTTATGATATCACCTTCGATACCCTACGCAGTGCAAGTATCCTGTCCCTTATCCAATTAGTGAAGACGAGCTTGGTTATTTAGCAGTCCATATTGGGGTAAGTTTGGAATGTAATTATGGTACCAGACATCATCGCCCAACTCAGGTTCTAGTCGTTACTGATTCAGGCACCTCGACAGTAGGTATTATAGAAACCAAAATTATGAGGAAATTTCCTCAACTAAAATCTAATCGTGCACTGTCGTTACAAAAATATGAAGCCTTAGAAAACATCAATAAAGATGTTTTCATCACCGCCATTCGATTATCAGAAAAAATAAACCTGTGGTGAAAATCGCACCCTTTCCAACCCCTCCTATCAACTGGAGCAAGTAGGGCGTTTAGCGATGATCAACTAAACCTTATATTATTGAACGATTTTTTGATGAAAGTTATTTCATAATACTTAATTTAAAAATTAGCCAAGAAGAGCTATTTAAGAAAATCTGTAAAAAACTCCAAGCCGATGGTTATGTCACTAGCGATTTTTATCCATCGCTGATCTAACGAGAATCTATTGTGTCAACTTTACTGGGAAGGTATTGATTTACCTCACTCATTAGGTATATTGGCAAATAAAACTGTGGTTGTCACGATTATTTTACCTCAAAGGATCGAATCTAATGCAGAAACAAAGGAAGTTGCTAATGTCATTTTTCTGTTAGCCATCAGTAAAGCTGACTATAAAGAAGCGATAGCCATTTATGAGTTATTTGTTATTTTTATCAAAAAAAAAAGCGACTAATAGACTAATTAATAGTATAAATTTTAATAATTTATAGTTTATTGCTAAGGATAGTCTGAGCCGTATTAATTAATTATTTCCACTTAAAAGTGGAAATAATAAGCTAAAAGTGCGATTTTTAGTGATCATTATCATAAGACAGGTAACTTTTTTATTTTTTTGCTAGCCACTTTCTTTTAGTTTGCTTTAAATTGGCAAGCCAAATTTCCAAAAATCTATTATTATTTAGCAGGCTATTTCCACTTAACAATCTCACTAAATAAACAAATAATTAATCAATTTTACATTGCTTAATCTACTGATATAAAAAAATAACAATATTCTGACGCATTGAATAACAATAGAAATAATAAAAAATCAGCCGTTGATTTAATTAAATTTCCAGTTTGATTAAAATTCATTCGTTATTTTTGTCTCTATTTTTCCAGATATTTGTCCGTTTAAAGTGGAAATGTTTCCTCGCCAAAACCATACTGGAAAGAATTAAAGTTATTAACAATAGCAAAAGACCGGTTTTATATTAATGTCCAAATGGGATAGCGAAAATTTATGAGTCAATCCTCAATTGTTTTTAATGTCGCAAAAGATAACCTGGATGTAGAGACTGTCACCAATAAATTAATTTCTATTATTGATGGCTGGCTAAAAGCTGAAGGGGCCCGTACAACGGATGTTCAACAAAAGATGCTACGTTCTCATGTTAAAGCGATGGTAGAACGAGCAAAAACAGGTGATCCTCTGCATGAAGTGGAGGTTTCACTCTTTAAGGAAATATCCCCAGAATCAATTGCCTTGGCCGAGAAAGTTGTTAACACCTTGCCAAACCTAGCTTACAAAGAGGCTTATCTGCTCTCAGTTCATTTTGAAGTAGCGCGTTCTAACTCTTAAAGATAATAGGAGAATTAAATATGAAATAAATCCATGTCGTTATTCGTGATCGTTTAGGCAAAGGACAAAAGTGGTTGCCGGTGGTAAAGTAACCGTCATTCCAGGCGTTGCTGCTGATATGAAGTTAGGCGACGTAATGAAAGAGCATAATGCAGATAAATATATCATTCTGCGGTAGTAGCATGCTCGTGTCACTAGACAGACTAAGTATGGCTATATAAGCATGTTATGGTATGCGCGTTCTATTGACTAAGGCGAAACAGCTATTGCAGATGGCTGTATTATCCTAGGATTTGGTTTCATGGATAAAGAAAAGTTTGGCGAACGTTTAGTCAAAGCATTTAATAAGAAACATGGCAATGCACGATGAAACAGAAAATGGAAACATCTGTACGTGTTAATGGTCAAGGGAACTCCCGACAAAAAACACTTGCTGATGCACTAAGTTCAATTGAGCACACCGTACTAAAAAACACTGATAACATTCTGCTACATATCGAACCGAAAGACATCACAGTTACCAGCGCTAAAGTAAAAACGACAACAGAAAGGTTTCTTTTCTTATTCTTATCCCCCCCAAGCGTGAATATTTCTCTGTTGTTTTAGATATTTCATTAGATATCAACTTGCTAAATGTTAAAGAAATCACATTTACCGATGAATAATCGGTATCTTGATTTGGAGAAAATATCATGCGCGAGACAACGCCTTTTTTAGAAATACTCGGCATGTCCCTAATTATCGGTAGCTTATGCGGTTTTGGCCTCAGTGCAGCTACACGTATGTTTCACGCGCCCACTGTTCAAGGTATGGGGGCTTTCCGTACATTAGGTGAATTAAATTTCTGTGAAGGCGATCATCCTGCTTCTCACTTTTCATTCGGCTTAGGTTTTTTCTTCAATACTTGGGCATCATCAGTTGCTGCTGGTGCTTTTACGCAAGACGTTGATCACCGAATTATACCAAACTGGGGTACCGCCGCGTTTTAATGATCAAAAACCGCAATGTAGCAGAAACAATGTATATAACCCGAAGAAAATGGCCATTGCTTGTACCATTATCAGCACCTTAGTGGTCCTTCTTAAATACAACCACTGCTGCCTTACAAACTACTACAATTAATCTCTTAGTTCCAGCGACAAATTTATTAGTAGAAATTGTCATGCCGGTTATCTTCTGGTTAGCCACAATGGATGCTGAGCGTCGTTCAGGTTTCTGGGCAAGCTATTCCAAGTCTTGTGCTTGGAATCTTAATAGGTAAAGGTGTTGACCATAGTGGCTGGACAAAAATTACTCGCACCATGACCGCGGCAGTGATTTTGTTATTCGTACTCAGCACCTTCTTCCGCGGATTTGATATAAAAATACTCGAATCTTTCCATCTTAGTGCACCAAACTGGCTGCAACATATCCACCAAATCATGAGCAGAGAATAATTATGACAACGGAAATCAATAAAAAAAACTTTTGGTATGCAGAGTGGTTATTTCCTCTGTTTGTTGGACTACTATCCGCCGGCATTTTTGCCGGAACCCATATGTATGTCGTTTATGGCTTCGGTGCTTTCAATTAGATTACCTTCGTATATGCTACGTTCTGGTCTCGATACGGATGTTTTTGGAGCAGTGTCGGCATTTGGTGCTAGTTTCCTATATTTGCCCGTATCATTGAAGGTTCACTGGTAGGGATCCTGGATATTGCCTTGGTTTAGGCGTACCGGCGTTATTACAGTGGTATGGACTTTTTGATCACCAATTATCTGGGCATCACTGATGACGGGCTTAGTATTAGGTATTGTTATTGATTGTATCATTATCTCCGCCCTCAAATTTACCGTTGGACAAACTAATTCGACCTTCGGTTCTGATGTCATGATAGGTGCAGATAAATTTTTAGGCCCGTTGATCATCTTAGCCACAATGGCAGCCTCGATTCCAATTGGTATATTGGTTCGCTTATTAGCTCTCTACTTTTTTATATTTCGGGGAAAACTCATTGCCAGAGGAACAATACTTGGCGCGATAATTCTGGGCTATTTCTTCCCTATCGCCGCCTAAATTAGCAAGAAAATAAAGAAGGCTATTCGATCTCATTATCAAACAAGGGAAACTTATCGACGGCCAGAGCGTTAATATCTTAGTACGTGATAGAAAAATTATTTCCATTGGCCCAAAAGCTGCCAAAGGGCAACAAGCAACTAAATCGATTGACCTAAAAGCCAACTTTACATTAGTGCCGGCTGGATAGATGCCTATACCCATTGCTATCCAGAATCACCAATTTACTTTGATGAATCCGACTTAGACGGCGCATCCTGTGGGGTTCCAACACTAGTAGATGCTGGCAGTATTGGGGCTGACGATATTGATCATTTTTTGCTATTACACGTAAAGTCAAAACCAATGTTTATTCACTACTTAATATCGCTAAAACAGGTATTATTGCCTAAAATGAATTAGCGGACATGCAGAAAAAAAGCGCGTTACCTTTGATGATATTGCAGATTTGTTAGCCAAAGACGATATTATTACCCACTGTTTTAATGTTAAACCTAATCGTATTCTGGATGATAATGGCAATTTAAAACCATCGATTCAACGCGCACTTGCCCGTGGGATGATCCTAGATGTCGGTTACGGTGGTGAAAGTTTCAGCTTTAAAGTCGCCGAACAAGCTATGCGCATTGGTACTTACTCCGATATCATCAGTTCCGATATTTACCATAAAAATCATATCAATGGCCCAGTCTATAGCCTGGCTTTCGTGATGACCAAATTCCTTTGTATGGGATTCTTAATACAGCAAATAATAGATTGTGTCACTAAAAAAGCCACTGACCTACTTCATTTGAAAGGTAAAAGCTATCTAGACATCGATATGGACGCAGACTTCACTATCTTTGACCTCAAAGAACAGCGTACTGAACTTTCCGATGCAGAAGATTAAGTACTCTTTGATAGCCATAAGTTTATGCCTGTTATTGCCATTGTTGGCGATAAAGAAATTGTTTCCACAAAAAGTGAGTCTGAATATGCAATCGATTTATGAAAAATATCAACTCAAAAATGTTATTAATGCCTCCAGTCGCATCACAATGCTAGGCGTTTCAACGCCTAAAACTGAAGTTACAAAGCGCATCAGCTATGGACTTAATCATTACTTTGAAATCAAAGATCTGGTAAATAAAACCGAGCAATATATTGCCAAGTTACTTAAGGTGGAAAATGCAGTGGTTATTTTTTGTGCCTCAGCAGGAATTGCGCAATCCATTGCTGCTATGATCGTAAAAGATAATGCAAATTTACTTTATAATCTTCACACTTCTCATCAACCTATTGCCCGTAAAAATTGTCATGCCGAAAGGACATAACGTTAATTTTGGCGCACTAATTGATACCATGGTCGCACTTGTTGGGGGCGGTGAAGTTATCGAAGCCGGTTATGCTAATGAGTGTAGTACTGTCGAAATTGCCGCTAAAATTACTGATCAAACCGCGGGCATTCCTTATGTTAAATCGCATAACTGCGTACAAAAAAATATGTTAACGGAAAAAGAAGCGGCATTGGTCGAGCAATGAAAGTCGGTAAAGAAGGTATTTTAGGCCTAACATTAGCGATTGAACTCTACCTAACTGCCAAAAAAGAGACAGACAAACAAATGGTTGAATGAATGTCTGACTTTATCGATGATCTCAATAAAATCAAAGGTGTCAAAGCCAAAATCATTTGGGATGCTGTTGGCCATGATATTGCTCGGGCAGAAATAAGCTTCGATCAGAAAGCCATTGGTAAAACCACTTATGCCATAATGGCAGAATTGAAACAGAGCGATACCGCTATCTATTTTCTCGAATATAAAACCAACGAAGGGAAAGTTGAAGCTGATATCCGTAGTGTTACTAATGAACAACTGAAAACAATTGTCTCACGCATACGCCAAGTTGTTACTGGAGTCAAATAACGGGAAAACAATTAACCCCTAATTTCTATCATGATCGTGTTTGTCTTAATGTTCTAGCAGGCTCTCACCAAAATCCTAAAGAGATTTATCAAGCTTTTGAAACTTATGTTGTTGTTGGCATGCTGTCGAAAAACTATGCTGATTTAAATAGTGCTATTGAAGATATGGCTAAATATGCTGATGAAATCGATAATGCACTTTCTATCGGGTTAGGTGCAGGTGATCCTAATCAATCTAATATAATTTCGCAAATTGCTAAAGTCATTCAGCCTAAACATGTAAACCAAGTATTTACTGGTACGATAAGCAGTCGTGCATTATTAGACCAAGAACAGATTATTTTGTTAATGCACTTATTTCACCAACTGACGAAGCGGGTAAAGTAAAAATTTCCACTGGACGGCTACGCTCAAAGTATCCAAATACCATTGTTCCTGTCGAAATGGCAATTGCAATACTAAAAAATATGGGCGCAAGTTCAGTGAAATTTTTTAATATGGAAGGTTAAAATATCGTGATGAGTATCCAGTTGTTGCAGAGGCTTGTGCTAACTGTGATTTTTACCTTGAACCAACCGACGGTATCAACTTAAACAATTACACGGAAATTCTAAAGATCGCATTAACTACTGGCGTAAAGAAAATTATTCCTCATATTTATATCTCTATTATCGATAAAAAAACCGGTAATACCCGTCCTGGGGACGTCCCAAAATTGCTTGAAATGACTAAGCAGTGTTTATAGATACTATTGATAATAAATAATCGGTTTATCAATTCCATTGCACTTTAAATAGTTAAAAAGTAAAATCCCATTGTAAGTTTACCCACAATGGGATTTTTAATGTTTTAGAGTCAGCCGATAAGCCGGGTTCTGTCGTGGACAACCATTCATCTAGGCCAGTACTTGCGCACTGACTCAAGCAGCCTACCCGGGTTCGATGCGGGCCGCATCTAATGAACCTCTATTTGGCCTTGCTCCGGGTGGAGTTTACCGTGCCACAAACTGTTGCCAGCTGCGCGGTGCGCTCTTACCGCACCCTTTCACCCTTACCTGTGCTTTAATAGCCATCGGCGGTTTGCTCTCTGTTGCACTAGTCGTAGGCTTTCGCCTCCCAGATGTTATCTGGCACCCTGCCCTATGGAGCCCGGACTTTCCTCCCCTCTATTATCAATTACCTATGGTAACCAACAAGAAAGCAGCGATTGTCTAGCTAACTCCGACGCCAAATTATAGGGATTTAACATTAATTTGTATAGTTATTTATAACAGCTGGTCAACCCCAAATCTACTTGATTGCACTATCAGAGCTGACTTGTTGTTCAAGAACATGTTTATATAATGCATTCTTCTTTAAACCATAAATTTCTGCCGTAATGGCCACCGCTTTTTTTAACGGCAATGATTGTTGTAGTAACGCTAACGTTTTCAATACCTCATGGGAAATGGCTGTATTACCATTCTTTGCTGCTCTATACCCCTCAACCACCAATACCATTTCGCCACGATAACGATTTTCATCAACTTTTACCCAATCAAGTAGTTTTCCAACCGGCAAACCATGAATAGATTCCCAGATTTTTGTCAATTCCCGTGCCAAAATGACATAACGTTCAGCACCCAAAATAGCTATCATATCCGCTAATGTATCTAGCAAACGATGCGGTGATTCATAAAAAATAAGTGTTCTAGAGTCATCCGTTAGCCCTTGCAATACCCCTTGTCGATTCTTCCGTTTTGCCGGCAAAAATCCTTCATAACAAAAACGATCTGAAGCGATACCCGCAGCAGAAAGTGCAGTAATTGCTGCACATGGGCCAGGCAAAGGAACTACCCGAATACCTGCTTGGCGACAATATTTTACTAGATGATAACCAGGATCATTAATTAACGGTGTCCCTGCATCAGAAACTAACGCTATACTTAGTCCCTGTTTTAATTGAGGAATTAATTGATCTATTTTCTGCTGTTCATTATGATCATGTAAAGACATCATGCGAGTATTAATAGCAAAGTTCTGCAATAATAAACCCGTACGCCGGGTATCTTCCGCTGCAATAAGATCTACCTGCTTCAGAATCTGCAATGCACGCAGAGTGATATCGTCCAAATTACCAATAGGAGTTGGTACAATATATAGCGTTGATACCATCTCTACCTCTTTAGCTTGATTAGGTTCATTCATTGTTTATTCCGAATAACCGATTAAAATTGAGCAATGATAATTACATCACTGGATAAAGTATGCGTTCTTCAATTTTTGTTAAAAAAGGTTTGATCTGTATAGCGATACTATCCTCACTTTTATTAGTGGGATGTCATTCCTCAGTACATCAAAGTGAACCGACTACCGATGCAACCATACAGACAAGCTCTGAAATCAGCCATTATCAATCAATTATTAATGTTACTAATGTACACCATTTACTGAAGCTTTACGCGCCTACATCACGCAAGAACCACTATTAAAAGATCAGATTAATTAACAGAAAAATATTGATGATTTTTGGCAAATGTTAATCACTATGCCTGCTGAAAAAATTCAAAAACTAGGTGTTAGGGCGGATGAAAATGTCTTACAGGGTTGGATTTATCTGCTTAATCTATAACATAATAACTGCCAATATCCGACGGCATTATGCAATGCATTTAATGACTGGCAGATACGATATCCAGCCAATCCTAGTGTTAAAACTTCCCCAACAGTACTAATACAAATAATTCATCAATCTTCAATAAGTAGCAACCCTAAAATTGGTCTATTCCTGCCTTTAAGTAATAATGGTAAAATATTTGGTGAAACCATTTTACAAGGTTTCCTGGATGCTCAAAAAGGATTACCTATCAATCAGACAACAGCAACCAGCTCATCTGAGCAAAATAGCCAAAATAATGATCCTGTCCAAAGCATTATTGATTCAATTACTAACAATAGCAATAATATAGCCGAGGAAAACGATTCACAAACAAGTATACGATACCAATACTCAATCAATTGAGTCATGACTTAGACAAGCCGAGCATTACATTAGTCGTCGGCCCACTTTTAAAACCAGATGTTCTCAAAGCTACTAAAATAGATACTCCATTAAATCTATTGACTTTAAATCAATTAGATAATGACAAAATGCAGCTTAAAAATAATGTATGTTACTTTTCTCTACCACCTGAAGATGAATCCGTCAATGCTGATCACCATATTGCAAAACAAGGCAAACAAGCACCATTGATTCTGATTCTTTCTTCCCCATTTCGAGAACGTATCGCAAATATATTTACTCAAGAGTGACAAAAATTGAAACAAACCTAGGTACGTAAACAAAGTTTTGGGGATATTAATAGTCTATGATCAAAGTACTGAAATACGTATGATATGCACACCTATAGTGCTTGCTTAACATCATCAAATACCAACGATACAGCAGAAGCTATTGATGCAGTGTATATTGTTGCCACAAGTGATGAATTATCATTGATTAAACCGATGATAAATATTGCAACCGATAGCCGCACACGTCCAACGCCTGATGCCAGTTCACACAGTCATAAAACAGATTTAAGTACCGATTATTATCTTGAAATGGAAGGTTTTCAATTCACTGAAATTCCTTTAATAGCCGGTGCTAATTCCGCTTTACTGACATAAGCTAATCAACAACTGTCTGCTGATTACTCCCTGATTCGTCTTTACACTATGGGAATTGATGCTTGGTTATTAACCAATCATTTCAATCAACTACAACAACATAATATTGAATTAAATGATGCCAGAGGAAAACTAAGCGTAAATAGTAACAATTGCGTTATTTTTCTTACCCTATCCTGTTTAAAATTTCAACAAAGAAAGGTTCAATTAATTTAATAAATTGTGAGTTAAAAATAAAATTTATCAGTCAGTAGACAAAAATAGAGTAAAATAGTGACTAAGGTGTCATCTTAACGGCAGCATCACCCTACAATAAGGATATTCGCTATGCTAAAATAGTCATATTTATCTTGGATACAAGAACGTCACTTCGAATACAAAGCCAAACAATTCTTACAACAGCAAGGGCTGCAGTTTATTAGCCGCAATGTGAGTTTCCCAATTGGAGAAATTGATTTAATTATGAAAGATCAAAACACCTGGGTGTTTGTTGAAGTACGCTTTCACCGCCATGATAATTTCGGTAATGCATTAATGTCAGTAACTTTAAGCAAATGAAAAAAATTACTTTCAGCCGCTAAATTATGGTTGCTAAAACATAATGAAAACATAAAAACAGCTGCTTTATGTCGTTTTGACATTTGCGCTACAACTGGAAATCAGTTCGAATGGTTACCAAATGCCTTTAGTGACTATGATACCATCCATTAATTATATGTAAGTAGGTCTTAACGTGTTGGAAAAAATCAAAGCCTGTTTTACCGAAAGTATTCAAACACAAATTGCCGCTGCTGAAGCATTACCCAATGCTATTTCTCGTGCAGTAATTATGATCGTTCACGCCTTACTAAACGGTCATAAAATTTTATGTTGTGGCAGTGGTGGCTCAGCAGTAATTGCACAACACTTTGCAACCAGTATGATCAATCAATTTGAAGCTGAACGTCCGAGCCTTCCCGCTTTATGTCTCAACACAGATAATGCGATCATAACCTCGATTGCTAATAGCCAAAAACCCGAAGAAATGTATGCAAAACAAGTGTGTGCATTAGGCCAATCTGGTGACGTACTGCTTGCAATTTCCACCAAAGGCGATAGTCGCGTTGTTATAAAAGCGGTTGAAGCTTCACTAGCACGTAATATGACTATTGTGGCCTTAACCGGTCATGATGGAGGAGAATTAGCCGGCTTATTAGGCACACAAGACGTAGAAATTCGAATACCTTCGCAAAGAAGCATCAGAATTCAAGAAGTTCACCTATTAACAGTTAACTGTTTATGGGATCTAATCGATAATACACTTTTTCCGCATCAAGATGACTAAGGAGTAATAATGAGACTATTTCCTCTAATTGCCATAATATGCAGTACCCTTTTTTTACAAGGATGCCTTGGTGCTGCTGTTATAGGCTCAGCGGCAGTCGCTACAAAAAGTGCAACAGATCCAAGAAGTGTAGGTCGCCAGGTCGATGATGGAACATTAGAAGCCCGAGTTAGTTCTGCTATTAACAAAGATCAAGAAATTACCCGCAATACACGTATTATTACCACTGCTTATGAAGGTAAGATACTACTTACCGGCCAAGCTCCTGATCTTGCATTAGCTGAAAGAGCGAAACAGATAGCAACAAAAGTAGAAGGTGTTGAGGCGGTTTATAATGAGATTCGCCAAGCAACACCGGTTGATCTTGGTACGGCTTCTAAAGATACCTGGATAACAACTAAAATAAAATCGCAAATTCTTACCAGTGATTCGGTTAAATCATCAACCGTCAAAGTTATTACAGAAGGTGGAGAGGTGTTTTTACTTGGCATTCTAACCCAGCAAGAGGGAGCCGCGGCTGCAAAAATTGCCAGTGAAACAGATGGCGTTAAACGTGTCACTACCGCATTTACCTATCTTAATTAATCTCCTTTTCTCACCAAACTGAAGAAGTTATTACCATGCTAACTATCCGGCAATCAGTTGTCGGATAGGAATAATTAGCATACTCACTAGCCGCATTTTATCTTTTTATTAATCGTAGCTAACCTTTCAATATTCGATAATCATTAGCTAATTTCACAATAATTTTTTAAAATTAAGAAAGTTAGCAGGATCTACTTATCCTTCAACATAAGCACTCTGTATTGAAATTTAATCACTTGTGTAAAGAGTCTAATTTAATCAATCTGGGATTACGACAACTATTTATTTAACAACAAATTATGCTAACCAATATCACTGAGTGATCACTCAGTGTAAATTACACATTCAGCAATATTCCCTAGTATCACTGCCAAGGGAATGGTTACCGCCTGGCTTAACAAACTAAAATTTATCCTGCCAAAGATTTCTATATTATCAAGAAAAAGGGAGACACCCTAAATCGCTATTCAAAATAACCTCTAAAAATCATCAATTCATATCTTCAATAACTAATTCATTTACTAGAGTTTCAGACAAAATAAAACCAACGGCCAAAGTTAGCTAACCAATTCGATGGAATTGCTTATTTTTAAATTTATATGATTCCTTTATTGTTGGCAATAAGAACCTTACATGAGAAAATCCATAGTACTTTTATTCACCAAATTATCAACCATACCTGTTTCAATATCTCATTTTCGACAATCAACACTATCCTAGGCTATCATATCATGTCGATTGCTTAGTAGAGTTAAGGCCAGTTTCGTGAGCTATGGACGTTCAACAATTCGCTAATCGCTCACGTATCGCCGCAATTTAGCCGCCAAAATCTTCTATAGTTTCCTAAAATGGTCGTTCATTTCCCAGCTACATACTAACATAATTAATTTTTGCACTTTGGTAATAGTAATCATTGATCTATAAATTTTTCACAACCGTTAGAAGTTTTTTTTGTCACTGTTACACTAGAATCACTTTGACTAACACATGATTTTTTAATTTCATCATAAATAAAGCCATCAGGACAAGCATAAGCATTAGCGAAAGGTATAGAAAACAAGAATAATAAAACAGCTAAAGTCCTCATACTACAATACCTTTTAAGTTAAAAATAAGATTTTACTTATTTTCCCAATTCAAAATATCTATTTAGCATATGCGAGTGTTTCTAAGTATATAGCTTAAATTTAAAAATAAGAACGTCTCAGTTAATAGCTGCTCCTCTTGTGGCGATACCAGTCAAAAACTGATCAACCTCACCAATTTAAACAGTAAAAATCTGTGGGCGGCTCTCAAAGAAAAATGCTCATAGAAGGCAGCAAAAATCCGACATGACAGATGGCTCCAACAACAGCCATATCAAGCCTCTTGCATCAGCAATCCCATAACTAAAAAACTGCTCTTTAAAATATCCGCACAAGAACTTATTCTAGCCGCCCACTTATCGAATTCAGCATCAAGGAGCCCTGAGTTATCGATTTATTTCTCAAACTTAACCCATCATTTGGTGTTTAAAATAACAAAAATTATTATTTAGTAAAAAAATAATAACCATAAAAAATAATTCTCACATGTAAATAATAAAATTACAAAAAAAATGAAATTTTTAATATTATATACTACCACTCAAATTAGCCAAGAATGAAGCCATATCTTTTCAGAAAATTCTCATCACTTAATTGCTTCATTTGCCACAGTATCCATACTTGACAATTTGATAAATCCTTAGATGGTTTTTTACGTCATAAACTAATGAATTTTTCAAAATAACAGATAATAATGCTAATTTTTATCTATATAACTGATTTTATTTTTTAAAATAATATTTTTCTGATTCTTCTACACCAAAATACTCTCATCGAACTCAGCAATATTCAAATAAATTGTCAAAATCCGCTTTTTAGACCACATAACTCCAATTATTGGTGTCATATGGCTTCAATGCCTTTACGGAAACAAGTTAGTTCATCCCATAACAAAAGATTTTTTACTACTTGTTGAGTTATTGTTGAAGCGCCTCTAATAGGCTTTTTGCTAGCCAAATTTTGGTTGATTGCGCTTTCTATTACCTGAAAATAAAATCCCCAATGATTTGGAAAATTTTGATCTTCTGCGGTAATAACTACAATTAACATATTCGGTGAAATGTCATTAATCTCTACCCAAGATGAACAAAAAACATAAGAAAAATTTTATGATAAAAAAGCGCTAATTTCTCTTTCTATCATTACCATCTAAAAAGGTAAAGGCAAAAATTTAAAAATCAAAATCGTTATTAGCCAACAGGAAAATGAAATTAATAATGTTTTTTTAACCAATTCCATAATAATAATAAGTAAGCTAACATAACTAACGGCTAGCCATTTCAATTACTTTTTTAATAATGTATCAATACCCTTGCCATGCTTGATTTGATAATGACACAAAAATGTAAGCAGGTGTTGTTATTACTTTTAATTATCTTCATCAACTACAATATCATCAAAAGAACAAATATTATGTTTTCCATCCATTTGTTTTATTTGAGCAATAGTTTTTTTATCATTACCTATTGTTAACTTTACCGCTTTATTTAAAATTTTAGGCAGCATAATTGGCACAATACACATTAACACCATCGGCTTCCCTTTTTTGGTTAATTTATATTCAAAATATTAATAAATCTTTATTTATTTCACACTCACTTCCTTTAAAGGCAAAATTAGATAAATTTTTTGCCACACCAAATCCACCCAGAATGATGACCGCACTAAAGTTATTTTCATCTGTAGATGACAAAGGCTCTATTTTCCCACGTGAAATACGTGCAGAATTTTCCATTATATTACGTTTTTCTACTTTTTCTTTTCCATTTATATAATTAATAACATCTAGTTGATCTCGATTAGGTGCTAAAAAATACATTTATGCACTATTTTTACTCAAAGATAACATAGTAAGCACTAACTCATGAATTTCACTACCATCGAATACACCACATCCACTTAAAATTACAGCAATAGGTTTCATCTCTGACTCCAATTTGTAGTAGATTATTACTAATTCATTTAATGTGATAATATACAACTTTCGTCACAATTTTTAATGAGTCTTGTAACAAAAACGATTATATTTATTATATTACTTGGCTAACAAAAAATGAAGGTTTCTGTTTTACTCGCCATCTACATTCATTAATATCATAATTCGCGAGTAAAAAAACGATTTCCCTGGTGTTGGCGCAATATTCGCGCACCCCAACTTCGGTTGGGGCTATTTTTTTTCAGCCTCAGCTAACCATCGCTTCAAAACCTTAACATCTTTTTGCCAATCTACTTTTAATTCATCAAACCATTCCTGGATATTATCCCACCAAGCAGGTAAATCAGGAGATTGGATCTGTTGGGCTAACTGCTGGGAATGGCGCAAACCAACTGCACCCGCTGCACTTTTAATTTTGTGAGCTTCCTCAACAATTCCATTTCGATCTTTAGCCACAATATTAGAATCCAGTAAAGATAGGTATCCTGGCATCATATTTTCAAAGATTTTTATGCTGTCTTCAATAAGTTCTGGGCCAACTAATTCGAGATATTGGTTGAGCATATTGATATCTAATACGTCATCATGGTTAGCAAATTTTTTTAGTGGAATGTCGATGGATTTATTTTTACAACCAGTTAAATATTTTTCAATAATCTTTATTAATGCACTTACAGAGAGTGGTTTACTCAATACATCATCCATACCCGCCGCAAGATACTCTTTTTTGTCTTTCAATACATTAGCTGTTAATGCAATTAAAGGAGGTAACTCATCATTCACGTAAGTTTGGCGAAGCTGGCGAGCAATATCTAACCCTGTTATATCAGGTAGTTGAATATCCAATAAAACCAGATCGTAATTACCAATTTTGAACATTTTTAATGCTTCTTTACCATTCATAGCAACATCAACGGTATGGCCTAATTTTTCTAATACAGATCGCGCGACAATAATATTTAATTCAATATCTTCCACCAAAAGAATATGCAATTTAGGTAGTAAAACAACTTCTGGTATTGGCATTTCAACCGTTTTTGCAACAATCGGCGCTATAACGGAAACAGTGAAGCAAGAACCTACCCCTAATGTACTATCAACCTGTATATCCCCTCCCATGCTTTGCGCTAAGCGCTTAGAAACAGCAAGACCAATCCCAGTACCCGTTTCTGGCCGGCCACCAGCACTACCCTTTACCTGATAATACATAGCAAAAATTTTTTTTTGCTCTTCTTTTGGGATCCCAATGCCACTATCAATAACCTGAATATAAAGTTGCTCATGTCCTTTATACAAAATACGGACTTTAATCTCACCTTGTTGAGTAAATCGCACGGCATTGCCGATTAAATTCCATAGTATTTGCCGTAACCGTGTTGCATCAGTAATGATCTTGCTCGGTAAATTTTCTTTTACTTCTAGGGTAAATTTTAAACCTTTAGGTTGTACCAAAAGTCCCGATAAATTTTCAAGGTCATAAATAAATTCATTAAAATCAATAGGTTGAATATCTAAACTGACTTTTCGTCGTTCAATCTTATCCATCTCAATGATATCATTGAAAATATTACCTAAAGTAATGGCGCTAACGTAGATAGTTTTCAAATAATTTGTTTGTTCATTGCTTAATTCTGTATCAAGTAATATACGACTCAGTCCAACAATCCCATTAAGTGGCGTACGAAGCTCGTGGCTGATGGTTGAAATAAACGTTGTCTTATCCCTACTGGCATTTTCTAACGCTTCCTGATAGTGTTTACGCTCGGTTATATCGCGTCCAAATCCTACTAACCCATGACGTTTTCCCACACGATCATAAAAAGGTACTTTACGTATTTCAAAGCATGCTTTCCGCCCATCTGGATATACCAACCATTGTTCGTAGGTCAATGACACATTATGACGAAATACTTTTTCATCAGTTTCAAACTCTTTTTCTGCAACTTCCTCACCATAAATTTCACGATAGGTTAGTCCAATAAGCTGCTTTTCACTACGACCTGTCAATAATTCCATCGCTCTATTACAACAAGAAAAATCATTATTTTCATCACGATAATAAACAAGATCAGGAGATGCATCTAAAAATGATTGTAATAATATAGACTGCTGTTCGAATTCAAGTTGCGTCTGCTCTCGGCGCTTCATCTCTTTTTGCAATTTTTCTAATAATTTTAAATGCGCCTTTTGTACTTTCTCACGCTCTGTAATTTCCAAATTAAGTTGAGCAATATTTCCTTTAAGTTTGTCAGTAAGCTCTGCATCACGCTTACGCATAACTTCCAATTTATCAACCATACTTGATAAACGACGACGAGACTCTTCAAGTTGCTCGACAACAACAGAAAGAAAATAAACCGCCCAAGGCGTGATAATCAATCCAAAAAAAATAGAACGAACCAAATCAATATTATTAACATTGCCATACAATAAAATATCAACAGCTATCTGTAATACCATGGCTAATGCGACAAGTGCTGTGGCTAATAGTAAGGAAAATCCAACTAAGCCAAGCTTCATCATTAAATCAACATAATACTGAGCAAGTCCTTTAAGCAGCTTCATACACACTCCGATACAAAAAATCAGCTTAAATCATAACTTATATAGATAAAAAACAGAGGGATCTAACATACAATTATGAGGGATAATTTACGTTTAGATTTTCATGAACAATGAATTAACTTATAAACGAAGTTTTATAAATCAGATAAATAAAAATTTAATAAACAAAAAATATAGATTTATAAAATAAAAAAGGGCAGCATTTTATACTCCCCTCAATCATGATATACCTTATTTAATAACACGTAGCGTCGGGCGTCCTTTTGGTGGCGTAGGCGGCTCATCATCAGAAGATGAAAACGACGTTATTTTTTGCTTTTCATTTGATAATTCAGTATCACTAACAAGCACTAAATTTTCACTTTGAGCAACAGAATTACCTATACCACTCTCATATTCAGGCTCAGGTTCAAACATCATTCCTGCTCCATTTTCACTCCCATAGATAGCAATAATAGCTCCCATAGGCACTTCAACATGGCGAGGAATGCCACCAAAACGGGCATTGAAGCTTACGATTTCATTTGTCAGCTTTAAATTACCTACGGCAGAAGGTGTAATATTTAAAATAATCTGTCCTTTATGCGCATATTCCATAGGTACATTTACACCAAAAATATTAACATCCACAACTAAATGGGGTGTCATATTATTGTCGAGAAGCCATTCATAATGAGCCCTAAGAAGGTAAGGACGACGTGGAGACATTCCTACTAACAACTTCATAATAAATTAACCTGTGGTAGATAAACGCATCTCACGCTCAGCTTCAGTTAATGAAGCAAGAAAAGAATCTCGCTCAAATACAAGTTCCATATAAGAACGAATGCCCTCTGTTTCTTTTCCTTTGGGGATGCCGATATTCCAAAAAGGTAAACGCCACAAAAGGGGAGCTAAATAGCAGTCAACTAGACTAAATTCTTCGCTCATGAAAAACGGCATCTCTTTAAAAATTTGCGAGATTGATATCAGCTCCTCTCTTAATTGCTTACGGGCAGCCTCAGCCTGAGGAGCTTTGTTTTGAATCTTATGCATCAAAGAATACCAATCTTTGTCTATCCGATGGATCATCAAACGACTACTACCACGAGCAACTGGATAAACAGGCATTAATGGTGGATGCGGAAAGCGTTCATCAAGATATTCCATTACAACGCGGGAATCATACAATGTTAACTCTCTATCCACCAGTGTTGGTACTGTTTGGTAAGGATTTAGATCAATCAAATCTTGAGGCAAATTACCTGCTTCAACATTCTCAATCTCAACGCTCACACCCTTTTCTGCCAATACGATCCGCACTTGATGGCTAAATATGTCGGTCGGGCCGGAAAACAATGTCATTACCGAACGTTTGTTGGCAGCGACAGCCATGAAAACCTCCAAGTTTTATTAAAAAAGAACAAACAGCCATAAATAGAATCAATAAGGCCATTCTCACATGTTTAAAATGCTTGTAAACCAATTCACTCGATTAACAGGCATTTATTCATCGAACTGCAAATTAATACATGTTATTTCCACCAAATTGGGTGAGAAATAGATAAGAAATTAATGGCCTATAGTCTATCAGATTTTGTTCAAAATAGGGGAAAGTTTGACAAGATTTTATGATAAATCTACAAAATTAAAGCAATTTTTATTGAAAAAATTAAATTTATAATCGCAAGATAATATAAATTTATAACATACTAAAAACCCGCCTAAAAGCGGGTTTTATATTAATAAACTATTGTAAAAACAAAAAATTAACGTTTAGAGTATTGTGGGCGACGACGAGCTTTACGCAACCCCACTTTCTTACGCTCAACAGAACGGGCATCTCGAGTAACAAACCCAGCTTTACGTAGTTTAGAACGTAGTGTCTCGTCATATCCCATCAATGCACGTGTAATACCATGACGGATTGCTCCTGCTTGACCAGAAATACCACCGCCTTTAACGGTAATGTACAAATCTAGTTTCTGCAACATATCAACCAATTCTAACGGTTGACGAACAACCATTCGCGCCGTTTCTCGGCCAAAATACTCCTCTAGGCTGCGTTGATTGATAGTAATATTACCGCTACCTGTCTTAATGAAGACACGTGCGGAAGAACTTTTGCGGCGACCAGTGCCGTAGTATTGATTTTCAGCCATTGCCTATATCCATCCTGATTAAATGTCAAGAACTTGCGGCTGCTGTGCCGCGTGGTTATGCTCACTACCCGCATAAACTTTCATTTTACGGTACATCGCACGACCAAGAGGTCCTTTGGGTAGCATACCTTTAACCGCAATTTCAATTACACGCTCAGGGTGACGGGCAATCATTTCTTCGAAGGTCGCTTGTTTGATACCACCGATATAACCGGTATGGCGATAGTAAATTTTGTCTTCGCGCTTGTTACCAGTAACAGCAACTTTTTCTGCATTAACAACAATGATGTAATCACCAGTATCGACATGCGGAGTATATTCCACTTTATGTTTGCCGCGTAAACGAGGAGCAATTTCAGTTGCAAGACGGCCTAAAGTTTTTCCATCTGCATCAACAACGTACCAGTCGCGTTTTACGGTTTCTGGTTTAGCTGTAAAAGTTTTCATTAAAGCCTACCCATTTATAAGTTACATGTTGGTGAACACTCATATTTTATAAAAATACCTCAGCATGCTCACCCTAAGTTGTGTCCAGTAAATCCTACCCCTTCGAGTAGTCAAACTGACATTAATGCAAGATTTTTGGGAAATAAAAAACTTGCTGTAACGTGGGGTGAAAAATTATAGAAAAGTTTTTACCAAAAATCGACCAAAAAAATAAATTTTCTCGGTGATTTATTATATTATTACTCGCTAATCAAGATATATGAGGTAATTTTAAGTATACTTCACTTTGCATTTCTCATAATCGTGATAAACAAAGTTGATATTCAAAACGTAATAAATGCCCTTGGTAAAGTTTATCCATATAATCAACTTAACTTTTCGCTCATAAAATTCATAAATCAGAGCGGGAAACCGCCTAGCTATATCTTCATGGATTTCTTACATCATCAAAACATTATACAGTATGATAATCTTTTGCTAAAACGATATAGTCATTTTAACTACGAGTCATCTTCACATAATGCTTTAAATTCAATCGATAAGATGCCTTCTGCGGTGCTGATTACCTGCATAGTACGATGATTAATCTCAAGAATAGGAAAACCTATCTCCAGGTTTGCCAGCTAATTTAATGAATATCTCATCCATCCTATTGCAGTTTTCTTCATTGATTGGCGTAAGATAAAGACCAGCTTGTTTCAAGGTACGTAAACGATAATCAATACCTGCATCAACATTCATAATGTCACAGTATTTTTTTATTTGTTCAATCGCTGGAAGAAAATGTGTTCGTTGCAATCCATTTCGATATAGTTCATCTGGTGGAATATTAGACGTTGCTATTAAACAAATTACTCTATTCCTCTGGCAAATAAAGCTTTTAATAACGTTGCCAAAATCATTGCATCAGTGATATCAGAGACAAAACCTCATCGAAGCATAAAACATCGGTCTGTTTTTAAATCTATCGGCAATAATTTCTAAATGGATCTTGCTAACCTTGTAACTCAATAATTTCATTCTGCATTCGCCACATGAAACGATGAAAATGTAAGCGTAATTTTCTGCCATCCGGTAAACTCTGGTAAATAAGGGATCCATCAGCCAGGTTTTACCTCTCCCAACACCACCCCACATGTATAATAACTGAACAGGCTCACAATTCGTATGTAGTTTTTTAGCAAATAATTTTGGCCAATTTTACTTCTCAATGATAACTGGGATGTTCTATTAATCAATTGATAATAAATAATATCTAAACGTGCTATCGCTTTACCTTGCACATCGTCAAATTAATAGTCACCAGTAGCCAAAAACTGTTGGTAAAGTTTAGAGGGAGTCAACAATGCCATCAACCTGATAATCCTTAAAAAGGTCATAATTTTTATTGCCAATGAAACCAATAATAAACATTATATAGATAATCTTTCGTGCTTTAATACCTCAGAATAAGATGAAATCATTAGCAATCACTTTTCCCACTTTCATTTATACCCTTTTAACAGGTATAGTGGCTGCTATACTATGAATTTATTTCTATGAAAATAAATGTTGTTTTGTGAATGAAGGAGTCACCATGGCTTGGGAATATGCACTAATCGGTCTAATTGTAGGTTTTATTATTGGTGCACTAGTAGTTCGCTTCGGCAATAACAAGCTACGTAACCAACAAGCTTTGCAAGCTGAACTTGAAAAGAAAAACTATGAATTGGAAGAATATCGTAAAGAATTGGTCAGCCATTTTGCGCGTAGTGCTGAGTTACTCGATAATATGGCGCAAGATTATCGCCAACTCTATCAACATATGGCTAAAAGTTCTCATGAATTGATGCCTGATATGCAAATACAAAACAACCCTTTTAACTATCGTTTGACTGAATCAGAATCAGATAATGATCGAGCTCCCGTTAATTTACCGCCCAAAGATTATTCTGAAGCTTCTTCTGGCTTATTTCGCTCAATAAAAGAGAAAAAAAAGTAAATTAGGTTACATATATTAATAAAATTGCATTTTTACCTAATTTTAATGGTAGTGCATCCACCTAATAGATCCATTTTGTTATAAAAAATTAATATCATGTAAATACATGTAAAAAAAAAATTACCACTATCCGTTGGCTGAACTTTTCTGCATAATTTAAAGTCTTATATCTGCTAAGGTCTTTTCTATCCAGGAAGCAAATTACCTTAAAATAAATTAGGTATGTAAGAGAATTGAATTCATGATGAAAAAAAAGAAACATTTTTTAACTATATTAGCTATGAGCATCAGTCTTTCGCTCATAAGTATACCCGCAGTAAGTCATTCTGCATCAATGCCGCCAGTTACTTTATCATCTGGTCAAGAATTACCTAGTCTAGCACCAATGCTAGAAAGAGTAATTCCTACCGTAGTTAGTATTCGTGTATCTGGAACACGTGTTCAAAATCAACAGTTACCCGAAGAATTTAAATTCTTTTTTGGGCCCAATTTCCCCTCTCAGCAGCAGAGTATTCGCCCTTTTGAAGGATTAGGCTCCGGGGTTATTATTGATGCTGAAAAAGGTTATATCCTAACTAATAACCATGTCATCGATAATGCTGATAGTATCCAAATTCAGCTTAATGATAGCAGAGAAATTGACGTTAAACTTATCGGCCGCGATCCCCAAACAGATATCGCCCTATTACAAATCAAAGATTCAAGTACAGCAAATCTGAAAAAATTGAATTTAATCGCTATTAAAATAGCTGACTCCGATAAACTGCGGGTTGGCGATTTTGCTGTTGCTGTTGGTAACCCTTTTGGCTTGGGTCAAACGGCAACATCAGGCATTATTTCTGCATTAGGTCGTAGTGGTTTAAATGTAGAAGGTCTGGAAAATTTTATTCAAACTGATGCTTCTATTAATAGAGGTAACTCGGGCGGCGCATTGGTTAATCTCAATGGTGAACTCATTGGTATTAATACTGCTATTTTAGCACCTGGTGGGGGTAACATTGGTATCGGCTTTGCGATTCCATCCAATATGGCTAAATCCCTTAGCGATCAAATTATCAAACATGGTGAAGTAAAACGTGGATTACTGGGGATCAAAGGCACTGAAATGACCCCTGATGTAGCAAAAGCATTGAATATTGATGCACAAAAAGGTGCATTTGTCAGTGAAGTGATCCCAAATTCTGCAGCAGCTAAAACAGGCATTCAACCTGGTGATGTTTTGGTTTCAATTAATAACAAATACATCAATAGCTTCGCCGAGTTGAGAGCTAAAATTGGCACCAGTGAAATTGGTAAAAAGATCACCATAGGGCTACTACGTAAAGGCAAGCCAATGGAAGTGAACGTTACCTTAGAAGATAGTGATTCCACCAGTACAAAAGCCGAAGTTTTAAACACTTCACTAATGGGAGCCACTTTAAGCAATAGTACAATCCGGAGCACTAAAGGTGTCAAGGTCGATAGCGTTTCGTCTAATTCACCTGCAGCAATGCTTGGTCTGGCAAAAGGTGATCTTATTGTTAGTGCTAACGAACAACGGATAGAAAATATTAATCAACTTCATAAAATTATTGAAACTAAGCCTACCGCTTTAGCATTAAATATTTTACGTGGTGATCAAAATATCTACTTGTTACTTCGTAGTAATAATATATTCAATTAATCATCCAACAAACAGGTTCTGTTAACTACCGTACCTGTTTGTATTTATGGTATCCGGCTATTTCATCGCTTATTACAGAATACTTACTATGTTCATCAAGCTTTTTCGTGCCGTTATTATAGGGCTTGTTATCGCTGCCATTTTGCTAATAGCTATTCCATCTATACGCCCGAAAGGACTCACTGACCTCCTGGACGGTAAAAAAGATGATCAACCTATTAGTTTTAGTAAAGCGGTACGTAGAGCAGCACCAGCAGTTGTCTATGTTTATAGCAGCGGTACCGGTAGTTTTTCCCAAAATGGGTGTGAATTAACCGCATTAGGCTCTGGTGTCATTATGAGTAGTAACGGTTATATTATTACAAACAGACATGTCGTTAATAACGCTGATCAAATTCAAATTGCACTACCTGATGGATTAATTTTTGACGCACTAATCGTTGGCTCAGATAGCTTAACAGACTTGGCTGTTTTAAAAATAGACGCTAAAAATCTTCCTGTGATACCGATTAACCCACATCGTAAAGCACACGTTGGCGATATCGTGTTAGCCATCGGTAACCCATATAATTTAGGGCAAACGGTAACACAAGGAATTATTAGCGCTACCGGACGTGTAGGTCTAAGCACCACCCGCCGACAGAATTTTCTACAAACTGATGCGTCTATTAATCATGGAAATTCAGGAGGAGCTCTAATTAATACTGAAGGTGAATTAATGGGAATTAATACACTCTCCTTCGATCATTCAGAAAACGGTTTTACACCTGAGGGGTTAGGTTTTGCTATTCCAACTGAATTAGCAACTAAAATTATGGAAAAACTTATTCGCGATGGGAGAGTGATTCGCGGCTTTATCGGTATCTCGGCGCGGGACTTACCCCATATTCGCTCTAACAATAACGATATTAATCAAATTAAAGTGCTACGTGTTTTTCAGGTCGCAGCAAGTGGCCCAGCAGAAAATGCAGGTATTCAAGTCGGTGACATTATTATTTCTGTTAATGGCCAGCCGGTTATCTCTGCTGCTGAAACAATGGATCAAGTTGCTGAAATTAATCCTGGCAGTATCGTCCCCGTCGTACTACTACGCAACGACAAAACCATGACTGTTCACGTTAAAATTGAAGAGCACAATGAAGGTAAATCATTACTACAATAAATAAGAATCAGCAGTCTAACTAAACTACTGATTTTTACCTTAGTAAAATAGCGAGTTATGTTTTATTTGCGGTAATACGCTCTATATTTGCCCCTAAACTACGTAGTTTCTCTTCTATTCTCTCATATCCTCTATCGATATGATAAATCCGATCAACAATTGTTTTTCCTTTCGCAGTACAACCAGCAAGCACTAAACTAGCAGATGCCCGTAAATCTGTAGCCATTACTTGAGCACCCATAAGTTGTTTAACTCCATGACAAACAACAGTATTCCCCTCTATTTCCGCATGGGCACCCATACGAATTAACTCCGGGATATGCATAAAACGATTTTCAAAAATAGTTTCCGTTATTGTACTAACACCTTCAGCAACTAAATTAAGTAAGCTAAATTGCGCTTGCATATCTGTTGGAAAGCCAGGATGTGGTTCTGTTCTGATAGTCACCGCCTTTGGCCGCTTATCATGCATATCCAGTTGGATCCAATCCTCACCAACTTCAATCTCTGCACCAGCTTCACGTAATTTAGCTAATACTGCATCCAATGTAGACGGTTTAGTATTGCGGCAAATTACTTTACCTCCAGAGATAGCCGCTGCAACCAGAAAAGTTCCCGTTTCAATGCGATCAGGTAAAATTCGATAAATACCACCACCTAAGCGCGCTACCCCTTCAATAATAATGCTATCTGTGCCCGCACCTATCATCTTTGCCCCTAATGAATTTAAAAAGTTGGCTGTGTCTTCAACTTCAGGTTCACGAGCGGCGTTTTCAATGACTGTTTTTCCCTCTGCTAAGGTTGCAGCCGTCATAATAGAAACGGTTGCACCGACACTAACCTTATCCATAACAATATTGGCACCTTGCAAACGACCATCAACCGATGCTTTAACATAACCTTCATCTAAAGTGATTTTGGCACCAAGTTGCTCAAGCCCAGCGATATGCAAATCAACTGGACGCGCACCAATCGCACATCCTCCCGGTAAAGATACCTGACCTTGACCGAAACGGGCAACTAATGGAGCCAAAGCCCAAATAGATGCACGCATCGTCTTGACTAATTCATAAGGAGCACAAAATTTATTAACACCACCTGCATTAACAAAAATAGAGCCATTACGCTCAACTTTGGTACCTAACTGATTAAGTAATTCAATTGTTGTATCAATATCTTTTAGCTTTGGAACATTTTGTAATTCAACGGGTTCTTCTGCTAATAACGACGCAAACAATATCGGTAGTGCCGCATTTTTCGCACCAGAAATTGAGACATCTCCCACCAAACGAGTTGGCCCTTTTAATAGAAACTTGTCCATCAAAAAACTCTCTATGAGTAATATTCAATATATTATTAATGAAGAGTATAGTCTTAAAAACCATTAAGCTTACGATCTCTTGTCCATTCTGCGGGGGTATAAGCTTTAATTGATAATGCATGGATAAGATTATCTGTAATATATTCCATTAGCGGCGCATAAATCACTTGCTGCTGCTTAACCCGACTCATGCCGTTAAACATTTCACCAACAGCAATTATTTGAAAATGGCTACCATCACCATTGACAATCACTTCATCAAGTTTCAGTTGTTCTATTAATACTTGTTTTATTTCATTTGTATCCATAATTAAGCTCAATTCTAACATTAAAAAACAATGCATCTATCCTAATCGATCTATTATCTGCTGCAAATCAAAGAAAACACTCTTGGCATAAAAAATGCGCAAGAGCGACTGCTTTATGTATAAACTATTTTTAAAATTTATGACCCAATTAGTTCATAAAATCCTCAAGTTTATAAAGCCTAATAAGCGTCTTAAAACGTTCACTAATACCTTCAAATACCAATAATTTATTTTCTGACTGCTGTTCTGACTTTAACCTGACAAACATAGCAAGTCCGGTAGAATCGATATGAGATAACTGGGAAAAATTAATTGCATTGATACCTTTTAAAAGCTGATTTCTCTGTTGCCAAAAAGCGGGCAACGTATCACGATCAAACTCACCGGTTAAAATCAATGTTTGACCATTGTGCTCCCAAATTAACGTAGGTATCATGATTTTTTATTTTCCAAAGTAATGTGATTTTTTGCGCTACTGAGCAACTCTTGCGTCAAGCCGTCAATACCTTTGGTACACAAAATATTAACCCATTCATTTTGTTTAGTTGTAATTAAACTAACGCCTTCAGTAATCATATCATAAACTTGCCAATAGCCGGTCTTACTGTTTTTACGCCATTGAAAATCAAGACGAACAGGTGGTCGTCCCTGTGGGTCGGTAATATTTACCCGAATAGCAACAACATTCCGATCCCCTAGAGGTTGTTCTGGCTCAATTTGATATTGTTGACCATGATACATTGCCAAAGCTTGCCCATAAGCTTGTACCAAATAGGTTTGAATCGCCTTAAAATAAATGTCCCGTTGTGAAGGTGTTGCACTACTATAATAAGATCCTAATACTAATGCTCCTGCATACTTAATTTGTACATAAGGCATAAGTTCTTCACGAACAACTCTGCGTAAGTAATCTGGATTTTGCCGGATGATAGGTTGCTCGTTTTTTAAGCGCGTAAAGGTTCTTGCAGCGACTTCTTGCATTAGTTTATATGGGTTGTTTTTATCTGTCGCCATCGCAAACGGAGCACCCACTAACAAAGCCACTATTAAGAAACGTTTAAACATAAAATAGGTTCCTTTTTTTATCATATTAGATTATTCATCATGGTGCCGTGAAAGATTATTCATTATTTCGCGGAAACTGAGCTTCCTCTATCCGAACGATTAGGATCGCCACTTCTATATAAGAATTGCCCAATTAAATCTTCCAATATTATGGCCGGTTTAGTATCTTCAATACGTCCGCCATCCTTAAGAAAGGTAACGCCCATATCTGGATCATAAAAACCCATATTAAGTGCTAAAAATTGTTCACCTAATAACCCAGCGGTAAGTATCGACAATGAACTGTTATCAGGAATGTTCTCATACTGACTAAAAATCGCTAAGGTAACACGCGGAACATAAGTTTTCTTATCCAACATAATATCGACTATTCGGCCAACTAAAACACCGCCTATCTTTACCGGCGAATTTACTTTCAATCCACCTACATTGGTAAAAGAGGCAGTAACTTTATAAGTCGGTTGATTGCCAAATGATTTAACATCTGCAACTTTTAAACATAAAAAGACAATCGCAGCTAATGCAATCAAAACAAATAGTCCAACTAGAATTTCACTTTTCTTACTTTGCATTAATTAATTCCCAAACATTAGTGCAGTAAGCACAAAATCTAAACCCAACACAGCTAATGACGAATGAACAACAGTTCTGGTTGTTGCGCGACTGATCCCTTCCGATGTTGGGATTGCATCATAACCATTAAATAAAGCGATCCAGCTGACCATAAAAGCAAATACCCCACTTTTAATAAAACAGTTGAGAATATCCTTTTTCCACTCAATAGCAGATTGCATCGATGACCAAAAAAAGTACTCATCAATTCCTTTCCAATCTACAGCGACTAGAGTGCCACCTAATATGCCCACTGCGACAAAAATCAATGCCAGTAATGGCATGCTAATTAGCCCTGCCCAAAAACGTGGCGCAATTACTCGGCGTAGCGGATCAACCGCCATCATTTCCAAACTAGAGATCTGCTCTGTTGCTTTCATTAATCCTATTTCTGCCGTTAATGCAGAACCCGCTCTGCCAGCAAATAAAAGTGCGGTCACTACCGGCCCTAATTCTCTTAATAAAGAAAGTGCTACCATCATGCCAAGACAGGATTCAGCACTAAACATGGTCAAGACTAAATATCCTTGTAAGCCAAGTACCATGCCAATGAATAATCCCGATACAGCAATAATTAATAAAGATAAGACTCCTACATTGTAGAGCTGTTTTATTAATAATGGCCATTGTTTTGCAAATTCAGGTTTACCAAATAAAGCCCCAAATAACAAATAGCCTGCACGGCCAAATGTCGCTACCACAGCCAGTGAACGATGGCCTAATACGGCTAATGTATCAATCAGTATCATCCTATTACCTTAATAAATCTGCTGCATAATTTCCTGCCGGAAACTTAAATGGTACTGGACCATCAACTATACCATCAAGAAATTGCCTAACCCGCGCATCCTTATTTTGTTGCAATTCTTTCGCTGTACCTTCAGCAATGACATGTTGTTCTGCAACAATATAAGCTTTATACGCTATGCTCAAAACTTCTGGCACATCGTGAGAAACAATAACACAAGTAATACCTAGTGCATGATTAAGTTCACCAATAAGTTTAACCAAAACCCCCATGGTTATCGGATCTTGCCCAACAAAAGGCTCATCAAATAAAATTAATTGTGGATCAAAGGCAATAGCACGTGCTAATGCCGCTCGTCGTGCCATACCGCCTGATAATTCAATCGGCATAAGATTGGCTGCCCCTCTCAACCCGACTGCTTCTAGTTTCATCATGACTACTGTTCGAATAATTTCTGCTGCTAAAACAGTATGCTCACGTAAAGGAAAGGCAACATTGTCAAAAACATTCATATAAGTAAACAAGGCACCAGACTGAAACAACATACTCATTTTCTTACGAGCAGCATAAAGTTCCGCGCGTGATAGTGTTGGAATATTAACACCATTAAACCAAATTTCGCCCTTATCTGGCCGTAATTGTCCTCCAATCAAACGTAACAAAGTTGTTTTTCCAATACCAGATGGCCCCATGATTGCCGTAATTTTACCCCTGGGGATCGACAAACTCATATCGGTAAAAATCGACCGCTGACCCCGGAAAAAAGACATATCTTTGATTTTTATGATATTATCTACAGATTTATTCATGACGATAGTAGCCTTTCTGTCTAATTATCATTTAAGTATATTTACTCACTATGGAGCATATTACCTAAAAACTACCATATATTCGCTATCAATATTATTGCAATTTTACTTTTGCTCATTAAATCGTCACAATAAACAAATTCTCGAATACCATCATAGTGACAAATGCTATTTTTTTAATAAAAAATACACGGATAATATATTGATGGTTGTAATACAAAGCTAGTGATATGAAAAAACGAGCCTTACTAAAGATCTATTAACCCATATAATTAAATTACTTATATCAAATTGGGAAATAAAAATGTCTGAAATTGATTTTCAAAAAACAGCAAAGAAGGTATTAGAGATTGAATGTAGTGGGCTTGCCAATCTGGAGCAATATATTAATAATGATTTTAATCAAGCTTGTAAGCTAATTTTCAAATGTAGTGGTAAAATCGTTGTTATGGGAATGGGAAAATCAGGCCATATTGGCCGTAAAATTGCAGCCACATTAGCCAGTACAGGAACACCTGCATTTTTTGTTCATCCAGGAGAAGCAAGTCATGGTGACTTAGGCATGATTAGCAGTAAAGATATTGTTTTGGCGATTTCTAACTCCGGTGAATCAAATGAAATATTAGCACTCATTCCAGTGTTAAAACGCCAACACATTGCTCTAATTTGTATGACAAAAAATCCTGCTAGTAGCATGGGCAAAGCGGCAGATATTCACCTTTGTATCAAAGTACCACAAGAAGCTTGTCCATTAGGCCTAGTGCCAACGACAAGTACAACAGCGATGCTTGTCATGGGGGATGCCATTGCTGTCGCTTTACTTGAAGCTCGTGGTTTTACTGCTGAAGATTTTGCACTCTCTCATCCAGGTGGCACTTTAGGACGCAAACTTTTATTAAGAGTGAGTGACTTAATGCATACCGAGAAAAATATTCCTAATGTCACCAAACAGGCAACATTACAGCAAGCATTATTGGAAATTACTCGCAAAAAACTAGGCATGGTTGTGATTTGTAATGAAGAAATGCAAATTGAAGGTATTTTCACCGATGGTGACTTACGACGCGTCTTTGAGATGAATATTGATTTAAATAATGCAAAAATTGCCGATGTGATGACAGTCGGAGGTATTAGGGTAAAACCCAATATGCTAGCAATTGACGCCTTAAATTTGATGCAACAACACAATATTACTTCGTTACTAGTGGCAAAAGCAAATACACTTATTAGTGTTATTCATCTGCATGATCTTTTGCAAGCTGGCATCATATAATTATTGGAAATAATACATGAATGATCATAATAAAATAACAACCTGTTATGGCCCAGTAGAACAACATATTGTTGAAAAAGCGCGTCTCATAAAATTACTAATTTGTGATGTTGATGGCGTCATGACAGATGGCTTAGTTTATATGGGAAATAATGGTGAAGAACTAAAAGCATTCAATGTAAAAGATGGTTACGGTATCCGTTGTTTACTAACTTCTGCGATTGAAGTCGCCATTATTACCGGACGTAAAGCTAAATTATTGGAAGATCGAGCCAAAACACTCGGTATTAATCATCTTTACCAAGGGCAAAATGAAAAAAAATTAGCTTATAATGATCTAATAACCCGATTAAAACTCGAACCCCAACAGATTGCTTATATTGGTGATGACTTAATTGACTGGCCTATCGCGTCGCTGGTAGGGCTTTCGGCCGCCGTAGCTGACGCACATCCAATGTTGTTAAGTAAAGCGCATTATGTCACATCTCAAGCAGGAGGCAAAGGTGCTGTACGTGAAATTTGTGATCTGATCCTGCTTGCTCAAGACAAGATAGAAAATGCCCACGGTTTATCAATATAGGCAAAAATGAAAGACAATGAGCAAATTTAAGTTTTGGCTTAACATTATATTAACACTGATTGTTTTAGCACTTATGGGCTGGAACTTAGCTGATTTTAATCAATCAGAAGCACCCGCTATGATTGATAACAGTCAACCAAATTATCAAACTGGCAATGCTATTACCCATGTCTATGATCCCATGGGTGAATTGGCTTATAAGCTAGTAACGGATAAGACGCACCACTTTTCTCGTAATAAAATCAGCTGGTTCATTAATCCAGTATTAACAACCTATGACACAAAAAATATTCCTACTTGGGCCATACAAGCTAATAAAGCTAAACTAACGAGTGACAATATGCTCTATTTATATGGTAATGTTCAAGTAAATAGCTTAAATCCAACTTCAAATTTACAACAAATTTTGACGGAAAATGCCATCGTCAACCTAATTACCCAAGATGTTTCATCCAATGATAAAGTCACAGTAGTTGGTATCGGTTTACGATCAGTGGGTATGAAAATGCGTGGTAATATGAGAACACATACCGCAGAGTTAATTGAAGATGTTAAGACCTATTATGAAATCCCAAATAAGCAAACAGTTCCCGAAGGAAACCCCTAAAATGATATTGGCAAAAAAGATCTTCATTAATGTAGCACTTACTAGCTCAATATTCATATTAAGCTTGCCAGCATTAGCGCTAAAAAGTGATTCTCAACAGCCCATCCAAATTAATTCAATCAAACAATCACTTGATTTAGAAAAAAATATTACCACATTTACAGAAAATGTTGTCATAAAACAAGGTTCTATCGATGTTCGAGCTGATAAAGTCGTTGTTGCTCGCCCGAATGGCGATGCAAAAAAGATGGTTGTCGAAGCCTATGGCACGCCAGCAACCTTTTATCAATTACAAGATGATGGTAAACCGATAAAAGGTCACAGCGATAAAATACGTTATGAAATGGAGAAAGAGCTGGTTATTCTAACGGGTAATGCTTACCTTGAACAACTAGATAGCAATATTAAAGGTGAAAAAATTACCTATTTAGTTCCAACCCAGCAAATCGAAGCTTTTAGTGATAAAGGTAAACGAGTAACGACCATATTGCTACCTTCTCAATTACAAGAAAAAGACCCTGGCGTGAAGAGCACAAATAATAGCAAGAGTAAATAATAAAAAATGGCTAAATTAACTGCGAAACATTTAGCAAAAACATACAAAAACCGTAAGGTTGTTGAAGATGTTAGCCTAGAAGTCAGTTCAGGTGAAATTGTTGGTTTATTGGGGCCAAACGGGGCGGGTAAAACGACAACCTTTTATATGGTAGTTGGTATTGTTCCTCGTGATACTGGAAAAATTACTATCGACAATGAAGATATTAGTTTGCTGCCTCTCCATGAACGGGCTCGTAGGGGAATAGGCTATTTACCACAAGAAGCCTCCATATTTCGGCGGCTAAACGTTTGCGATAATCTGATGGCAGTATTAGAAATTCGTAAGGATTTAACATTCGAAGAAAAACGGCAACGTGCCGAAGAATTGATGGAAGAATTTAGCATTACACATTTGAGAAATAATCTCGGTCAATCGCTTTCTGGTGGGGAGCGCCGTCGAGTCGAAATTGCTCGTGCATTGGCGGCTGATCCTAAATTTATTCTTTTAGATGAACCTTTTGCCGGTGTTGATCCGATTTCAGTATTAGATATAAAAAAAATAATCCAACACTTAAGAGATTATGATTTAGGCGTATTAATAACAGATCACAATGTGAGAGAGACATTAGATGTCTGTGAACGTGCTTACATTGTAAGTCAAGGTCATCTTATCGCTCATGGAACCCCTAAAACTATTTTAGAAAATGAGCAAGTCAAACGCGTCTATTTGGGAGAAGGTTTCCGCCTCTAGCCGTGACTAATTAAAGTTGGTAAATTTTTTTATTATGTTATTCTTAAGAGGCTAAGCCAATTTTATGAAACAGAGTTTACAACTCCGACTCAGTCAGCAGTTGGCGATGACACCACGGCTACAACAAGCTATTCGTTTGTTGCAACTTTCAACAGCAGAACTTCAACACGAAATTCAGCAAGCTCTTGAAACCAATCCTTTACTTGAACAAGATAACCTCTACCAGGAAATTGAAACATCTGATATTGATGATAACGAGCCAGCGGCACTAGATAGTTTTGAAGCAATTGAACAAAATGATATACCTGACGAATTATCTTTAGATACTAACTGGGAAGAAATTTATACTTCGGATAGCCATTCAACTCTAAGCAATAATTTTAGCGACAATGATTTTCCTATCTACCAAGGAAAAACGTTGCAAACGCTACAAGATTACTTATCATGGCAAGCATCATTAACTCCCTTTACTGAAATAGATGCAGCAATTGCCACTACCATTATTGATGCTATTGACGATTCCGGCTATTTGAGCACTACTATTGAAGATATTTACGCCGGTTTAGCACTAACCGATATTACCTTGGAAGATATTGAAATTGTATTAAAACGGATCCAGCATTTCGATCCGATTGGCGTCGCAGCAAAAAATTTGAAAGACAGCTTACTCATTCAGTTATCAGCGTTACCTAGGGAGACTCCTTTTCTAAAAGAGGCTAAACTGATAATTAATAACCATTTAGAATTACTGGGTAATCGTGATTTTCGGCAACTTAGCCGGAAAACCAAATTAAAAGAAGCGGCCTTGAAAGAAGTCATCGATATGATCCAACGATTAGATCCTAAACCTGGGCAAATCATTCAAACCAACGAACCACAATATATTGTACCCGATGCCCTGGTTCGCAAAATAGATAACTACTGGCAAGTAGCACTAAATACCGAAAATATTCCACACTTAAAAATCAATCAACATTACGCTTCTCTAGGTAAATACTCTGATAATGAAGAAGATAAACTATTTATCCGTAACAACTTACAAGGAGCCAAATGGTTAATAAAAAGTTTAGAAATTCGTAATGAAACTTTATTAAAAGTTGCCCAATGTATTGTTGAAACTCAGCAAAAATTTTTTGAATATGGTGAAGAGCATATGAAACCTATGGTACTAGTAGATATTGCTTATCAGGTTGATATGCACGAATCGACGATTTCCCGTGTCACATCGCAAAAATATCTGCATAGTCCAAGAGGTATTTTTGAGCTAAAATACTTTTTCTCCAGCCATGTCAACACTGATACAGGAAGAGAAGCCTCTTCTATCGCTATACGCGCTCTAGTAAAAAAATTCATTGCGGCAGAGAACCCTGTAAAACCCTTGAGTGATAAGAAATTAACGAGCATACTAGCAGAACAAGGCATTCAAATTGCTCGTCGTACAGTTGCTAAATATCGAGAGTCTCTATCCATTCCACCCTCTAATCAGCGTAAAAAACTGATTTGAATTAACTGAGAAGGAAGATACTATGGAATTTCAAATTACTGGCCAAAATATTAAAATTACAGAAGCATTACGACAAACTGTTGAAGAAAAGTGTTCAAAATTTGAACAATACTTTGACCATATCAATGGTATTCATGTAATTTTAAAAGTACAGAAATTTAATCAGATTGCTGAAGCAACTACCAAAGTAAATGGAGCAGAACTCCATGCTTCTGCTCAAGAAGATGATATGTATGCTGCTATCGATGTCATGATCGAAAAAATGGCGCGTCAGCTTACTAAATATAAAGAAAAATTGAAACAACATTAATTTTTGTTATTAAACAACAAGGGCACTATGACACTAAATGTAGATTATCAATGCTAGTAGTACCTTTCATACCAGATATTCATAATGAATATCTGGTATAATTGCTCTAAGTGAATAAATCCAATGAACAGTGAAAAAAAATTATCATTAAGCTCGGTATTAACACCATCATGTACACTAAATAATGTACATTGTACGAGTAAAAAACGAGCACTAGAGATTATCAGTGAAATTGCTGCTATTGAACTGAATGTACCTGAAAATGTCGTTTTTGATTCATTACTAACCCGTGAAAAAGTAGGTACAACCGGTATCGGTGGAGGTATTGCAATACCTCATGGCAAATTAAATGAAAGCAATTCATCCGACGCGGTTGGGGTATTTCTCCATTTGGATGAACCGATTGCTTTTGATGCCATTGATAACCAGTCAGTCGATTTACTGTTTGCATTACTCGTTCCTTCAGATCAATGTGAAACACATTTACATACTCTCTCTTTAATTGCCAAACGGTTAGCTGACAAGAATCTATGTCGTCGTTTACGCGCTGCACAAAGTAATGAAGAACTCTATAAAATCATTACGAATAACTGTTTCTAAAAAATCCATGCCAAAAATAATAATTTTTCATTGTGAAGAAACATAAGGGGTATTTACTCATGGTGCTGATGATAGTCAGTGGCCGTTCTGGTTCAGGTAAATCTGTTGCTCTACGAGCGCTGGAGGATATGGGTTTTTATTGTGTTGACAATTTGCCTGTAATTTTACTACCAGAATTAGCAAATACACTTGCTGAACGACAAACTTCTGCTGCCGTGAGTATTGATGTTCGTAATATGCCAGACAACCCTGCAATTTTCGAAAAAGCTTTAAAAAATCTACCTGCTAGTTTTTCCCCTCAATTACTTTTTCTTAATGCAGATCGTAATACGCTGATCAGAAGATATAGTGATACACGCCGTCTACATCCACTCTCTAACAAAAATTTATCATTAGAAAGCTCTATTGATGAAGAAAATGATCTATTAGAGCCACTACGCTCACGCGCTGATTTAGTTATCGATACCTCCGAAATGTCGGTACATGAACTGGCTGAAACGCTTAGAGCACGTTTATTAGGTAAACGGGAACGTGAATTGACCATCGTATTCGAATCCTTTGGTTTTAAACATGGTATTCCGATCGATGCAGATTATGTATTTGATGTACGTTTTTTACCTAATCCGCATTGGGATCCCAAATTGCGTCCTATGACAGGTCTCGATCGCCCTGTTGCTGCCTTTCTTGACCGACACACAAAAGTACATAATTTTATTTATCAAACCCGTAATTATCTTGAATTATGGTTACCGATGTTGGAATCTAATAACCGTAGTTATTTGACTATTGCTATCGGTTGTACCGGTGGTAAACACCGTTCAGTTTATGTTGCCAAACAACTAGCTGATTACTTTCGCTCTAGAGGCAAAAATGTGCAATCGCGCCATCGAACGCTAGAAAAGAGAAAATCATGACAGTCTATCACCGCATTATTATAAAAAACCAGCAGGGTATTCATGCTCGGCCAGCAATAATGCTTTGTGAGCTAATCCAACAATTTGAATCTACAGTGATCTTACGCAATTGCCATAATATAGAAGCTCAAGCAGATAGTGTTATAGCAATGTTGATGCTAGACTCAGAGCAAGGTAGTTATATCGATCTTGAAGTAACTGGTCCAGATGAAGAACAGGCACTGGCAGCTATTATTGAACTTTTTCATCATAAACTTGAAGACGACTAATAAACTTTTTCCAAAAATCTAACTACATCAACGTTATTCGTTAGCAAAGTTACCTCTCATTGTATTATGCTATATTAGCTAACTATATTATTTTTAAAAGCTAATATAAGACNCAACAAAATAGCCTGGCTCCATCGTACCAGCTAATGTTGGCTGTTGCTGTAAAATGCAGGCTCAGGCTACCTTTAATCATCTATTTTTTAACCAATTTTCTCATTCTTCTACAGCAATTTATTAGCAATAATTAGATTACTGTCCAGCAACATGCATTTCTAGCAATAATACCGAACCACATTGAATATTACTGCGAGTTTCAATATCATTCCCTATCGTTACGATATTAGCCCACATCTGTTTTAAATTGCCGGCAATAGTAATTTCACTGACCGGATATTGTATTACTCCGTTTTCAACCCAAAAACCGGCTGCACCTCGAGAATAATCTCCCGTTACCGAGCTAACTCCCTGCCCCATTAATTCAGTAACGACCAACCCCGTCCCCATTTCTTTTAATAAAGCAGCAAAATCTAATCCTTGTTGACCAGCAATATGCCAGTTATGAATACCACCAGCATGACCGGTACTCTTTAAGCCAAGTTTACGAGCTGAATAGGAGGTGAGCAACCAAGTTTGTAATATTCCTTGCTCAATAATATTACGTTGGGTTGTATTCACCCCTTCTCTATCAAAAGGAGATGACGCTAACCCGCCAATCAGATGTGGCTTCTCCCGAATGGTTAACCAAGCAGGAAAAATTTGCTTACCTAGGCTGTCTAATAAAAAAGACGATCTTCGATAAATACTTGTACCACTAATCGCACTAACTAGGTAACTAAATAAACCGGTTGCTACCTCAGCAGCAAAAATGACTGGCGTCTTCATTGTCGATAATTTACGAGGTGAAATACGGGCTAACGTTCGGCGGGCAGCTTCATGCCCCACCCATTGCGGTGATTGCAAATCCTCTATTCGACGGGCGATAGTGTAAGCATAATCACGTTCCATATCATCATTCTCCTGTGCAATCACACAACTTGACATTGAGTGACGACTGCAACAATAGCTCTGTAACATTCTATGGGTATTACCAAAAACTCTGATACCATAATGACTATTGAAACTTCCACCCTCAGTATTTTTAATCCTTTTATCCGCATTTAAAGCAGACATCTCTGCTTGGCTTGCCAATTGGATAGCCTTTTCGACATCAAGATCAAAGGGATAAAAGAGTTTTAAATCAGGCGATTGGTAAGCTAAAAGTTCAGCATCTGCCAGGCCCGCAAAGGGATCTTCCGATGCATACTGTGCAATATCAATAGCGGCCTGCACAGTACGCATAATTGCTTCTGGATGTAAATTAGTGGATGATGCGCTACCTTTACGTCGCTTATGATAAACTGTGATGCTGAGAGCACCATCACTATTAAATTCAATATTTTCAATTTCACCAAAACGAGTACTTACACTGATACCTGTTGATTTATTAATAGCCACTTCAGCCGCATCACAACTCTCTTTGGCGTATGATAATGCATATGCAACCGTTTCTTCTAATTGTTTACGTTGTAATAAAACCTGTTCTGTCAAATTCATTGATATCATCCCAAAATAGAAAATAGAGTCAACTCAACCAATACCTATCTTCAGCAGAAAATAAATCCTCTATAGTATTAAATCTATTTTCCCAGTTACAATAGAGATAAAATGTTAACATACCAGACGATAGATTATTCTGAAATAAAATAATCCTACGTCTTGCTAAGAGGAAAGCCGCGATGGCAAAACAGCCCGATAACTGGTTCGATCATAACGCCGATAATATCGATAAGGATGAAATCATCTGGGTTAGTAAAAGCGAAATCAAGCGTGATGCCGAAGTGCTAAAAAAGCTGGGAGCTGAACTGGTTGAACTTAGTAAACATGAACTAGAGCGTATCCCCCTTGATGATAAACTACTAACAGCCGTTGAATTAGCGAAAAAAATTAAACATGAAGGACGGCGACGCCAGTTACAATTTATTGGTAAATTACTCAGAACGCAAGATCCTCAACCTATTTATAACGCGTTAAATAAGCTAAAAAATCGGCACAATCAACAAATCGCCATATTACATAAGCTTGAAGCTTTACGTAATCAATTATTAGAGAATGGCAATAATGCTATTGAAGATGTAATACGCTTATTTCCCTTAGCTGATCGTCAACAGCTACGTACATTAATTCGTAACTGCAAAAAAGAAAGAGAGGCAGATAAACCAGCTAAAGCCTATCGCCAAATCTTTCAGTACCTAAAGACACTATCTGAAAGTGCACAATCTGATCCAGCTTCTCTAAAAACCGTTATCACCTCAGCAAAATTTTTTAACTGATGTTGATTTATATGAGAAAAAATAACCTCTAGCGGTAAAGCAATTTCACCAGTCAATACATCACACAGTGTATCCAAATTTTGGCCAAACCATTTTGTTGCGCTTTTCTTTTCGTGATATAAAAATCAGGCAATCTATGATATTTTCGTAGATAACTAACAACATTTTACTGTACGGTTAACTAGTCAATATTGCAAACAGCCGCTAGCTTTACCACTTGCCCGATAACTTCTGTCTGGTGCAGACTATTCCATTTAAAGTAAACGCCTGCCCCTATTAATATGGCTAATATTACCAAGATAACAATTTTTTATTTACCCAAAAAATTTATTATGCGGTTCCACCAATCGTCATACTATCGAGCTTTAATGTTGGTTGGCCGACACCAACAGGAACACTTTGCCCTTCTTTACCGCAAACACCAATCCCGCTATCAAGTTTAAGATCATTACCTACCATTGAAATCTGTCGCATTGCTTCTCTACCCGCGCCAATTAATGTTGCTCCTTTTATCGACTTCGTAATCTTACCTTTTTCGATCAAATAGGCTTCCGCAGTCGAAAAAACAAATTTGCCAGATGTAATATCAACTTGTCCACCGACAAAATTAGGTGCATAAATACCACGATCAACACTGGCTATTATCTCTTCCGGGGTAGACTCCCCCGCTAACATATAAGTATTTGTCATACGAGGCATCGGCAAATGAGCATAAGATTCACGACGACCATTGCCTGTTGGCAAAACCCCCATCAAGCGCGCGTTCATTTTGTCTTGCATATAACCTTTTAAAATACCATTTTCAATCAAGACATTGTATTGACCTGGCACCCCTTCATCATCAATCGCTAAAGATCCTCTACGGCCGACTAGAGTAGCATCATCAACCACGGTACAAAGTGGCGAAGCAACTTGTTGACCTACTTTGCCACTAAAAATAGATGTTCCACGACGATTAAAATCGCCTTCAAGACCGTGGCCTACTGCCTCATGTAGTAAGACACCTGGCCAACCAGCGCCTAGTACTAGAGGCATTGTTCCTGCCGGCGAAGCAATTGCGGCAAGATTAACCAATGCTATGCGTACAGCCTCTCGGGCATAATATTCCGCCCGAACTTCACCCTGCTCTGTTTCAAGAAAATATTGATAACCATAACGACCACCACCGCCACTGCCAGCACGCTCACGCTTGCCGTCATGTTCGACTAACACACTGACAGATAAGCGTACTAATGGACGAATATCAGCCGCCAAAGTTCCATCTGTTGCTACGATAAGAACATGTTCATAAACACCAGATAGCGTTACATCAACCTCTTGCACGCGAGGATCTTCTGCCCGAGCAACATGATCAACACGTCGCAACAATGCTATTTTCTCTTCTGGGCTCATTGTTTGAATAGGATCAATCGCAGAATATAAATGTTTAAAATTGGCCTGGCCAATAAGACATACTTTACCTTCCCCACCTTGATTTACAATGCTTCGCGCTGCATTGGCACTTTGTTGTAATGCCTGTAAAGTTATCTGATCAGCATAAGCAAATCCTGTTTTATCATCACGAATAGCGCGAATACCTACACCCTGATCAATATTGTAGGATCCTCTTTTAATAATTCTGTCTTCCAATCCCCATGCTTCATTACAACTCGACTGAAAATAGAGATCGGCATAATCTAAATGTCGCTCGGCGAGTGATTCTAAAATATCTTGAAGATGTTGATGATTAAGATCGTTTGATGTTAGCAAATATTCACTAACAGAGGTTAAACTCATATTTATTTACTCTTTCTATTTCGTTACGTGTTCAATCAATGGCATCAAACTAGTAAAGAAGCGATTATGTTTTACGACTTTCATCTGTTCAGAGACGCCAATCAGACTTTCTCTAGCCTTATCAATATTAAGGGTTAACGCACTCGTTGACCATGCACTCCTATTTGTGCCGGCGCTAAAATAATACATTGATTTTCAATCGCGCGGGCTTTTAAAAGTGATTCCCAGTGTGCTTCACCGGTTAAACGTAATAAAAGCAGCAAGTACAGAAAGTAAGAGCCGCTCCTTGTTTTTTTAATGCCTGAAATAGGCTGGTAAAACGTAAATCATAACAAATCGTCATTCCTAAACTGCCAACCGGCGTATCAACTACCGTAATATGTTCACCACGCTGATAAATTGAAGATTCATTATAAATACCTTGTTCATCTTCAATAATATTCACATCAAACATGTGAATTTTGTCATAGCAAGCGCGAATTTCACCGCTATCATCAAATAACAGACGACTACTAGTAACTAAGTTTCAGGATCTTCACGACTAATTAATGGCATAGAGCCAACCAATATCCATACTTGATAATGGCGAACCATTTCAGCAATTACACTTTGTAAAGGACCTTCTCCCTGTAATTCGGCAAAATTACAGTAACTGATATTATCACTAAACAACAGTGCATTTTCCGGTGTTAAAACCAATTTCACACTATTCGGCAATTGTTTAATCTGCTGCTCTATTTGAGCAAGGTTATGTTTAGCATTTTTACCACTACACAATTGTAATAGTGCAATATTGTCACTTATCATCCTGTTGATTCTCCTCCAATTGACGCAAAGTTTCATCAATTTTTGGTTGTTCCAAACTACCGGTAATTCGATAACGGATAACCGATATTTTACTCCATAATGATCCCAATACTCTAGTCGCTGCAAACACAGCTGCTCCTGCAAGTGGATTAACTACAACCGCCGTTGCAACCCCTACCGTGGCTGAAATTTTAGGGGTAATAATAGTCTCTAAATTCATATCACAACGAACTAAATTAATTTTGCCATGTATTATAATATCAGCCATTAAACCATCAATATAAAAATCATTAGTATTTAAAATACCATTTTTTACGTTGGCCTTACCACGAATGGAATCAAATGCAAAGTCGTCACTAAAAGTATCATTAAAATCCATTTGCAATTTGCTTAGCAGTGCGTTAAGACTGACAAAACGCAACAGCTGACCAGCACCACCCATCTGAGTAATTGCTCCCTTAGACAAATTAAAACTCAGATTACCGTTCAAACTAGCAACATCAGGCTGCCATGGCACTGTTGCCCAATTTAAATCAAAATCAATTTTAAATGGTGCCTGTTTAATAGGCACTCGTATGCCGTAATAAGCAGCCAGATCATCAAATTGATTGCTTTTTAAGATCCCTCTTATCGTTGTACTGTTTTGTTGATCTGCATGCCATATGCCAGAAATTTTCAAATTAGTGGCACTATTATTTATTAAAGATCCCTCTTTTAAAATCAGCGTTTGTCTATTTCGGATGACTTGTGCTTTAAGCTCTCCAAGTTTATAGCCGGCAACCCAACATTCCGAGCAATAAATATCCATATTTGGCCAAGCTGAAATATCATATCTTTGCGCAACGTTATTTGTTTCCACGTAATTCTGCTGTTGAGATGAAATTTCTGGATTGAAATAAAGATAGTTAATCTTAGTTTGCCAATTACCCTGCTTCGGAATACTTAGGTTTCCCTTCAACTTATCGCTATCTACAACAATTTTTGTTAATTCAGCAGTTTTATTAATGGTAAATACCATATTATTCCACTGCTGCTTAGCAAAAGTGATCTTTGGCAAGTTAACAATAGCAATATCCGGTATTACAAAGGATTTACCATAATTTTGCGACGCTAGGTTTAATGAAGAAAATAAAACCAACAATGAAAGCCATTTCGGATCATTGATTTCAGGTAAGTTGATCATAACTAGCGGACTGTCCGGCAGAACAACACTTTTTTGCATGTAAGGCTGAATAGCTACTTTTAGTAAACGAACTTGCTTGTCAGTAAATTGCCATTGACTATTAAAGCTAACTTGCTGACCAATATCACCATAAATTTGCAATTGACGGGTATCACCATTAGCACGAATTTGCATATCACCTAATTGCTTTAGTTGCTGGGTATCCAAAGCAGGAAGTTGGCTGGTAAGCTGACCTAACTTGCTATTCAGAGCAATAGATAAGGTTGGATTTCGCTTTAGTTGATTGGGCAGCTGAATATTAACCTGTCCTTGCCAGGCTGTGCTACCCGCCAAGTGACGTGTAATCGATTTAGGCAAAATGGCTATTTTTTTAGCTTGCCAATTACCGCCAACATTAACATTGATCTGATAATTCTGTCGCTCACTAGCGGTATTAAATGTTAAGTTTATGGGTTGGCCAAACCATTGAGCTTGCAATTTTTCACTTCTCAAATCACCATTACGAAAATAAAAACGCCCCGTTAGCTGTTTCAGCTGACTATCAATAACAGTGATATCGACATCATTATTTTTAAGATCAACTTGACCGCTCGCAATCAAATTGCCACTATTCTCCTCCAACGGAATATCAAGCATCAATTTGCCACTAACATTACAGCCTATTTTCACTGCATCTAATGCCTTGCTAATCGAACCCTGCATCGGGCTGTGGTTAAAGTAATTACTGATCGCTTTTCCATCGCCGGTAATATTAGATTTTATTACTAATTTAGACTGACTATAATCGGCAATATCTGCGCTAAGATCTAACGCTTTAGCATCACCTAATTTTACACTAGGCGCCGACATCCAAAGTCCATTGCGTTCAAAATTAAGATCGATATCTAAATCAAAAATTGTCGGCCAATCAGGTTGATACTTAAAAGTCGCGTCCCGTAACGATGCAAAAACTTGAAATTGCCCGTTATTCTTTTTAAAAGGAAAATCAGCCGGATCACCGTGAAAAACCATCGTAGCTTCATCTACATGACCAGCAATAATTGCTTTTGTCAGATAATCAGTTAACCTTTTGCCCATTAGTGTTGTGGGAAAATAACACCACGCATCACCCGCATCGGTCAATTTTGCGCCAACCAAAATACTTAATGTAGGCGGTTGATTTTTTGGTGCCAGATAACGAAAATCGCCTGTTGTCCATAGTGATTTTGCCTGCAGCTCTAAATTCTCACTCCAAATTTGGCGTGAGTTGTCTTCTTCCGACCAAAAAATCGTTCCCTGTCCGGCAGAAATTTCTAATGGTACTTTAAACATTCGCGCATATTCAATAAAGCTGTTATTTAAGTTAAATGAAAATATCCCCCCTTGCTGACTACCTCGCAATGAACCACTAAAATGGCTAACTGAGGGTAAATCTTTCCAGCGTATCCAGCTAATATCTTGCCAGGTTACATCAATTAACGCCTTTTCTAGCTTGCCAGGAGTAATATCCAATGCCAGTGCGATGAGTTGGCCTTTTGGCTGGCGTTTTTGCCAATCACTGATAAATGCAGGCGTGAAAAAAGAAAAAATAGGCAAAATAGATCTTAACCGCTCTAATTGAATATTATTAACCCGTATACGCCAATGATTTTCGTCTGCTTTTGATTGTGGTAAATAGAGTAGAGAAATTTGGCCTTCAAGCCATTGTTGTTGATCTGTTTTTAAATGCTGTAACTGTGGAATATTAAATAACCAACTATTTTCTTGACGATACAAGGTCAGCAATAAATCATCAACAGCCAGCTGATGCTCTTGTTTATCAACCTTCCAATTTACCTGACCCTGATGCAATTGTAATTGCCCACCTTCTATACGACTGTCTTTGATCGTAATCCAGCTAGAAAGACTAAATACTGCATTCTCTAATCCAGTACTATCACGTAACCAACGACTTAACCAAGGGCGTAGATTTACATTATCTGCCTGTAAGTAAACCGTTCCTTCATTAATCACGCCATTTTTATTACGGAGATTGAGTTTAATTTGAATTGTATCCTGATCTTGCTGCTGTTCAAAATTATCAAGATTGATAAATCCTTGTGCTCGATGGTATTCATTTTGGTTCAACCATGTCATTTCAGGGATCTTTAATGTCCTTTTTTCTGCCGATGGCGTCAAAAAAGTGATACAACTTTCTTTTAGTGTAAAATAATCAAATTGCTTTAAAAACAATTCATCTAGAGCATCTAAATCAAAATGACTAAAATCACCTTCACTGATAAATTCTAGCGGTTTATAATAACTTGCATTTAATTGATAGAAAATAATATCGCGAAAACGGAGATGTAAAGAAAATAGTAAACTCCATATATCAAGTGAAAATTTTACTTTCTTTACCTTAATACTCACTTTTTCAGAGCTGACACTGACATCAGAAAACGTTAATACTGGCCCAAAAGAGACCCATTCACCTTCAATATGGCCAATTTTAAACGGTATTCCCGTTAATGATTGAAGTTGTCCTTCAAGTTGACTTCGATATTCATTAATTTGAGGAAGAAAAAGACGCAGCCCAATAATGGCCAATACCATAATAAGTATTATTATTGTGCTTATGGCTACCAATACCTTAGGTAGTCGTTTCACCCATCTCTCCTTCCCCAAAAGTTACTATAATGGCAATCTAGCCGCTATCATAACGACATCAAACTGTTCCTGACTATACAGTGACTCAATTTGGACTTTGACAGATTTGCCAACAAAAATTTCTACTTCTGCCAAGATATGAGATTCATCACCATTTAATGCCTCTACAACCGCGGCTGAAGCATAAACTAAGAAATGATCGGTATCGATGGTACCATTTATACGAACAATTTCCCGTAAAATTTCATAACAGACTGTTTCTACCGATTTTACTGTTCTTCTACCCTGGCAAGTTGGGCATTCATCACATAGAACATGTTCAAGGCTTTCACGCGTTCTTTTGCGTGTCATCTCTACCAATCCTAGTTGAGAAAAACCATTAATGGTGGTTTTAACTCGATCTTTCAATAATGATTGCTCCAACGATGCCAAAACACTTCGACGATGTTCAGGATCAAGCATATCAATAAAATCGATAATAATAATACCGCCCAAGTTGCGTAACCTTAGCTGTCTCGCTATGGCTTGTGACGCTTCAATATTGGTATTAAAAATGGTCTCTTCCAGGTTACGGTGACCAACAAAAGCACCTGTATTAATATCAATAGTGGTCATTGCTTCAGTTTGATCAATAATAAGATAGCCACCTGATTTTAATTCAACCTTCCGTTCTAAAGCACGTTGAATCTCTTTCTCAACATCATAGACATCTAATATTAGTAATGGCCCTTGATACAGTTCAAGTTTTACTGTCATTTCGGGCACATATTCATCAATAAAATCTTTTAATGAAACAAAAGTCAGTTTTGAATCAACACGGATCCGATCTAATGAAGCACCAGCAAAATCACGAATAATACGATGTGCTAAAGCCAGTTCACCATAAATCTGCATACGGGTCTTATCCCGTTTTTTACGTTCAACAATTTTAGTCCATAAACGCTTTAAGAAGGCTGCATCTTGAGCCAATTCATCATCACCGACCCCTTCTGCCGCAGTACGAATAATGAAGCCACCATTTTTATCACAAAATAGTTCAACAATACTTTTCAAACGTTCCCGTTCTTCTTCACCTTCAATGCGTTGGGATACGCCGATATGAAAAGCGCCCGGCATAAAAACTAGATAACGCGATGGCAATGTGATATCCGTTGTTAAACGAGCACCTTTTGTTCCAAACGGATCTTTAACCACCTGTACCATAATATCTTGCCCTTGCCGAACCAGTTCGCCAATATCAAGTACATGAAAGTTTTTTTGTTCATCACCGGCAATGCATTCGGTATAAGGCATAATATCAGAGGCATGAAGAAAAGCAGATTTTTCCAAGCCAATATCAACAAAGGCCGCCTGCATACCGGGCAAGATTCGACTCACACGACCTTTGTAAATATTGCCTACAATGCCTCTTTTAGCTTCACGCTCAATATGAATTTCTTGTAACACGCCATCATCAATATAAGCCACCCGCGTTTCAGAAGATGTTACATTGACTAATAGTTCAGCTACCATAGTTCTCCTTTCTATTATTTAATGCTAGAAATTTGGTCAATAATTCATCTTTTTCAACTAATGGTAAACCAACTAAGGCGTGATAACTTCCAACAATCCACCTAACAAAACAGCCGCCTTTACCCTGGATAGCATAAGTTCTCGCCTTATCCATAGATTCACCGGATAAGATATATTGATCGATTTCTTTATTTGTTAATTGTCGCAATGTCACTTGGGTGAAAATTAAATCATACAATGTCTTTTGCTTATCTGAGAACGCAATTGCAGTCATCACTTGATGTGTTTTGTCTGAAAGTTGTCTTAGTATTTGCGCAGCATGTAAAATATTTCCGTCACTTACAACAATAGTATCCGCACCCAATACCGGATATGGTTTCGCTGCCATATCAACACCAGCTTAAGATTTTTCACATGCTAAGCGAATAAAATACTCACTCGGTGTTTCTCCATCACACCATAATTCAGTTATCTCAGGGAAAATAATTTCAAATAGACACCCTAGCTGTTCAATTAACTTACGCCTTCTTGGCGAAGCTGACGCTAAATAAATTCTATTTACCCCAGAAAAAACTCTCAGAAAAAATAGACAATTGTCTGCCCATTTTTAACGAACTAAAAACTGGCGTCGAACTTTGCGCAATAATAAAAACATCCAGGGCCACAAAATGGCATTAATCAAACAATTCCAGAATATTTCAGTGTGAAATAATACAAGAGAAGAAAGAAACTCTGCCCAGAATATCGTAAAATTCATAACCACTGATAATCCAGCAATAACAAGCGATTGTTGCCACAACGCCATATTACGAAGAAGCTGATGTTTATAGGAGACTAAATAACAAATCATACTATAAGCTAATGCATGTACACCAAGTGCTGAACCTTGGATCAAATCCATTAAGATGCCAAAAAAAAATCCCGTGCCTACACTAACTCGATGCGGCAAAGCCATAACCCAATAAATTAAAATTAATACTAACCATGTGGGCCGATAATAAATAAACTGTTCAGGCCAGGGCATTTGCTCCAGAATTATTGCAATTAGAAAGGACAGCCAAATGATCCACCGCCCATTACCACGGTATTGATCCATTCTATATTTCCTTTAGTTGCCTTGATTTCACGGTAGCAATTCCTATTGAGCGACCAAAGAAGGTTGCTATACATTTTTTTCGTTTCTGTTGATGATAGCTGTGGCCCTTGAAACTCGTTTGGGCTAGGAAGCACCTGGGGCAGGATCTTCATTAAACGCTCATTTGCTGCTCGATATACTTCTGATGGTAAAGAATGAGAAAGATCGCTAGAATTTCCCCATAGCAATAAGAGATAACGTAGTCTTTGTAAATCTGCAGTAGGCCGTGCATGAATAATCGTATAAGCGCGCTGGGGATCATGTTTTACAGAAGAAACAATCGCAACTGGATAACCTTCGGGAAAACGCCCCCCTAAACCAGAAGTGACTATCACATCACCAATACGTATATCAATATTGTCTGGTAAAGATTCAAGTTGAAGATCATCACTACATCCTGTACCTGCTGCAATAACCCGAATATCATTACGTAATACTTGTATAGGTAATGCATGGGTTGTGTCGCAAATCAGTAAAACACGGCTATTAAACTGGCTCACTGCGATAACCTGCCCAACAACACCTTTATCACTAATAACAGGCTGGCCTTCATAAACACCATCATGTGAACCTTTATCAATCACAATTTGATCTCGATAAGGCGTATTCGCGCCTGAGAGCACTTGAGTAACCATCATGTGTTCATCCTGACGTAGAGGTGAACCCAACAGCTCACGTAATCTAGCGTTTTCCTGTTTAAGTTGTTCAAGCAATAAATTATCTGCTTTTTTTAGTAAGAGTTCTTTCTTCAATGCTTTATTTTCAAAAAGAAGTTGATCTCTTCTCGCCAGTGCATCTGAAATATTATCAAGCAGTTCTCGCGGACCACTTGCCAAAAAATAGAAAGGACTAACAGCCGTATCTAAGTAACTACGTATTTTATTAAAAGTATCAAACTGACGATCAAAAGCAACCAGCGCGATTGCAACAATGATCGCAATAATAATACGTAATTGTAGGGACGGCCCTCGACTAAAGATCGGCTTCATGAGTTATTTTGATAAAAAAATAAACGTTAAACATTAACATCGCTATACATAAAGTAAGTAAGGAGGAGCGCCATCCTTAAGTTCCTCCTTCATATTGGCTAACTTCTAGTCATCACTAAACAGATCACCACCATGCATGTCGATCATTTCCAATGCCTTACCACCACCACGTGCAACGCAAGTTAGCGGATCTTCAGCAACAATAACGGGAATGCCTGTTTCTTCCATTAAAAGACGATCCAAATTACACAACAACGCACCACCGCCGGTTAACACCATACCTCGTTCAGAGATATCAGAAGCTAATTCTGGTGGACATTGTTCCAAAGCCAACATAACGGCACTAACAATACCGGTTAAAGGTTCCTGTAATGCCTCAAGTATTTCATTCGAATTAAGGGTAAAACCACGTGGTACGCCTTCAGCCAAATTACGGCCGCGCACTTCGATTTCGTATACTTGATCTGTAGGATAGGCCGAACCGATTTCGTGTTTAATCCGCTCAGCAGTTGCTTCACCAATTAATGAACCATAATTACGACGAACATAATTAATGATCGCTTCATCAAACCGGTCACCGCCGATACGTACCGATGATGAATAAACAACACCATCCAATGAAATAACAGCAACTTCTGTCGTTCCACCACCAATATCAACAACCATTGAACCGGTTGCTTCGGAAACAGGCAAACCAGCACCAATTGCAGCCGACATTGGCTCTTCTATTAAGAAAACCTCGCGTGCGCCAGCACTAAGTGCCGACTCTCGGATTGCACGACGTTCTACCTGGGTCGCGCCAACAGGCACACAAACTAAAACACGTGGGCTTGGGCGCATAAAGCTATTGCTATGAACTTGTTTGATAAAATACTGTAACATTTTTTCAGTAACATAAAAGTCAGCAATCACGCCATCTTTCATTGGTCGAATAGCCGCGATATTACCCGGCGTCCGGCCTAGCATCTGTTTTGCTTCATGACCTACTGCAGCAACGCTCTTAGGTGAGCCTGCGCGATCTTGACGAATAGCGACAACTGACGGTTCGTCTAACACAATACCTTGCCCTTTGACATATATGAGAGTATTGGCAGTACCCAAATCAATAGACAAGTCGTTGGAAAACATGCCACGAATTTTTTTAAACATAACGAAAGGATAATCCTGCAAGCTGAAAACGAATGAAAATCTGTCTACTTTACTAACCACATGAAGCAACGACAAGGTGTTAATTAAATTACTTCAATAAAAAGTGGCCAATTTTTTTTACAATACAAAAAACCGTTACTACTGCTTATTTTCTATAATTGATTACAGTATAAAGTAAACAATACCCTCATAAAAATCACTTAATTCATTTAATATAAAACTTTCTAACAAGAAAATTAACTATTTTACATTAAAATATATCACTCTATTAAGTTTGTATGACGTTACATAATTATTAGTTGACATATGCTTCAAAGCAAGGTCAATTCACTTTTTAATATTACCTTAAAGTATAAAAACCTTCCATGTTAATAATTCATTAAAGTAACCACAAAAAATAATTTAAATGCAAGAATTAATTCTGCACGTTATTATTTATAGAAGAAAAAAATTTTTTTTACTACTAATAAACCGATATTCTGCCTGATAACTCCCTATTGACGCTAGTAAAAAAACCATATTTACAATTTATTTATCATTAAGACTTTTATCCCATCCGAAATAACGAAAACAACTTTATACTGAAACATCCTTCATATAAATTCAAAGGCCATAAATTATGAAAGGGCTGCTATTAGAACAAAAAAATCAAGTATTAAAAACCAGTATAAAATCGATCGACGATACACTTTTACCCTCTGAAGACGTTATCATAGATATTTATTGGTCTATACTAAACTACAAAGATGCTTTAGCTATTACAGGTAAAGAAAAAATTATCCGCCAATTCCTGATGGTACCAGGTATGGATTTTGCGAGTATTGTTAAATCTTCAACAGATTCAAAATTTTAAGCCGGCCAACAAGTTTTACTGACTGGTTGGGGTGTTGGTGAAAACTATTGTGGTGGATTAGCAAAACAAGCGTGAGTGCCACTATTCCTAACAAAATGACGATGCGACAAGCCATGATAATTGGCACTGCTAGTTTTACCGCTATGCTCTGTATAATGGCTTCTGAAAAAAACGGAGTAACCATTGATAAAGTCAACATTCTTGTGACAGGTTCCAGTGGTAGTGTCGGCAGTACCGCAATGCTACTTCTCGCTAAACTTGGCTATTCCGTAACAGCAGTAATTGGTCGAGAAAATAATATCGATCATTTAAAGACTCTTGGCGCTAAACAAGTCTTGCTAAGTAAAGAGTTTACAGCAATACCTCACCCTTACGTTAGGCAGGGGCTATTGATACCGTTGACGGCAATATATTAGCAACCGTTATTTCGCAAATGTGCTATTCAGGTAGTGTAGCTGCTGAGATTATGTTATCAACAACAGTGATGCCTTTTACTCTGCGCAATGTGCGATTGCAAGGGATCGACTCTGTGATGGTTCCAATGATAAAACGCCGACAGATATGGCAACGGTTAGCCAATTTATTACCCGATAGTTTTTATCAATTAACAACAACAAAGATCCTTTTAGAAAAAGTGATTGATTAGCTGATAAATTAATCAGCAACCAAATCACTGGCCATACACTAGTAAAAATACGTTAAATTTTTAATATTCGAAACAACTTTGCTGATTAGACTAAAATTTTGCGGCTAATTGCTATGAAATATTTATAATATCGCTCTTTGTCGTCAAAATAAACGTTTTCATTATGAGAAAAAGATGACAAACTATTAACATAGAGTTTATGTTGTCAAATTATCAATTATCAGTCGGAGATACCCGCAAAATGGCAAAAGATTTCCACATTTTGCTGCTAAATGGCCCAAATTTAAATATGCTGGGGACAAGAGAACCACTATTCTATGGTGCTCTTACACTTCAGGATATTGTCAACCAAACGAGCCAAAAAGCAAAACAATTAGGAGTTAAATTAAGTCATTTTCAATCTAATGCGGAACATGAACTTATTAATGAAATCCATCAAGCTCAAGGGAAGGTCAACTTTATATTGATTAACCCAGCTGCATTAACACATACTAGTGTTGCATTACGAGATGCAATATTAAGCATCTCAATTCCTTTTTATGAGATCCATCTCACTAATATTTACACACGTGAACCATTCAGGCATCACTCCTATCTCTCCGATATTGCAAACGGCGTCATCTGTGGCTTTCGTGCTGATGGTTATATTTTTGCATTAGAAACTGCGGTTAAATTCTTATTAAGTATTGAAGAATTAAAAACCATTGATGAACCCCAACCTAATAAATGTAAAGAATAAAAATCCGGAATCAACTTATGGACATTCGTAAAATTAAAAAATTGATTGAGCTTGTTGAAGAATCTGCCATTTCTGAACTAGAAATTTCAGAAGGTGAAGGAATTACCATTCGTATCAGTCGTACAATCACGCAAAATTTACCAACTTTACAACAATATATGGCAGCGCCCACCACGCATCAACCGGCTTTAGCAAACTCTGTAGCACCTACCCAAATTTTACCCGAAACAACAAACGAGAAAAAAGCAGAAATCAGTGATTATACTGTTCGTTCGCCAATGGTAGGTACATTCTACCGAGCGCCAAGTCCAGAAGCAAAACCATTTGTTGAAATCGGCCAAACGGTTAAGCTAGGAGATCCTTTATGTATTGTCGAAGCGATGAAAATGATGAATCAGATCGAAGCAGACAAAGCAGGTGTAGTTAAAGCAATTCTCCTGAAAAATGGAGAAGCGGTTGAATTTGACGAGCCATTGGTTATCATCGAATAACGAGGCATCCTATGCTTAGAAAAATTGTTATCGCCAACCGTGGCGAAATCGCTTTACGCATTTTACGTGCCTGTAAAGAACTAAAAATAAAAACTGTCGCCGTTCATTCTGCCGCCGATCGCGACTTAAAACATGTATTACTTGCTGATGAGACTGTCTGTATCGGGCCAGCCGCTTCAGCTGAAAGTTATCTAAATATTCCAGCAATAATCTCGGCAGCAGAAATTACAGCCGCAGAAGGCATTCATCCTGGTTATGGTTTTTTATCTGAAAATGCCGACTTTGCTGAAAAAGTGGAACGCTCTGGTTTTATATTTCTTGGCCCTAAACCAGAAACTATTCGACTTATGGGAGATAAAGTTTCTGCCATTGAAGCCATGAAAAAAGCCCGTATTCCTTGTGTTCCTGGCTCAGATGGACCTTTAATAAATGACATAAAAACCAATAAAACGATTGCTAATCGAATTGGCTACCCGGTTATTATTAAAGCATCTGGTGGTGGTGGTGGCCGCGGTATGCGAGTTGTTCTCAATGAAAGTGATCTAGAACAAGCTATTACCCTGACACGCGCCGAAGCGAAAGCTGCTTTTAATAATAGTATGGTTTATATGGAGAAGTTCCTGGAAAATCCACGCCATATTGAAATTCAAGTACTTGCTGACGGTCAAGGCAATGCTATTTATTTGGCCGAACGTGATTGCTCAATGCAACGTCGTCATCAAAAAGTCGTTGAAGAAGCACCTGCGCCAGGTATAAAAGTTGATATGCGTAAAAGCATTGGCCAGCTCTGCGCAAAAGCTTGTCTTGATATCGATTATCGTGGTGCCGGTACCTTCGAATTTCTTTATGAAAATGGCGAATTCTACTTTATTGAAATGAATACGCGTATTCAAGTTGAGCATCCTGTGACGGAAATGATCACTGGTGTTGATCTGATTAAAGAACAGTTAAGGATCGCTTCCGGCTTACCTCTATCTATTAAACAAAAAAATGTTAAAATTCATGGGAATGCAATAGAATGTCGAATTAATGCCGAAGATGCAAATACCTTCTTACCAAGCCCGGGTAAAATTACTCGCCTCCATATTCCTGGCGGTTTTGGTATACGTTGGGAATCACACATTTATGCAGGTTACACAGTTCCACCTTACTATGACTCTATGATTGGTAAGCTGATTACTTACGGTGAAACCCGCGAAATTGCTATCCTTCGGATGAAAAATGCCTTATCTGAATTAATCATTGATGGCATTAAAACTAACATAGAATTACAACAAAAAATTATGGATGATAGCAATTTTTTCAAGGGTGGTACCAATATTCATTACCTAGAAAAAAAACTCGGATCACAGGAATAAACTTTTCTATTCACCTTTCATTGCATAGGGTACTGAATGTACCCTTGTTTTTGATAATTTTTCTGAAGATAATCTTTAAATAACATACAAACCCTCAGATTAAATTTTTCACTACCAGGAGAACCAATGGACAAACGTTTTCTTCAATCCAATAAAGAAGCTCGTTGGTCAGTTTTTCTTACCGTTGCTTATTTATGTAGTTGGATTATAACCGCATACTTCTCCAATGAGGGAGTGGGAATAACAGGGATACCATTATGGTTTGAACTTTCATGTTTATATTTACCCCTGATTTTTATTTTACTTTGTACCTTAATGGTTAAATTTATTTTTAAACAAATGTCATTGGAGGATAAAGATGCAAATTGAAATCCTCTTACCACTTATCGGTTATCTATTATTGGTTTGTTTACTACCTATTTATGTCTGTCAGCGACGTCAAAAAGGCGAGTTTTTGCATGAATATTTTTTAGGTAATCGCTCTATGGGCGGGGTTGTTTTAGCAATGACAGTCACCGCAACCTACATCAGTGCTAGCTCCTTCATAGGTGGTCCTGGAGCAGCTTATAAATATGGCTTTGGCTGGGTTTTACTTGCCTTAATTCAGGTTCCTACTATTTGTCTATCGCTAGGTGTATTAGGTAAAAAATTCGCCATCTTGGCGCGTCGCTATCATGCGGTAACACTTAATGACATGCTGTATGCTCGTTTTCAAAGCCATTTACTAGTATGGGTTGCTAGTATTAGTTTGCTCGTCGCTTTCTTCGGTGCTATGACGGTTCAATTTATAGGCGGAGCTCGTCTACTAGAAACTACGGCAAACATCCCTTATGAAATAGGGTTATTAATATTTGGCATCTCTATTGCACTTTACACTGCATTTGGTGGTTTTAGAGCCAGTGTCCTTAATGACACCTTACAAGGCTTTGTTATGTTATTAGGAACAATTATTCTACTGGTTGCTACTATTCACAAAGCAGGAGGTCTAGCTACAGCAACAGAGACACTAAAAGCGATTGATCCAAAACTGATTATGCCACAAGGTGCCGATGATATCTTTAGCATGCCATTTATGTTTTCCTTCTGGGTATTAGTTTGTTTTGGGGTTATTGGCTTACCACATACTGCTGTCCGCTGTATTTCCTATAAAAATAGCCAAGCTATGCACCATGGGATCATTATCGGCACCATTGTGATGGTTATTTTAATGTTAGGAATGCACTTAGCTGGTGCATTAAGTCGAGCTATTTTACCGGATTTAACGATTCCGGATCAGGTAATCCCAACATTAATAATCACAGTTTTACCTCCGTTCGCCGCAGGAATTTTCTTAGCAGCCCCGATGGCTGCCATTATGTCAACAATTAATTCACAATTGCTCCAATCTTCATCAACTATCATAAAAGATTTATATTTAAATATTGCACCAAAGGAGATAAAAAAAGAGAAAAAATTAACATGGATCTCAAGCGCTTCTACCCTCATTCTTGGTGTTTTATTACTATTAGCCGCCTGGCATCCACCGCAAATGATTATTTGGTTAAATTTACTGGCTTTTGGTGGATTACAAGCTGTTTTTCTTTGGCCATTAATACTCGGACTTTATTGGGAGAGAGCAAATCGTTTTGGTGCATTAAGTTCAATGATCCTCGGGGCCATCTCTTATACATTATTCACAACCTTTGATGTTAAAATTTTAAATTTTCATCCCATCGTACCATCTCTATTATTGAGTTTGATTGCTTTTTTAATTGGTAATTTTGGTGGTGAAAAGAAATTATTATCTACATCGATAAAAATGAGCTAATAATCCACGATCTCAAGAGAATATTTATGCCTTGGATACAAATACATCTGAATTCAACAGCGGAGCATGTAGAAGCCTTAAGTAACCTATTAACGGAAGCCGGAGCGGTTTCTGTAACCTTTCAGGATAGCCATGACAACCCTATTTTTGAACCCTTACCGGGTGAAACACATCTTTGGAGAGATACTGATGTTATTAGTTTATTTGATGCTGAAAGCGATATGGAGCAGGTTATTAGTCAACTTGAAAGTTACTCTCTATTAGGTAAAAATTTTGTTCATAAAATTGAACAAATAAAAGATAAAGATTGGGAACGTGAATGGATGGATAATTTCCATCCCATGCGTTTTGGGCATAGGTTATGGATTTGTCCTAGTTGGCGCGACACTCCCGATCACAATGCAGTTAATGTCATTTTGGATCCCGGCTTGGCGTTTGGTACAGGCACACACCCCACCACATCACTCTGTTTAGAGTGGCTAGATAGCTTAAATTTGAAAGATAAAACGGTTATCGATTTTGGTTGTGGCTCAGGCATACTGGCCATTGCCGCACTTAAACTAGGCGCAAAAAAAGCCATTGGTATTGATATCGATCCACAAGCTATCCTTGCTAGCCATAACAACGCCGAACAAAATAGTGTCGCCGATAAATTAGTTCTTTATTTGGCAAAAGATCAACCGGAAGACCTAAAAGCGGATATTGTTATTGCTAATATCTTAGCTAGCCCCTTACGCAAATTAGCTGGTGCAATCGGGGAGTTAACCAATCCAAATGGTCTACTTGGACTATCTGGAATATTAGCCAGTCAGGCTGAAGCAATTATAACCGCTTATCAACAACAGTTTAATATTGATCCGATAATAGAAAAAGAAGAATGGTGTAGAATAACCGGGATAAAAAAACAGATTAATCCCAGTAATAAAAATTTTGCCCATAATCTATTTTTATAAAAACCCCCAAATTATGGCGACTATCAACCTAATTAATTTTATTGCTTATATAAAATATATATCTTTTGAATAAACATAATAAAAATGATTGTCAAGGTTGATTTTTATACAATCAACAGAGATAATCTATCCTAACAAGGAATTTGCGATAAAGAATAACAAAATTTGAAAACAAATCAGAAATTTTCATTACCTTGATTTTTATGAATATTATTCGTAATCAAAAAAAATCAAGATAAAATTTTTCAAAGAAATAGCAATTTGCTCAAAGTTTGTCCTTTCATATCTCGTAAAAAATGCGTAATATACGCGCCCTTGCAGTCACAGGATGGTCTTCTTTTATCGCCTATGTTTATGGTCGATATCAGATAAAAAACTGTCTCATTGCAGCACTAATGACGGGTATCACCGATAGACCTTTTCAGTCACTGTGTTACTCAATGGGTGCTGGTATGACAGTTTCGGAAATGCTGTCTTCCAATCTCTATACTTGGAAAACGGACAAATCTAGATTGAGAATGATCCATAGTGATGAATTAAGCATTCGTCCTAGGCAAATTGCAGGTAGTGATCCCTATGAAATGGCAGCAGCTGCACGAATTAATGTTGCAAGTGGTTGCCAGATCATCGATATCAACATGGGTTGTCCTGCCAAGAAAGTGAATCGTAAGTTAGCAGGGGCTCAGCATTATTACGCTATCCAGAGCTGATTGAAAAAATTCTATTAGCTGTTGTGAATGCGGTTGATGTTCCTGTTACATTAAAAGTTTGCACTGGTTGGTCACCTGAAGAACGGAACTGTATAAAAATAGCCCAACTGACCGAACGTTGTGGTATTCAAGCTATAACTATTCATAGTAGAACTCGTGCCTGCTTATTTAATGGTGTAGCTGAATATGACAATATTCGAGCAGCTAAGCAAAATGTTCCTATTATCGCTAATGGCGATATTACTAACCCGCTTAAAGCCAGAGCAGTACTTGACTACACTGGGGCTGATACCCTAATGATTGGTAAAGCTGCTCAGGGAAGACCGTGGATCTTTCGGGAAATCCAGCATTACCTGGAAACAGGTGAGCTACTGCCACCAATGCCTATTGCTGAGGTGCAGTGCTTAATGCAAGCGCATGTTAAGGAGCTGCACGACTTTTACGGTCCAGGCAAAGGAATCCGCATCGCACGCAAGCATGTCTCTTGGTACTTAAGAGAGCACATGCACCTGATGACCAGTTTCGGCGCTCATTCAACGCCATAGAGGATGCCAGCGAACAGCTGGAGGTGTTGGAGGCATATTTCGAAAAATTTTGCGTAAATCAAAGAAAAGAGCTGACAGAACTATGTTCGAACAACGCGGAAATTCTGACGTACTAACCGTTGCTACTGTAAATTCACAAGATAAAATCACTCAAAAGCCACTACGTGATTCAGTTAAACAAGCACTGAAAAACTATTTTGCTCAACTTAATAACCAGGATGTCAATGACTTATATGAATTAGTATTGACTGAAGTGGAAAAACCATTATTAGATATGGTAATGCAATATACCCGTGGAAATCAGACCCGGGCCGCATTAATGTTAAACATCAACCGTGGAACTCTACGTAAGAAATTGAAAAAATATGGTATGAATTGATACTCATGCATGCAAAAAAAGCGCTTACCTTACAGGTAAGCACTTTTTTTATTTAACAAGTTAACAATCAAAATAAACCTGCCATCATTTTTCTATCTTTCAACAACTCTTTTTTGATAGTCATTAACAAGTTTTAAATTGGCTGAATAACAAAAATTTCATCTAGATTTTTATACCATGCTAATATGACTTATTTTAAGCTTCCATCACTAATCGAAGCTTTTTCATAGCATTTTTTTCCAATTGACGAACACGTTCAGCAGATACACTATATTTATCCGCTAAATCTTGTAAAGTGGTTTTATTCTCGTCATCGAGCCAGCGCGCACGAATGATATCCTGACTACGCTCATCTAAGACGAATAACGCCTGCATTAATTTATCAGTAGCATGGGTTTCCCAATTATCTTCCTCAATGCTATCAGCAAAATCAGAAGATTTATCCTGTAGATATAAAACAGGTGCAATAGTAGTATTTTCACCACTATCATCATCGTCATTGTCGAATGCCATATCTTGCGCAGCCATTCGAGATTCCATCTCTCGAACATCCTTGCTGGTTACACCTAGCTCCTTAGCGACCATATCGACTTCATTTTGATTAAACCAGCCGATACGTTTCTTATTCTTACGCAAATTGAAAAAAAGCTTACGTTGGGCTTTGGTGGTTGCAACTTTGACTATTCGCCAATTACGCAATACATATTCATGAATTTCAGCTTTTATCCAATGAACGGCAAATGAAACTAAACGTACGCCAACTTCAGGATTAAAACGACGAACAGCCTTCATTAGACCAATATTACCTTCTTGAATCAGATCCGCTTGTGGTAACCCATAACCTGAATAATTGCGGGCGATATGAATAACAAAACGTAAATGAGAGAGTATAAGCTGTTTAGCTGCATTTAAATCACCATGATAATGCAGCCGTTTTGCATATTTTTGTTCTTCCTCTGCTGTTAACATCGGGTAAGCATTAGCTGATCGCACATAAGCTTCAATACTACCTTGTGGAATTAATGCTAATGATTGCATATCTTTAGTCATTGAAATCCTCTTTAAATTCAATAAATTAAGAGTTAGTTCTAAATAAAAAGTTTATATTTGAGCAGATTCCATTGCTTAACGATTAATCTGATATCGAATAGTTTACCACTGCTTAGTATCGAAGAAAATTGCTTTGACTTAATTACATTGAACTTTTAGCTTTGACAGCATAAAAGCTCAATATTGATTACACAAATCACTTTTTCTGCTGAAAAGGGTCACTCTGGCATGAAACATCTTAAATGTTGAGCTGTAGCAAGCCAAGCCGCTAACCAGCCAATCATCGCTGCAACCAGTATAATTAATAATACCTCATCCCATAAAAACCCTTGAATATGAAATGTCGTACCAAATACACTCGCCACCTGTGTAACAATATCGCTCAGTTGCCATACCAATAATGCAGAAAATATTAATGAGAGTAAAGCCCCAAAGAATCCCAGTATAATACCACCGTTTAAAAAAGGACGCATAATAAAACCATCTGTCGCCCCGATCAACTTCATGACATTAATCGTATCTCTATGGGCAAAAATATTTAGTCTTATACTATTGCCTATCACTAAAAACACAGCCATAACCATTAAAATACCAATCACCATTGCAATCTGTCCGATCAGACCCGTTAATACGGCTAAACGAGTAAACCAACTATCGTCCATGCGAACATCTTCAATTCCTGCTAACTGACTTACTTTATTACGTAGATTCATCAATGATTGTGAATTTTGAGAATCAATTTTAGGAGTGATAATTGCTACTGCTGGTAAAGGGTTTTCTTCCAACAGATCCAATGCTGTGCCAAATCCTGACCAATTGCGAAACTCAATCATAGCTTCTTCCCGCGACAGGTAATTAACACTTTTAACACTATCTAATTTCCTAAGTCCAGCTACTGTCTGTTCAGCACCTTTTTCATCCAAGGATTTATCCAAATAAACCGTTAATTGGGGTGTAGGGTACCATTGTTGTGCCGCTTGTGAAACATTTTTCCAAACAATATAACAAAGACTAGGTAGCGCTATCGAGATCGCTATAACAGCAACCGTCAAAAGCGTAGCCAAAGGCTGATGTAACATATCGGCTAATGTATTTAGCCAAGCATAACGCCATTGCTCTCGCCACCCTCCTTTCAATGCCTTAGCTTTGACTATTTTATGGATAGGTTTTTTAGTCATTTTGACCTCCTATCATTCTTCCTTCATTTAACGTCAGAATAGAATAATGACGACGCTCAATAAGCTCAAGATCATGAGTGGCTACCAAAACTGTTACACCAACTCGATTGAATTCTTCAAACAATCGCATGATACCTTCAGATAATTCACCATCCAAATTACCCGTTGGCTCATCTGCTAGCAATACACTGGGCTTATTAACAATTGCACGAGCTATACCTATCCGCTGCTGTTCCCCACCTGATAATTGAATTGGATAACTTTTCGCTCTATTAAGTAAATCCACTTTATCTAGAGCAGCAGAAACCCGACGACGAATATCCTCAGAGCTAGCACCAACAATAATTAGCGGCATAGAAACATTATCATAAACGTTTCTATCAAATAACAAATGGTGATCTTGAAAGATCATACCTATCTGTCGCCGTAAAAAAGGGACTTCCCGTTTTTTTAAGCGACTAATGTGATGACCACCAAACCAAATATGGCCAGTACTTGGGCGTTCAATACCACAAATTAACTTTAATAAGGTAGTTTTTCCCGCTCCCGAATGACCGGTAAGAAATGCCATTTCTCCAGGATGAATATGGAAATCAACGCCCTGGAGTGCTTGCTTGCCACCACGATAAGCTTTACTAACATGTTCAAAGCGAATCATTAATATTAATCCTCTCAGACAAAAAGCGCCTCGATGAAATCATTAGCTACAAATGGCCGGAGATCATCAATGCCTTCACCAATCCCGATATAACGAATTGGGATCTTAAACTGATCAGCAATGGCAAAAATCACGCCACCTTTAGCTGTACCATCAAGTTTAGTTAAAATAATACCGGTTAAACCCACTGCCTCATGAAAAATTTTAGCTTGATTAATTGCATTTTGACCAGTACTAGCATCCAACGTCAACATCACTTCATGAGGCGCTTGTTGATCAAGTTTTTGCATAACTCTGACAATTTTTTTCAACTCATCCATCAAATGAGCTTTGTTTTGCAATCGTCCGGCAGTATCTGCAATCAATATGTCGACCCCTTTCGCTTTCGCCGACTGAATGGCATCAAAAATAACTGATGCAGGATCTGCGCCAGTATGTTGAGCAACAACGGGGATATTGTTACGCTCCCCCCAAACTTGCAATTGTTCAACCGCAGCTGCCCTAAAGGTATCTCCAGCAGCTAACATTACCGATTTACCTTCTGGCTGATATTGACGTGCTAACTTACCGATGGTTGTGGTTTTACCGACCCCATTAACCCCAACCATCAATATTACATAAGGTTGCTTATTTTCTATAACCAATGGCTTATCGACACCAGATAAGATGTTGGCCATCTCTTCGCGCAATTTGCTATAAAGCATCGCTGCATCATTCAACTCTTTACGATTAGCATGAGTAGTTAAACTATCTATAATCTTTCGTGTTGTTTCTAGCCCCACATCAGCGACTAAAAGTTGTTCTTCCAATTCATCGAATAGATCATCATCAATTTTTTTACCGCGAAAAAAACTAACAAAACCGACTCCCATATTTTGCCGGGTTTTTAATAAACCCTGTCTTAACCGTGAAAAGATATTCTCTTTTGCTGTTTTTTTTTGCTGTTGTATCGGCGGTGCTTTTTTCTGGTCATCTATTCCTTGCAAAGTAGCTGTCTGTTCACTAAGTGTAACAATTTCTGCAGCTTTAACGTCTGCTGTTTGGAATTGACTACTTTTTTCTTTCGCTAGTTGAGGTTGCACCTTTTCTACTTTTGCAGACTGCTGTAATGTCTCTATTACGTCCGACAACCCTTCAGAGTTGTCTTCAACTCTCGGTTCGGGTTGTTGCTCTGTTTCTTGTTTTTGCACTTCATTTTCAGATCCTAACTCTAGCCAGGAAAAAAAATTTTTTTTTCTCTTTTTAGCCATCTGCCATTACACTCCTAGCGGTAAAAATATGGTGTTACCAATGTAAATAATAAAAATATGTTGGCAGTGTATCATTTGATTTGATTGCAACACATATCTGACACCCATTTCATGTTAAATTAGCGATAATTTTCATGTTGTACATGCTGTCTATAAATATTGGCATTATTATTACCTATATTAACAAACTGTAATGACTAAACTATGTAAATTATGGCAAGAAAAATACAATCTGCATTACGTGGCCAAATTCGTATCATTGGCGGGAAATGGCGAGGACGTAAACTACCTGTTTTTGATAGTGAGGGCTTACGCCCCACTACAGATAGGATCAGAGAAACTTTATTTAATTGGTTAATACCGGTTATTCAAGAGGCTCGCTGTCTTGACTGCTTTGCTGGCAGTGGCGCTTTAGCTATTGAAGCACTTTCTCGCTATGCCGCTTCAGCTACCTTAATTGAATTAGAGCGCCCCGTCGCAAAACAACTTGCGGCCAATCTAGCTAAATTAGAGGCAAAAAACGCACAAATGATTAATAGCAATACATTGAATTATCTGGCGCAGGCAGGCACAGCCTATGATGTTATTTTTCTTGATCCACCTTTTCGTAAAGATCTATTGGAACAAACAGCTTTGTTATTAGAACAGAATGGTTGGTTAACCGAAAACTGTTGGATATATGTTGAAGAAGAAGCAGAAGCTAATTTAGCAATATTACCTAAAAATTGGCAACTTCACCGTAAAAGGATCTCAGGGCAAGTCGCTTACTGTCTTTATATTCGTCATCAATGATTAGTTAGAAAATATCATTTTTTAATATACGCTGGAAAATTATTAACGATTTTTGTTTGGAGATTCATGATTTTTAATTTAATCCATCCGTTTCCTAAACCATTAAAATATTTTATAGATATAACAATCATTTTTATGCATGCTATGCAAGCCATTTTTTTGAAAGCCGCTTTTGCAAAAACAAAAAAAACATCCTCGTTGGCTACAAATAAAAATCTTTCTCTTCGGTGTTTTTGAACTTTTAACCTGGCAAAAAAGACAAAAAACTGACAAATTGTAAAAATAAACCGCAAGCTATTATAAGGGCCATGCATTATTGGCTGATGAATTTAGCTATTTTTCATTGGCTTTAACTTCAAAGCGAACAAATCTTATGCCCTGCATATAAAGCGTACCTCTATCCCCTTTTTTAATCGTATTGTATTCTTTCTCCTTTTTAACCAAAATCTTTATCACCTCACTAGCCGATAGTCGCTGAAAATATGCATAACGAAAAGTTTCAGGGGTAACAACCTCTCGTTAACGAGAACGCATATTAGGATAGGGATAACCCTTCTTATCAATAACCTCAACTTAATTCAACTTAATAACTGATAATAGGAGAATTATCATTAATTACATTTTGCCGATGTTGATCAAAAAACATTTCGCCGCTAGCATAATAATGGTAATAATCGATTTATTCACAATATTTTTCAAGCTTTCATTATTCATGTAACTAGTAACTATTATTGTCTATCCTTTAATAGGATCAATAATTTCTAATTGACCTTTTTAATTAGTGGGGAAACCATGATCAGTTGGCCATTTCTTGCTGTGTTATTTTCTGGTTGGCTCTATATTGATGCTGCCTATCGCGGTCCAAAATGGCAATGCTGGCTGTTTCGTCCAGTTACTCTATTATTGCTAGTATTTTGGGCCTGGAGTGCCGATATTACTGATCCTTCCGGCTACCTGATTATGGCGGGTCTATTCGTGATGCTAATTGCTGATAGCTGGCAAATGCTTTCCAGTGAACGCTTATTACCAACTATTTTCTTGCTGTCTCTCAGCTACCTGCTTTATACCATAAGTTTTGCTATGCAGGTGAATTTAACTTTTTACTTGCCATTACTGGCTATCTTACTGATCCTCAGTATCATTGTATTAATTATAATCTGGGCTCCTGGGTCATTACGTGCGCCTGCCATTTTTCTACTATCAATGTCATTCATTATGGCATGGACAGCGGGTGAACAATATTTCGGCCTAGCAAGAGAACATAATTTCTCCATTATGATAGGTGCATTTTTACTTTTTATTGCCAACAGTATATGGCTGATCGCCAATTTTCGTTATCCATTTAAAGCTTCTAAGGCTACAATTACCGCTTGCTATTTTATTGGTCAATTTTTAATTGTACGCTCGCTTTACTTATAAATTAGCAAAAGATTGATAACTATTTTCCACCTAAATAGCACTTTTTATCAAATAATCCCCTCTTTATATGTTTGACTTTAGAGTTAACTTTAAGGTGTAAAGTAAAGCATAGAAACGAAATTTTAAGTGACTGAATTAAAAAGGGGGATAGATACTATGTGTGCACATACCCATAAACAACAACATAAGCATACTACACAATGTTGCACAACAAGTGGTTGCTGCAGCGATAAAAAGAAAGTTAGTGGTCAAAAACATAGCAAAAAAACAGTATCGCTATCAGCCAAAAGCACAGCTCATGAAGAGCATCATCCTGCGAAAAGTAATACTAATCTTATTGATCAGCATGTATGTAATGATAACAATAAACATAACTGTATAAGTGAACATTCACTTACATCCGAAGAAAGTAATGCCTTGATATCAAAAGGAAAGCAGCACTTCCACTGGATTATAACCGGTATGGACTGTGCCAGCTGCGCGCGTAAAATTGAAATTGCCGTCAGCAAAGTCAATCATGTCAAACAAGTAAAAGTGCTATTTACAACCGAAAAATTAATTGTCTATGCTGATGATGATGTTCGTGATAATGTTATCAAAGCCGTGCAACAAGTTGGCTTCAAATTATATAACCTCAATACACTCAAATCTACAACAAAAAAGAGGCAAAACAATCCATTTAGTGAATCTAAGCCTATAATTATTTTAATATTTTTAATGTTAATCAGTTGGGGAGTTTCCTTCATTGATGTAAAAATAGGACAAATTGCTTTTATTCTAACAACATTATGTGGACTCTATCCGATTACAGTTAGAGCAATACAGTTGATACGCTCAGATGCTTTTTTTACGATAGAAACATTAATGAGTGTTGCAGCAATAGGTGCATTATTCATTAATGCCAGCGAAGAAGCCGCAATGGTACTGTTGTTATTTATGTTAGGAGAAAAATTAGAGTCATATGCCGCTGGGCGCGCGCGTCGAGGTATCAGTAGTTTAATGGCCCTTATCCCTGAACAAGCGTCGCTAATTAAAAATGGTGTAAAGACCATTGTTCCTGTCTCAACATTACAACCAGGCGATATTATTGAAATCGTTCCTGGCGGTCGTTTACCAACCGATGCAGAATTACTGCATGAATTTGCCAGTTTTGATGAAAGTGCATTAACGGGTGAATCGATTCCTATTGAAAGAAAAACTAGTGAAAAAGTATTAGCAGGCGCACTTTCCATCGATCGTACTATACAAATGAAAGTGATATCCGAACAAGGTCAAAATGCGATCGATCGCATTATGATATTAATCGAGGAAGCTGAAGAGCGCCGCGCACCTATTGAACGATTTATTGATCGTTTTAGCCAAATTTACACGCCCCTTATTATATTAGTCGCTACATTGGTTATTATTATTCCGCCACTATTTTTTGCTCAATCTTGGGACATATGGCTCTATCGTGGTCTAACCTTGCTGTTAATCGGCTGTCCTTGTGCCTTAGTGATCTCTACTCCGGCGGCAATTACTTCTGCCCTGGCCGCAGCAACCCGTCGAGGAGCACTTATTAAAGGGGGCGCAGCCTTAGAGCAATTAAGTTCAGTGACTCAAGTTGCCTTAGATAAAACCGGTACACTTACCGTAGGCAAACCGCAAGTTACTGACATCATGACGGTTGAAACAGTGACTCAGGAAACACTATTGCAATTTACCTCTTCAGTCGAAAGCGGATCACACCATCCTTTGGCAAAAGCGATTTTGGCCAAAGCCGAAACACTAAAAATAAAAGTGGAACCAGCCCAAAATCATAGAGCAATGGCCGGTATTGGGGTGGAGGGTTATTTGGCTGGTAAACATATTATGTTATCAACACCGAATAAACTATCTGACGATATATTAACCATAAAATGGCAACAAACCGTAAAATCACTTGAAAATCAAGGTAAAACCGTTGTTGTGGTATTAGTCGATAATAAGCTACTTGGCGTTATTGCTATGCAAGATACATTACGCTCAGATGCCATTGATGCCGTTAATAAGCTGCAAAAACTTGGTATTAAAACCGTCATGCTAACAGGTGATAACCCACTGGCAGCTAAAACCATTGCGCAAAAAATTGGTTTAGATTATCGCGCAGGGCTATTACCCGAGGATAAAGTTAATGCGATTATAGCATTCAGTAAAACCAATCATACACTGATGGTTGGCGATGGTATTAATGATGCTCCCGCAATGAGAGCGGCAAGGGTTGGTATTGCTATGGGTAACGGAACGGATGTCACTCTTGAAACCGCTGATGCGGCATTGACTCATAACCGATTAACTGGATTAGCCGAGATCATTATGTTATCACGAGCAACCAAAGCGAATATTCGGCAAAATATTACTATCGCCTTAGGACTAAAAGCCATCTTCTTAGCGACCAGTTTATTAGGCATAACCAGCTTATGGATGGCGGTTTTAGCGGATTCCGGTGCCACTACATTAGTGACCGCAAATGCTCTCCGCTTATTGAAGGATCATCACCCAAAATAAACATTTTATTAAATATAATTTATATATTATTTTATTTAACACCGTTTTATTTTTAGTATTAGTTAACTTTCTTGGGGATCAAATAAAGGTAAAAAGGTTGCTGAATCGCTTCAGCTAGCAGTTGATGTTCCATAAAACGACAAAAGGCAGGGATATCAAGGATTGTAGCCGGATCATCAGCGTTAATTAATAACGTTTCACCTTCAGCCATCTGACGAACCATTTTTCTTATCATCATAATTGGTTCAGGACAACGTAATCCTTGTGTATCAAGGGCTCGATTGGGTTAGTAAAAATATCTGGCATAGGTATTTCATTTTAAATGACTATTTAATTGGTTGGAATTATATTACAAATCAAATAAATTCGCCTGCCATTTCATTTATTAAATAAAAATAAATAAGAAAATTTTATTACTTATTTTGCTTTTACCTTATCTCAGGTGTATAATGGGGTGCGCAAATTAAATTATCATGGGTTCCCTCACCCCATTCCCATTTAAGCAAAAAGGTATAATATGTTAGAATTGACGCCACAACAGCGAATTAAAGCACTAATCTGGCTTTCCTTTTTTCATATTTTGATTATTACCTCCAGTAATTATCTGGTACAATTGCCGATTACCATTTTTGACTTCCATAACACATGGGGAGCATTCACTTTCCCTTTTATTTTTTTGACAACGGATCTAACTGTACGTATTTATGGCGTTTCTCTCGCTCGACGAATTATTGCTGCAGCTATGCTGCCGGCTCTTTTTGTCTCTTACATTCTTTCGGCATTTTTTTATCAGGGCCAATGGCAAGGATTTATCACACTAAATGAATTTAATTTATTTGTTGCCCGAATTGCACTGGCAAGCTTCATGGCTTACGCTTTAGGCCAAATTATGGATATTTTTGTATTCAATAAATTACGTAATTATCGTCGTTGGTGGATTGCCCCGACTGCTGCAATGTTTTTCGGTAATCTACTGGATACTATTGCTTTCTTTTTCATTGCATTTTATCACAGCACAGACCCTTTTATGGCGACAAACTGGGTAGAAATTGCTTTAGTCGATTACAGCTTTAAGTTATTTATTTGTTTGTTATTTTTTCTCCCTGCTTATGGATTGATATTGAACTTCATTCTAAGTTACTTTTTCCATGATCAATACGAAAAGAATTGTTATCTAACTAGCAAATAATAATTAATTTAAATTTACTTAACCCACAAACTATTTATCGAATGGAGAATTACCTTATCCACTTAGTGATATACAACAGCTTAGTATAATCACAAATTATACAATCTCCATTGCCCAACAATAACAATTACCATCTGTCTTGGTTATAGGTGAATTGCTCACCTTGGTTTCCTTACATTAACATCATGCTTTATGCCGAGCTAATTAGTGATTATTTATCATAATATGATCAATTTTTGGTCATTAATATTTATTAACAAATAAAACGAACATTAATAGTTTTTTCTATATAAAAATTAACAAATTTATGACGTAGCTCACATTTATATTTGAATACTTAAAAAGTATTTCTATCTCCAATATATATTTGTCTATTTACGCACAAATTTATAACATTTTCTTATTCATATGCAGACATATGCATTAACATGAGTTATCTTAGTGCGCGATTAACAAAGAGACCTAATAATAACGTCTCACATTTTTCATTTTAGCAATTGCTTATTACTTAATAGCAAAAGTTTAAATGCTATAGAAGGGGAATCATGTTAAGTATTTTTAAGCCAGCACCACATAACAAAAGAGTTCCAGCAGATCAAATTGATCAACTTTATCGTCGCCTACGTTGGAAAATTTTCTTCGGTATTTTCTTTGGTTACGCTGCCTACTATCTAGTTAGAAAGAATTTTGCATTAGCGATGCCCTATTTAATTGAGCAAGGTTTTTCCAAAGGTGATCTTGGTTTTGCTCTATCAGGCATCTCAATTGCATATGGTATCTCAAAATTTATCATGGGCGCAGTCTCTGATCGTTCAAATCCGAGAGTATTTTTACCTGCTGGACTAATTTTATCCGCCTCAGTAATGCTGATTATGGGCTTTGTACCTTGGGCAACCTCAAGCATTATGATCATGTTTGTTCTACTCTTCCTGTGCGGTTGGTTTCAAGGTATGGGATGGCCTCCCTGTGGTCGAACAATGGTTCACTGGTGGTCACAAAAAGAACGTGGTGGTATCGTTTCGATTTGGAACTGTGCTCATAATGTTGGTGGTGGCATCCCTCCTTTATTATTTATATTAGGCATGGCATGGTTCCACGACTGGAAAGCAGCTCTATATATGCCAGCTTTTGCCGCCATTTTAGTTGCTGTAATTGCGTTTGCTTTAATGTGTGATACACCACAATCCAGTGGTTTACCACCAATTGAAGAATATAAAAATGACTACCCACCTGATTATACAGCTAAAGATGAAAAAGAGCTGACTGCAAAGCAGATCTTTATGCAATATATTTTACCTAACAAGCTACTCTGGATGATCGCTTTTGCTAACGTCTTTGTATACCTATTACGTTATGGCGTACTCGACTGGTCACCAACTTATTTACGTGAAGTTAAACACTTTGCTATGGATAAATCTTCATGGGCATATTTTTTGTATGAGTATGCAGGTATTCCCGGCACACTACTTTGTGGTTGGATATCAGATAAAGTTTTCAACGGAAACCGCGGCGCCACCGGCGTATTTTTCATGGCATTAGTAACAATTGCAACTATTGCTTTCTGGCTCAATCCTCCAGGAAATCCTCAAATTGACATGGCTTGTATGTTAATCATTGGCTTCCTAATATACGGCCCAGTTATGCTCATCGGTTTACATGCTCTTGAATTAGCGCCTAAAAAAGCAGCTGGCACCGCTGCTGGTTTTACCGGTTTATTTGGTTATCTTGGTGGTTCGGTAGGCGCAAGCGCTATTGTTGGTTATACCGTGGACTATTTCGGCTGGAATGGCGGTTTCATGATCATGATTGGCGGTAGTGTAGTTTCTGTTATTTTGTTGTTTATCGCAATGCTAAGTGAAAATAGACATAAGCGCCAAATGATGGAGCAACATGGCTAATTTTTTCATAAATCTACTATCTCAATTAATAAATTCGGCAAAAAGGAGAACTCACTTTATCTCTTATTTCCTCAATCATAATAAAGGAAATTATACTAATGAATATAAAATTAAATACTTTAGTTGCTAGTATGTTATTAATTATGTCGATTAGGGTATTGAAAGTATTGAAGCAATATGGGTACAGCAAGAAAAACGACAATGTTTATCTCCAGTGTTTTGATGCTAATGAGTTAAAACGCATTAAAAATGAGCTTTTACCTAAATTAGGTATGGATTTAAAACTGGTTCAATTAATTACTTACACTGACTGGCATGAAACCTATGAAGAACAGCCTAACGGTACATGGACTAACTATAATTTATGACTGGATGTTAAAACCAGGAGTAATGAAAGAAGTCGCTATGTATACTGATGGTATTAAGCCAGATTATCACATGCTTATTAGTGAAAACTCCAAGCCTGGTAAAATAAAACTTACTGCGATGGTTAAATATGCGCACAAAAATAACTACGTCGTCCATCCCTATACCATTCGGATTGATAAGCTATCAAATTATCCGAAAAACGGTGAACAACTGTTTGATATTATCTATAACCAAGCTAACGTCGATGGTGCCTTTACCCATTTCCCTGATCTCGGGGTAAAATTCTTGCAAAAACAGCATCAACATCAATAACAGCTCACCAATAGACTCAGCGGTAATAATTTACTGCTGGTTACTATTAGCCTACTAATATTAAGCTCGCTCTATAGAAAAAGAGATAACATCACTGATTTTTTCTGCGTTCAGCGCCAACATGACTAAACGATCAATACCTAACGCAACGCCCGAACAGTCAGGAATCACTTTATCTAGTGCAGCAAGGAGGCTCTCATCAATAGGCTGTACTGGTAAACCAATTTTTTCGCGAATTTGATTATCATGTTCAAAACGTTCTCTTTGTTCTTGTGCATCAGTCAACTCACGAAAACCATTAGCCAACTCAATACCCTTAAAATAAACTTCAAAACGTTCCGCAACCCGGTGATCTTCTTTACTAATCTCAGCTAGTGCTGCCTGTGAAGCAGGGAAATGATAGATAACAGTAGGTTTATCTTTACCTAAGTTAGGCTCGACTCCCGTAGTAAACAAAAATTGTAACAACACATCCTTGTCTTCTTCTGTTTCCGCGTTATTTAAACCCAACTTCACTGCTGCATCACGTAATTGTTTTCTTTCTGATTCCAGTGCTAATGGATCAATATTTAGATAACGCTGAAAGGCCTGTTGATATGATATTCGCTCCGTTGGTTGGCAATCCAAAATCTGTTGCAGCAAATCATCTACTTCATCAATAAGTCGGTACATGTCATAATGTGGTCGATACCATTCAAGCATAGTAAATTCTGGATTATGGTAACACCCCTCTTCTTCATTACGAAAAGCTTTAATCACCTGATATATAGGCCCACTGCCAGCCGCTAGCAAACGTTTCATATGATATTCAGGACTAGTTATCATATATAATTTGGTGCTGTCAGCAATCACAGGAGCAAAAAATTGGGTTTCAAACGGCAAGAGGTGAATATCTGTTACCGTGAATTTGCTTAATATAGGCGTCTCTACTTCTACTACCCCCCGATCGATAAAAAAACGTCTGATTTCAGCAATAATTTTGGCTCTTTTCAGTAAGTTATTGATAGACGCGCTCGGTTGCCAATTCACTATCTCACTCATTGTAAAAACCCCAAAAAAGAATTAAGCGACCCAATTTACTCGCTTGTAAACAAATAAACAAATATTTCATATCGTTAATCTCATCACTAGTTTTTTTAACAAAAATAAACTAACCCTTAGTTAAATAGTAAGAGAACCTGAAAATATTAATTAGTTGAAAGAAATAATTAATGTTAGCTATAAATTGATATAACTATTTTCTATTGATCTCCAATCTAGCTGAATGAAGAAAATATTTCAACTGAAAACCATCAAACCATAAAAATAAATTCAAATAATATCAATATATTAATAGAATTTAAAAGTTATTTTAATCAATAAACATACTAAAAAATAATCATTTTAATGGATTAGTATAAATTTCTTATTTATTAAAAATATATTTATTGATGATAATTAAATAACAAAATAGAATAATATTATATATCAATAAGTAAGTATATAAATAACAACTTTATTTAATAAAAAACATATTTTTTATTAAGTTAGTAACAAAAGCTTGCAGTTAATAATTGATTGAAATTTATTTAAAAATCATTATCAAAAAAATAAAAAACTAACTCGAAATCCACTAAGTTAATAAGATAACACATAAGCTCCATTATACTCATTTTATGATCAAAAATAGCTAATTTTTGGAACAAGTATATTAGCTCTCACTTTTTATAAGCAAAATCCTAGAAAACTTGTACCTGAATCAAATCTTTGTCGGTAACAATTCGTTATAAATTGCTAAATAATAATTTATTATTAATTATTAACCGGAGTTAAATAACAATACCATAACAACATGAGATCTATTTCAATTAGTAATGGAGAAGCATAGTGCGCAAACCTTTAATGCTGATTTAGCCATAATCGGAGCTGGTTTAAGAACAGCAATTGCTGCTGCTGAAGCTAATCCCCATTTAAAAATTGCTTTGATCTCAAAAGTCTATCCCTGCGTAGCCATACTGTCACTGCAGAGGGTGGCACTGCGGCAATCGTTCAATCCCATGATACCTATGATTATCACTTTAATGATACAGTTTCAGCTGAAGATTAGTTATGTGAACAAGATGTTGTTGAATATTTTGTGAAAATTGCCCAACCGAAATGACACAACTGGAATTATAGGGATGCCCATGGAGTCGTAAAAAAGATGGTACAGTGAATGTCCGTAGCTTTAGGGGAGTGAAAATTGAGCGCACTTAGTTTGCAGCTGATAAAATAGGCTTCCATATGCTACATACTTTATTTGAAACATTACTTAAATATCAACAAATTCAAATATTTGATGAATATTTTGTGTTAGATATTCTTGTTGATGAAGGGCGAGTACATGGTCTGATCGCTATTCACATGATGGAGGGCACTCATATTCAAATTAGGGAAAATGCCGTTATTATGGACACTGGCAGTGTAGGTCGCGTTTACCGTTATAATACAAACGGTGGAATTGTTACCGGTGACAGCATGGACATTGCGTTACTGATCCTATGCCTGTTCGTCCAACCGCACACTTATAATGGGAGGTATTGAAACGGATCAAAAATGTGAAAATCAATTAAAGGTCCATTTGCTGTTGGCAAATGTTCATCAGTTGGCTTATATGGTGCAAACCGACTAGGTTCTAACTCTTTAGCAGGATTAGTCGTTTTTGGACGATTAACTGGTGCAAAAGCGGCTAAATATGCCACTGAAGCCTCTCTTCAACAAATAATAACACCATTGAATTAAAAGCACTTGAAATTGAAACCAATTCAATCAAAATATTCAACTAAAAAGGTAAAGAGAATTGGACTACCATTCGTGATGAAATAAAAATGGAGGAAGATTGTAACATCTATCGTACACCTGAATTCATGCAAAAAACCATGGATAAACTAGCTGAACTTAAAGAACGCTTTGAACATATTGAAATTACAGATCATAGCAGCCTCTTTAATACTGAACTTTTCTATACTATCGAATTAGGGTTTAGTCTAGATGTAGCGGAATGTATGGCTCACTCTGCTTTCTATCGGAAAGAATCTCGTGGTGCTCATCAGCGTCTGGATGAAATCTGTACTGAACGTGATAATGTTAATTTCCTAAAACATTCTGTTGCCTATTTTAACTCACACCGCGCGCCCAGATATAGCTTATCGTGATGTGAAAATTACAAAATTAGCATCAGCTAAACGAGTTTATGGTGATGAAGCAACAGCACAAGAGCAAGCAAAGAAGGAGCAGGCGAATGGCTAAGATGAAAAAACTGAAAGTGAAGATCATGCGCTATACCCTCTAAACTGACGATGCCCATGGTCTAAAAGTAGAAGCTTTTGGAAATTTTCCTATCGAAAGAGATTTAGTGGTAGATATGACTCATTTTATTGAGAGTCTTGAAGCTATTAAACCCTATATCATTGGTAATAATCGTAAAGTTAGTGATGACCCCAATAAAAAAACGCCTAGTTAAATGGCTAAATATCATCAATTCTCTGTCTGTATTAATTGTGGCCTCTGTTATGCAGCTTGTCCTCAATTTGTCCTTAATCCAGAGTTTATCGGCCCTGCTGCGATTACACTGGCAAAACGTTATAACCTCGATAGGTCGTGATAAAGGTAAAAAAAACGGATGCCATTACTAAATAGAGATAATGGTGTATGGAGCTGTACATTTGTTGGTTCCTGTTCTGAAATATGCCCTAAACATGTTGATCCTGCCGCTGCCATTCAACAAGAAAAAACAACAAGTACAGAAGATTTTATTATCGCTATGTTGAAACCAAGGTAAGGAAAAAAATGACAACAAAACGTAAGTCCTATGTACCCGAAATATCATCAAATTAGTGGCAATAGATTGTATTTTATTGTTTTTATGTTATTCGGGAAGCAACCGCCATCCCTCAAATTTGTTTTAGCTTACTCGTACTTTATGGCATATTTTCGTTACAAACCGGGCCTAAAAGCTCGTCTAATTATATTGCCTTACTTCATAATCCTATCGTTTTATTAATTAATATTTTCACTTTAATAGCGACTTTATTTCATCCCAAAACCTGATTCTAACTGGCACCTAAAGCTGTCAATATTGTGATAAAAAATTTAAAAAATAGCCCAAGAAATCATCACAAAAATAATACTCACTAGCGAAACGTTTATGAGAAAACTGAATTTTTTAACTATTCCCCTAACTTTACTTTCTAGCTATATATTTGCTTTAGAGATGATGCCAAAATGTATAAAGGTAGATCAACAACAAATTGCTAGTTTATTTGATCGCTGGAATGATTCATTAAAAAATGGCGATGCGAAAAAGGTTTCAGCAAACTATCTCGCTGATTCAGTACTTTTACCAACTATATCAAGTCAGGTTCGTTTAACGAATGCTGAACGTATCGACTATTTCAAACACTTTTTAGCCAAAAAACCGGGAGAAAAAATTTATAATCAAACTATTCGTATTGGTTGTAATAAAGCAATCGATATCAGTACTTTTACTTTTAAAGATAAATCCACTGTTTCAGCTCATTATACATTTACCTAGGCCTGGGATGGAAAAGAGTGGAAAATATCAACACATCATTCATCAGAAGTACCGACAGAAACCTAAAAATTATTTTTTAATTAACTACCTGCTTTAAGTAACGCTATTCAAAGGTGACTAATTGGATAGTCACTAATTTGAATTAAAAACTAGCTTTAAACAGATGAACGCTATTTTTTTCTCCATCGTTTCACTTTGTAGATGCTGAAATTCATTTTATAAATACATCCTTGTATTGTTAAACTTCCTTGTTATTCTATTTTTAACCTAATAATTCAAATGACTTCCAATCGTTTAAAATGATCAGTATAAACATTTATGATTCACAAAAACTATTAATGAATAAATATCGATCGAAAAAAGCGATTTGTAACCTATTGATGACAAAAATAGATTATTTAAATGACAATATATTTATTATTAAATAAAATATAATCCAATATTGCAGAAAAAAATTTTGAGTAAATATAGGTAATAAACCTTTTAACCGATTAAATAACAAAGTAACATTTAATTATCAAAGAAAATTGATAGCATAAAATATGCTATTTTCAATCAATCAAAATATCCTACTTGATGGCTCAAATGTGCTATTACAAATTAATAACCATAGTAAAAATTTTCCCAGAAAAACTGTTAATAGCGTTAACATTATGCTATTCAATATCTGCTTTTTCTCATCCCCACAGTTTTATTGATCTGCAAAACACGATCGGATAAATGCAATATTAAATGTTTTGCCAGCGGGATAGTCATCAATGACCATATATCATAGGGTAAATGCAAGAACAATATGAGTATGCCCATCCCGTATATATGCAACCGCTGATGAACCTGACAAAATAATTGTTACAAAAATCGAGGTGCCAATCGCTTCTTTGATAGATAATTTTAAATAACGCAACAATAGTGGCAATACAACAACACCGTCTTACTCCAGTAGCACCAAGCACTACGCCAGCACTGATAGCCGGCAGCAATAACGACATTACATCAATAGTGTTATTTTTTTCAAATTGATTTAAAGAGAATGAAAAAAATATACGATGGATAAAGAGAAAAAGGGAATAAATAATAGCGACTACAATAAGTATATTAATCGCTAATTCAACTTGCTGTTGATAACCTTGCCATTGACTAAAATAACTTACCAGATAACTTGTTAATACTGTAGCTGGTATAATAATAACTAACACAACCATGACACTTTTAATCAGAACATTACCTAAACGAAAATACATATAAGAAGATGAGATTTTCATCAATATAGAGAGAAAACTAGCGGCTGAAACAGCAAACAAGACATCCATAACACGATAACAAACATCTAACCCATCAAACCCACCGCTTTTACTCTAAAATAACGCACAAACTCAATCAAGCTCGTTAGAATAATACAACCAACAATAATAGTAGTAATAATATGTAATTGAGGTGCCCACTTAACATCAAAAATTAATACCCCAATAATGGATGTAAAATGTAAAACAGCATAAAAATTAGGCGCTTTGGTCTTAATTTCATTAACATCAAGTTTTTCTGTTTTTACCTGCTCACATTTATCCAGATAGAGCTGCCAAAAAAGTGGCTAATCGCCCCATAGCAATAATCGAAATAGGCAACGTGGTTTTAAAAGCAAAATCGATTAATCGCATTCCTGATGCTTTCGTTGCTAACATAACATCACCTGATGTAAGAGCCAAAATTATTGCGACAGATGAGGCACAAACTTGCCACGCCTAATGCTGACATTAACTATAATCGGAAATAGGGTCGCCATCAATAAGACTGTCCCGCTGATAAAGACACAGCCAGTGACATTAAGCAAACAACCATTAGCGCATAGGGTGAATTGATCATTTGTAATGGCCTTAGACCCTATTTTGACCACAACATCATTAGCCCCGATATGGGTCATATAGGCAAAAAAACCACATAAAATCATAATCATCATCCCTAAATCACCACCACGGCTCATCAGTAGATATTTGATATATTCTAAAATATCGGTGGTTTTCCAACCCCTCACTGACACAACGTTCGGTAATATATTTTTACCATAATAGCACTAATAATAAACAGCAATATCCTGCCTATCATTAAAACACCTGTGGGTGAATAGCTTCTAATAATATAACGACCTATTCCAATCGTAACCAATACACCAATCAAGAATTCCATCCTTTTACTCCTATACATCTATATCAAGGCCGTCAAAAAAAATAATAATAAATTTATATAATCATTATGGATATTATTTATTTTTAATAAAAAATAACTATGAAGACACAACTTACCAATTAAAATTTGATTAATAGCAGTATTAACCGTCACTTCGCCTATTTTATCACCATAAAATGCTAGGATATTAAGCCATAATATCATCTTTATTTTTAGAACAAAAAAGTGGTTTATTTATACCAAATTATAATTATTTTTTATTTAAAATTAAACCATAATTACTACTTCACAATCTAAAACATAAAAATAATTTATAATAAAAAATATACTATAGCACTAAGCATCTAATTATTACGGAGAGAGCAACACAATACCATAATTAATTTTTATGTTTGATGTCGCTCATCAATAATTAAGGTACATTTTCTTATGAAGAGATCATTAAAATATACAGTTAGGTTTATTGGGCTATTAGTAATTATTTTTTAATTTATTTAGACCGATAGCTTCATACCCGATCAAAACTTCAACTAATGAACCTACTGTTAATATTGAGCTTATCGGCGCTGGTATCATGAATGCGACTTTAGCAACATACTTAGCAGAATTGCAACCAGATTGGCAAATCCAAATGTATGAACGACTAGATAGTATCGCGGGTAACACCTCTGATGGCTGGAATAATGCAGGTACCAGTCATTCAGGTTTTATGGAAATGAACTATACGCCTGAAAAAGATGGACAAATTAATATTACTCAAGCAGTAGAAATTGCCAATCAATTTGAAATTTCGAAACAATTCTGGACTTACAAACTCAAACATCACGTTCTTCACCAATCCCAAACTTTTATAAATCCTGTTCCACATATTGTCTTTGTTTGAGGAAAAAATGATATTAATTTCTTAGCAAAACGCTATGCAGCAATGATCAAAAATCCTATGTTTTATGGCATGAAATATTCTACATCTGAGGAAGAAATTAAATCGTGGGAGCCAATAATTATAGAAGGTAAAGATGCCAAATAACCTGTTGCAGAAACACGTATAGATACTGGAGCTGATGTAAACTATGGCAAACTAACTCGTCAGTTAGTTGCCACTCTGCTCAAGCATCCGAACTTCAAATTACAGACTAGAGCAAAAGTGAACGCAATTAGTCGTAATGATAATGACACTTGGAGTGTCGTTTTTAAAAACCTTACAACCGGCGAAAAGAATCATATAAAAACTCGATTAGTCTTTATTGGTACAGGTGGATAAACGATTAAATTATTATAATAAAAAGGGTTATAAAAATGAAAACAGTATGCCGGATTTCCTATCGGTGGTGAATTTCTTGTTACCGATAATCCTCAAGTGGTCGACAGACATACAGCAAAAGTTTATGGAAAACCAGCCTTGGTGTGCTCCCCCTATGTCAGTTCCACATATTGATACACGCTATTTGGGTGGTAAAAAATATGTGTTATTTGGCCCTTGTGCCACTTACTCAAATAAAATTTCTCAAATATGGTAGTCAACTAGATCTTTTTTCTACTACCAATGACAGTAATATAATTTCCATCATTATTATTGGGCTCAAACACTTAGGTTTAGTGAGATATTTAGTCAGTCAATTAAGGTAAATGATGAAGAACGTTATCAATATTTGTTAGAATATTATCCAAACGCAAAGAAAAAAGATTGGAAACTAATTATCGCTGGGCAAAGAGTACAAATCATAAAAAACCAGTTACGTTACAGTTTCGGTACTGAAACTTTTATCTCTGATGATAAAACCGTCTTTGGTCTGCTTGGTGCTTCACCTGGCGCATCAACCTCTCCTTATATTATGTTAAATTTATTAGAGAGAGCGCTCCTAATAAAGTAAAAAATCAGTGGAATGCTAAATTACATGAAATCATTCTATCCTATGGCCAGCATTTAGAACAAAATCCAACATTACTTAATCAGATCAGCCGATATACCAGTGAAATATTAGGCCTTAATTATATTGTTCCGCAACAGGAACAAACTAGACAACCAATAATACCCAAACAATAGCAGGCAAATACAAGATGCTCTTTTGTTAAATAAAAGAGTAACGCCCAAAATAAAATTTAGAGTTATATTTTTTAACTATTGATATATACAAGCAAACTAATGTGTTTGAGGAGTGATCATTTCTCGAACAGAAAAACCTACATCATTCAGATATGAAAAAACTATCCGTCCATCCTACTGTGAAAATGGTTATTCAAATCGATATATACGCTCAGAGAATGAAGGCATCATCATATCCCATCTGCTGTTTAATCAAATAACGCTTGTGCGGACTTTCAAAAATAATTTGCGAAAAAGAAATATGAAAAGGTAATGGATTTTTGCAGTTCAATACCCATTCTTGATCCTTTTATTCCAGTTTAAAGGTAATTTTATCTGCTAACTTGGCAGGAAAAACAGTCACTTTTGCCGGGGCGGTAAAATAATTTTAATTGCGTATTCATTGTCAAATTCACTTTAGGGCTATCCTGATTTAGCGCTTGATCATGTAAATTAGGCGGTATTTCATACAAATTTAACCAAAAAACTGACTCTCTATCATCCGGCAAATGATCACCATTATAAACAATCCTAATAGCTTGGATCTTTTGCGCTGGTAGATGAAAAATCAAAGCAAGCACCAAAAAAGGTGATTCTGTTTGCGGATTTGCTTCACCATAATCAACCCAACTCTGAATAATAACCGGGTAGCTATTAGTATTAGCCAACAATCCAGAACGTTCTATCACCCTGATGGGAAATAACTCGGGTCATATTGGCCATGATACCGGCTTTACCTGTTATCAACCAGAATAGTGATAAGCATGCTACAACAACAGTTAATCGCTTTATTATACTTTTACCAATACATAAGCGGTAGCATGTATTTTTTCTGGTTTAATAACTTGACCTGGCAATTGTTACAATACTACTGTGTGTGAATGCAAGTAATCTGTATAACCAGAAATGAAGGCCCCCAAATTGAGCGAATCCCGTATTTTACCAATTTGGGGTAATCAAGCACAAGCTCGTGGTTATGATCTACCTGAACTATTTGGTATTCGTTATGGCTATATGAATCTACGGCAAGACGTAGTAAGAGATAAAATTAATTTTTGCTCACCGAAATACCCAGTATTTTCTAATTTAATAACAATAGATGCCGGCTATATCCGCGAGAAAAATGAATAGCATATGTTAAAATTAGATACTTGGGTATTACCTTTTTAAAATATATATGTCGTTTATGGAAAAACCAAAGGTTCCTCGAAAACCAAATTAGCTGCCGTTTATTTAGCAGGAGCAGAGCTTGATTTCGCACGAAATATGCCTTTCATATTAGATTTTGAAGGAAAAACCTATGGTGGTGGAGTTGTTTTCTTGCCGCTGAATATAAGCCATTCTTTACTACCTTAGATGCTAAAATTACACTCGGACTAACCTTGATATTTTAGATGGCGATATCAGTGCGTTAGTTATCACTCCTAGCATCGGCTACGAGTTCACTTTTCAGCCCTTATTCTCAGGTCAAGGCAATACTCAAGTACAAATATGGGTAGGTGCAATGTATCAGGATATCACTCAACGCTTTAAAGGTAATATTAGTAACCTGAATTTACCTGGAGAATTCGCCGATTTAGTTAAATTACTCGTCACTTTAATATCTTATCTGAAGTGGGATTTAATAATTGCAATAGTTTCTATATCTCGAGTGAATTACGTTTTTAAATAAATAGCATTTTTTCATTAATCTGGTTTATTTATTCCTGGCTTATACTATTGATCTTTAAAAGTTAATTTAACCAAGCAGTACAGATTGCTGTATATGAAAGATTGGAGAGTGGGTTTGAAATTTTTTATAAGGATCATTTGTCTCTGCCTTTTCCTGATTAATTGCAAAGAAAATACGGTAACTTCGATAACCATACAGCCTGTACTCACAACAGAAAATCTTGAAGAAGCACAGATGGATTGGCCTACTATTGGTTATGATCTTAAAGTTAAACTTTAGCAAATACCAATTCCTTTTTATCAAATTGATAACATTGTGGAAGCAAGTAAACTAGATGAGCATCATTATAATGATAGCTTTTAGCGGGTAGTGGTTACACTTATTGGTAAAGAAAAATTAGGTCTCCTTTATACTGAAAAAGGGGAATTTATCGACATTGCCCATGGTAAGATACACCGCAGATTATACTCTATACCTTTTTACTGAAATTTTTGCTCATCTGGGAAAAATTATCAAATTCAATTAGATTGATGAATTGGCCGCCCGCAAAATACAACTTTTTGCTACTAAACCTGCACAACATCCTATATTGAACGTTATACTTTAAGTGCTTATTTAGCTGCCAAATTAGCTGTTTGGCATGAAATTGCTCAAGGTTATGGCTATGAATCAGTACCTGGCTTTTCTGAGAATATCTCAGCTTTTTAATCAGAAGAGCTCTATTCTAACTTGTTAGGTACTCGTATTGCTCTTACACTGATTTTAGAAGGCCAAGCCAGTTCGATATCACAATTTAGTGGAGCCATGGCAAAAATATTACCATTAACCTTAAAAGAATTAGGGCTTACTCTAAAAAAGAAACCCAGCAAATGTTCAAGCAGGTAAATAGTTTATGGTGAAATAGCAAAATGCGTATCCCTGAAAAATTCCTGGTCTTAAAACCTGACTATGAAACAGCTAGTACCCGTATACCAGTCATGCTGCCAACAAAATATTCTGCTAAGTTACCTACTAAAGAGGGTTACTGGACACATAAGACTTTCCACAACTAGCTAAATTTGCTGAAATTCGTGATAATTTGCAATTAAAGCAGCGATAAAATCATTAATTTTTGCTAAAAATATAGTAGTCTCCGATACTATTAATTAAATAAAATTAACTATTTTGTTATTTATAAAATATAATATAACAATGAAATTATTTTTCATTAAAATGAACTAATTAATACTGAAATTTAACTAATAAATAGCTAATAATATGTAGCACTAGTCAAATTTATCTGCTAGCATTTGTACGATTTTCGTTCAACTTGAAACGAGGAGAAATGTCATGCCCGCTCAAACGATGAGGACTAACGCCGTCTTTGCTTTCTTGATGTTATTGTTTTCAACTAGCTTTAGTTATTCATCAACCAGTACGAGTTTATTTCTAAAAGAGTATTATCACAAACCTGTGCAGAAAAAAGAACTAACTCGTCTGCCTTATATGCGAAAATACCTATCAAGAGCTGCTCGCAAGAAAGCGTTTTTAAAAGCAATTGTCCCAATAATTGAAAAGTACAACTACAAGATCATGCAAGATCGCCAGTGGTTATTATCCAAGCGTTACAATAAAAATTGGAACGCCACTGATAAACAACGACTAAATCAGATCTGTACCAATTATAATATACAATACAGTTCACCTACTAGCTTAAACTGGAACAAGCTGCTAAGTCGTGTGGATATTATTCCTACCCATTTTGTTGTTACACAAGCAGCAACAGAATCAGGTTGGGGCGCTTCTAGCTTAGCACAGAAAAACAATAACTTGTTTGGTATGAAATGTGGTCGTAAGTGTACTTATAGCAAAGGTACCACCAAAGGCTATGCGATTTATCCATCTGTCGATACATCTATCAATGCATACTTAAAAAATTTAAACACTAATAATGCCTATCAGTTATTACGCCATTCACGCGCTCAGCAGCGTAGAACTCAGTATTCATTAAATACCAGTGTATTAATTGATAATCTGAAAAACTACTCACAACTTGGAAGAGCATATAATCGTTATTTACAGCAGATGTTTTCAAGTAACGAAAAATTAATCACCCAAGTTCAACAGAATATGCCAAAACATATTTGATTAACTTTGTTGCAATAATTACTAACAGAATAGCATCATTTAAAATTAATTTAATTCGCTAACTTCAAAGAAAAATAAAAAATAGCATACCACCAATAATCGCAACAACAGTCCCTAAAATGGTTTCCATTAAAGTCCAAGTTTTTAATATCTGGCCCTCGGTAGCACCAGTAAATTTACTAAATAACAAAAATCCAGAATCATTTGCGTGGCTGAGTACTATTGATCCGCCAAAAATACAAACTGCCAAAGCCGCTAATTGAGTGCCAGAATAGCCTAACTCACTGATCACTGACAGCATAAGTCTAATAGTCGTTAAACAAGCTACCGTCACCAAACCTTGAATAATCCGTACTACACCAGCTAATACAAAGCAAGCTAATGCGATTGGTAAACCTGTATTCATTAACGCATTACCTAATACTGGCCAACACCTGAATTTACTAAAACTTACTTAAAAACGCCTCCAGCGCCTATAATGAGTAAAATAATTCCTGCCGGTTGAATCGCTGCTGAACAGATCTCCATCACTTTTTCTCTATTACGATGCAACTAATATCGGCGTTGGGCCCGGAAGTAAAAATGTAACAACAGCTACACTGATAAAAAGTAGGATAGCCGTTTTACATTGCCACCTAAACGATTAGTAATAGTGAAAACAATACCAATTAATAACACTATTTCGACATCAAAAAAGTGGCAATGAGCAAATCAATCCTGTAATACCGATGGCTAAAGCTAAATTAGTCCGTTTTTCAACAAAACAAGAGATTAATTTGATCGCGATTTTCTCTAATGCACCGGTTTCATGCAGTATTCGTCCAAACATTGCGCCCAATGCGACAAAAATTGCCAAGAATCCTAATGTTCCTGCCATACCTTCTTGCATTATTTCTATAATCTTTTTAACCAACATGCTAGAAAATAATCCTGCTAAAATAGAAACAATCATCAATGCCATGAAAGCATGTAATCTTGCATACATAACCAGAAACAACAATAAAAAGACAGCGCTACTGCGGTTAATGTTATTATCAGCATATTTAATGTTTCAGGGATAGGAGTGTTCATCTATTTTCCTTAGTAATAATTTCATCAATTAATTTTACTGTATTATCAATAACCTCAATTAATGGTGGCTTAATATCGATGACATACACATCTTTTTCATCATTAGTAGGTGCTTCCAAAGTGTCAAACTGCGAGACCAACATGGTTGATTAAAAAAAATGATTTTTACGCTTTTTTAATCGATTTTTATTAAATAAAAGTCTCCTTCAAGATAAAAAATGACAGATGTTGATTTCCGTCTCTTAAAATATCTCGATATTTTTTTCAACGCGAAACAAACAATCAAAGAAACATTATTTGTTCTTTGCATAGCAAAAATAGCATCGCTCAATGCCTTAAGCCAAAACAGTCGATCAGAATCATTCAAAACATGACCTTCCTCCATCTTTCTAAGATTGGCACGTAGATGCAAAAAGTCACCATCTAAAAACGCGGCCCCTGTTTTCTGAGCGATCCCACTCGCAATAGCAGATTTACCCTACCAGATACTCCCATAAAAATAAAAACATGGTATATTTTGGGGGTATCACTCATTAAAAACTCCTTTAAAAATTAGGCTATATATAAAATGTTACTAATAATTATCAGTTATAAAAAATAAGATAATAGAATTGTGATAGGAATCTCAGTAAAGCAGGAGGGCTGATCACAAGTAAAACTTGTTATCAATTTTATAGCTCTCAATATAACCAGAAATAACTTATATTAATTCACTAAATAGTCAAAATTAATAATCTTAATTGCTATTCGGCACATCGCATTTCCCAATTAAGTACCAGTTTTTAGCAACAAAAAATAAAAAAACATTATTAGAAAATAGTAAAAGATATTATTTATTTTAGAACTATGGTAGATATCAAAAAGTATAAATATGATAATATCATTATTATAATGATCTTCACCTTAGGATAATTCATGACAAAGCAAGATCAGGAAAAAATACTGTACCAAGCAAAGAAAATATGCCAAGCGCGTAATGTACGTCTAACGCGACAAAGAGAAGAGGTATTGCGCCTCATAGCAATCCAATCTTGTGCTATTAGTGCTTATGATTTGCTTGACCTACTTAGAATTTCTGAACCTCAAGCTAAACCACCGACCATTTATCGTGGCCTAGAATTTCTCTTAGAACAAGGATTTATTCACAAAATAGAATCAACAAATAACTATGTTATTTGTCATCATTTTGAGGATCCTAAACATACTTCAGTTATGCTAATTTGTGATAGTTGTGGCAGTGTTACCGAAACTAATGGCCTAGCTGTAGAAACGGCTATTTTAAAATTAGCTAAACAGACTTGTTTCCAGTTATTCCGTACTGTTGTTGAAAGCCATGGGCTATGTTCACCCTGCTACAAAATCGGGAAAAAATCGTGTTAAAACTAAGCATTATTAGGGTTAAATAGGGGGATATAAAGGCCGACTGTTCATACAATCGACCTTTATTAAAAAATCACTAAAAATTTAAAATAGCTAGCTTAATATCAATTAGTTACAAATCAAAAAAACTAACAATGTTTGACTCAATAAATTAAACTGAAATTACTTAAAAAAATTATATTAAATGGAAATAATTAAAAATTTAACTAAAATGAACTACTATTACGGATAATACCAACAGCTAGTCCTTCAATAGTTAAGTTTTGTGTGCGCAAATCGACAATAATTGGCTCAAATTCAGGATTTTCAGCAATTAATTCTACTTTACTACCCGCTTGCTTAAAGCGTTTAACCGTCACTTCATCATCAATACGTGCAACAATAATTTGTCCATTATGTACCTGCTGTGTTTTATGTACAGCAAGTAAATCACCATCCATAATTCCAATGTTCTTCATCGAAATACCATTAACTCGCAATAAAAAATCAGCACTAGGTCTAAAAATAGTAGCATCAATCTGATAATGGCTTTCTATATGTTCTTGAGCAAGTAATGGTTCTCCTGCAGCCACCCGACCAATAATTGGTAATCCTTCATCCTCATTTTCTTCTTGTAGTAGCCTGATACCACGAGAAGCGCCAGAAACAATTTCTATCACTCCTTTACGCGCCAAAGCCTTTAAATGTTCCTCTGCTGCGTTTGGTGAACGAAAACCTAAACTTGATGCAATTTCCGCGCGAGTAGGTGGCATACCCGTTTGCGAAATGTGTTCACGCACCAGATCATAGACCTGCTGCTGCCTCAACGTTAATTCTTTCATTTCGCCCCCTATTTATTCGCATTCACACATTGTCACTGTAAGTATATACAGGCATATCAAGATTTAAAACCGATAAATGTGTAAAACCCTATTTTTTATAACTATCTCACTAAATAATGATTACAAATCACAACTGACCAAATAAAAATAGCTAACCAAATTGAAATAAAAACAGCCGCCGAGCTCATATCTTTTGCTTTACCAGAAAGTTCATGTAATTCTGTACCAATTCTATCAACCACAGCTTCAATCGCACTATTTAATAATTCAACAATAGCGATTAATACTACTGAACTAATAAGTAATAACCGTTCAATTCGTTGCACATCAAGTAAAAAAGCTACAATAATGGCAATAACCACCATAATTGCTTCTTGCCTAAAAGCCTCTTCACTCTTCCAAGCTGATCTTAATCCTTTCAGTGAATAACCGGTTGCTTTAATAATTCGCATTAGAGACGTCGTTTGGTTTGCCATAAAATTTACTCTCTAGATAAATATTTAATGTAATTATTATCTTTTAAACAGATATTAATTACTATTTCTGATATGCTTGAGTAGGATTCGAACAAGAGGCTATAGCTCATCTATGTCATTTTGGCGTAAAATTTACTATAATCTATTAAATTTACCAATGAAATTATTGGTGAAAAGTAAACTCATACCAACAGATCCAATTAAAGAATTGCGTCTTGATATGACGCGCCCTTTTCTATATGTATTACCTTATCATTCTAAAACAGATTTGTTGACGTTACGTCAACAATGTTGTTCTATTGGCTTACCTGATCCACTCGAACCGATTGAAATAGACGAAATTAAATTACCTGCTTATGTCTTTATCGATGATGGCCCGCGTGTATTTCGTTATTATTCTCCTGATCCACGTAAAGATTCAGTGAAAACATTTACTGCATATCTTGATCTCCATTGCCATAATCCAGAACTAAACATTCAGATGCTACCTGTATCAGTGATGTTCGGTCGATCACCTGGTCGAGAAGGCCACTCACCAGCACCTCCGTTACGTTTACTTAATGGTATTCAAAAATTCTTTGCTGTTATCTGGCTAGGGCGTGACAGTTTTGTGCGTTTTTCACCCACTGTCTCTTTACGCCAAATGGCTGGCGAGTATGGTACTGATAAAATTATCGCCAACAAACTTGCTCGAGTAGCCCGCATTCACTATTCACGGCAACGATTAGCGGCAGTTGGCCCCAAACTCCCTGTACGCCACGATCTATTCAATAAGCTATTAACTTCAAAAACGATTGAGAAGGCAGTTGAAGATGAAGCTAAAGCAAAAAAAATCTCACTTGAGAAGGCAAAATATAATGCGATTGCCATGATGAAAGAAATTGCCGCTAATTTTTCCTATGAAGCGATCCGTATTACTGACCGCGTGCTTAGTTGGACATGGAATCGACTATATCAAGGAATTAATGTGCAACATGCAGAACGTGTGCGCCAATTAGCGCAAGATGGCCATGAAATTGTCTATATTCCTTCTCATCGTAGTCATATGGATTATTTATTACTTTCTTACGTACTTTATCATCAAGGTTTAGTTCCTCCTCATATCGCCGCAGGTATCAATCTTAATTTCTGGCCAGCAGGCCCAATTTTTCGTCACTTAGGTGCTTTTTTCATTCGCCGCTCTTTCAAGGGCAATAAACTTTACTCCACCATATTTCGTGAGTATCTCAGTGAATTGTTTGCCCGTGGTTATTCGATTGAATATTTTGTTGAAGGCGGTCGCTCTCGAACAGGACGACTACTGGAACCAAAGACTGGCACGCTGTCAATGACCCTACAAGCAATGCTACGAGGTGATTCACATCCAATTACTATTGTCCCTATCTACATAGGTTATGAGCATGTATTGGAAGTTGCTACCTACGCTAAGGAACTAAAAGGAGCAACAAAAGAGAAAGAAGGGTTTTCCTCAATGTTAAGAGGTCTACGCAAATTGCGTAAACTAGGACAAGGTTATGTTAACTTCGGTCAACCGATTGCACTAACACAATATTTAAATAAACATGTTCCGGAGTGGCGTCAATCTATCGATGCTATTGAACCCCAACGTCCAACATGGCTAAATTCAACCGTGACTCGGCTAGCTCATAAAATCATGATTAGAATTAACAACGCTGCTGCCGCTAATGCTGTCAATTTATGTGCAACGGTTTTATTAGCTTCACGCCAGCATGCATTAACCCGAGAACAACTGATTGAACAAATAGAATGTTACCTTCAACTATTAAAGAACGTGCCATATAGCAATGATAGCACGACTCCCAATAAAACTGCCGAGCAACTGTTAGAAGACGCATTGGAATTGGATAAGTTTGAAGTCGAACATGACAGCATGGGCGATATTGTTGTATTACCACGTGAAAATGCAGTATTGATGACTTATTATCGAAATAATATTATGCATTTACTGGTTTTGCCTTCTTTGGTGGCCAATATTGTTTTACATAATGAAAGTGTTCAACGTCAGGAAATTGGTTATCAAGTTGCACTCATCTACCCATTCCTAAAAGCAGAACTTTTCATGCGATATAGCATAGAAGAATTACCTGAATCTATCGATATTCTGTTGGATGAATTGGCTCGTCAACAACTAATACTATTAACAGCAGAGGGTTTTGTAACTATCAACCCAGCTCGTATTCGCCCTATTCAGCTTTTAGCTGCTGGTATTAAAGAAACGCTACAGCGCTATGCGATTACACTTTCGCTACTCAGTACGATACCTGAAATTAGCCGAGGAATAATACTAGAAAAAGAAAGCCGCATTCTCGCTCAGCGTCTATCTGTACTACATGGTATCAATGCGCCTGAATTCTTTGATAAAGCAGTATTCTCCACGCTAGTAAATACATTAAAACAGGAAGGTTACATCAATAGAGAAGGAGATGCGATTATCATCGCGAATGCACAACTACTTTATCGCATTATCGCTAAATTAATATCTCCTGAGGTTTGTTTAACCATTGAAAGTGTCAAACACTTTACTCATGAGCCATTGGCTGAATAAATCATCCTTTATATCAGTATAACGTAAAACGGATTTAGACCAAAATTACTCAGGATAATCAATCGAGATTATCCTTTTTTTATAATTAAAAATAGCTTAATAAAATACCGATAAATAAAACTAAACCCACATAATTGTTATTCATAAATGCTTTAAAACATAATGCTGGTTGACGATTGGCAATGAGTTTTTGTTGATGGATAAATAAACCTAACACTAAGATCAAACTAGCAAAATAAGAAACACCTAAATCTAGCTGTTGTCCTATGTAAAATAACACCAGCAGCATAACTAATTGTAAAATGCCAATAATTAATTTATCAAAATGAGCGAAAATAATTGCGGTTGATTTTACACCAATCTTTATATCATCATTGCGATCAACCATGGCATACTGGGTATCATAAACAACCGACCAAATGATATTAACCAGAAATAATAACCAGCACTCCAGAGGTAAGGACTCACTAACTTCTGCACAGGCCATTGGAATTGACCAACCAAACGCAGCACCCAGTACAATCTGTGGAAAATGGCTAAATCGTTTAATAAATGGATAAATCCAAGCTAATAACAACCCAATAACCGATAACCAAATTGCCATCTTATTCAAAGTCAACACTAATAAAAAAGCGATAATGATCAATGAAAAAAATAGTGTCTTAGCTTCTTTTTCTGTTACATCACCATTTGGAAGGGGACGCTCCTTCGTTCTTGCAACATAACCATCAAATTTTCTATCCGCAAAATCATTAATAACACAACCAGCCGCACGCATTAAAAAGACACCCACAGTAAAAACTAACAAAACAAAAAAATTTGGTAGCCCTCGGCTTGCTAACCATAATGCCCAATAAGTAGGCCATAGTAATAGTAAAATACCTATCGGGTTATCAATACGCATTAAACGAAAATAGGCGCGCCATTTATTCAATTTCAACGTCGTTTGCCTTACCAATCTATTTATCTCCTTATTCTTTTGTATAGATAGGTGAATCTGGCAAAAAAAGTTCTGTTAATAGTAAAGGTTTAGCCGATAATCTTAACAATGAACGCCTTACCAAACAATTATTCTGTATACCTAAATCAATATAATCACGAGTCAAATTATTTCCACTAAATAGGTGCTGCCCCAAAGGCACATTACCTAAATTTATCAACTCACGTTCAGGCCCGGTTAATGTCTCCTCTGGGATCACTGCCCGCCCATATAGCCATGGACACCCATCACCAAAAAGCACGACTTCACGTAACCAATAGCGTTGACTATTAGGCAAGAGTTGAGCTTCTTCGTCCTGAGTATCTAATAGAATAAAACATTCTTGATAAGGTTTTACGGTGACTTGCTGACAATAGCACGCAAGACGCTGAGTCATCGAACCTAATTCGGTTAACCAATTATATATTGGATCCGGCACGCTAATTTCTTGCGCCGAAAACCAATTAATCGGTTGATTGCGGAAAAGTGACTGATTATTTATATGGATTATACTTGCAGATACGTCCATAGAATACTTCTCTCACTATATCTTGAGATTTAAAATACAAGATATCATGCTAACAATGAATGAAATTATAGGATCTGCTAATTTATATAAAAAATTACCCCTGATTGCAAAATTTTTATATTAGCAAGAGGTGATTTATCTGGCAGTTTATTTACCATTACAAAATCTGATGTTATAGGTTTTTGTAATAAAATTATTGTCGCCAAACTTTAAAACAATTAATCAACCCATTGGTCGAAGTATCATGACTATCAATTTTGGTCTGAGTTGCCAACTCAGGTAGAATACGACCGGCTAATTGCTTACCAAGTTCGACACCCCATTGGTCAAAACTAAAAATATTCAATATAGCACCTTGCACAAAGATCTTGTGTTCGTACATCGCAATCAAAGCTCCTAACGTATAAGGCGTTATTTGGTTAACTAGGATAGAGTTAGTTGGGCGATTACCTTGGAAAACTTTATAAAGTGCAACATAGGCCATTTTAGCCGGCTCTTGACCCGCAACTTTAAATTCTGCGTCCACTTTAAGCCGATTTTTGCCAAATGCTAACGCTTCTGTTTGGGCAAAAAAATTAGACATTAATTTATTATGGTGATCACTTAATGGATTATGACTAATCGCAGGTGCAATAAAATCACAAGGAATAAGTTTAGTACCCTGGTGGATCAACTGATAAAACGCATGCTGACCATTCGTTCCTGATTCACCCCAAATAATGGGGCCGGTTTGATAACTAACTTTTTCGCCATTACGATCAACATATTTACCATTTGATTCCATATTGCCTTGTTGAAAATAAACCGCAAATCGATGTAAATATTGGTCATAAGGTAAAATAGCCTCAGTCTCAGTAGCAAAAAAATTATTATACCAAATCCCAATTAGCGCTAATATTACCGGAATATTATGCTCAAAAGCCGTCTCAGCAAAATGTTGATCCATTGCATGAGCGCCACTTAGTAATTGCTCGAAATTATTAAATCCGATGGATAGTACAATCGAGAGACCAATAGCAGACCACAATGAGTAACGACCGCCAACCCAATCCCAAAATTCAAACATATTTTTTGTATCAATGCCAAATTTAGCCACTTGTTGCCCATTGGTTGATAAAGCAACAAAATGTTTTGCGATCTGTGTTTCATCCGCTGCTGCATCTAAAAACCATTTTCGGGAAGTCAGGGCATTAGTCATTGTCTCCTGGGTGGTAAAAGTTTTAGAGGCAATCAAAAATAATGTTGTTTCAGGTTTAATTTTTTTCAATGTTTCAGCAATATGACTGCCATCTACATTGGAAACAAAATGCATATTTAAATGGTTTTTGTAAGGCCTAAGTGCTTCTGTCACCATATTTGGCCCAAGATCAGAACCACCAATACCAATATTAACGACATCTGTTATTGCTTGGCCAGTATAACCTTTCCAATCACCATTAATGACACGCTCACTGAAAGAACGCATTTTGTCTAACACAGCATTAACTTGTGGCATAATATCAATACCATCAAGTTTTATCGGGCTATTGCTACGATTACGTAAAGCAATATGCAAAACAGCTCTATCTTCTGTTCTATTGATTTTCTCTCCGAAAAACATGCTATTAATTGCGGCACTTAACTTTGTCTCTTTAGCTAAATTCAGTAATTTACTCAATGTATTATCAGTGATTCGATTTTTAGAAAAATCAACCAAGATCTGGTTATCAAAAGTAAGTGAAAACTTAGCGAAACGGTCAGCATCATTAACAAAAAGATCGCGCAGATGGATATCTTTTACTGTTTGATAATGTTGTTCTAATTCGCACCATGCTGCTGTTAGACTTGGATTAATGTTTTCCATTGAAATACTCTCTATTTTTCTTCAAATCAGATTTACAACTACCAATGATTCGGTAGTAACTCATTCGCCCTACCAATTTAACTTCTTTTAATCCCTTCCGCTGGTTAATTTAATCGCATCTGCTCACCATTAATCGAATATTGATAAAATTGATAATCTTTTTGTCATTATAAACATTATTGATTTTATTAAGAATAAATTGACGTTCAGACAATAACCCGATAATGGTAGATTAATTGTTCGGCGTTCAAATACAAGGTGATAGCATTATGAGCGCAATTTCTACCGCCTCCGCAAATAAAAATGTGCTAATTGTTGTGCTTCCAGCTTCATCAGGCATTACCAATCTACTATAAAACTTATTGAAGCGTGTAATGACAATAGAGTAAGGCTCTATTAAAACAAATTCGTCAGCTCCAATACACGATAATCAATCGTCTAGATAACACCTCTAACATTCACCCAACCATTGAGCATTTACTCGTAAGGTTACCACTTTATCTGAAATCACGTCACTACATACCCTTACCGCACCACAGATTGATGAAATTGTTAGCTATGTGATGAACTGATGTCAAGCTATTTATTTGTAGAGATTCTACGACAAGGTAGAGTAAGCACAACCTGGTTTGATGTTCGTAATATTATGAAGAGCAATGATAAATTTGGTAAAGCCGAACCAAATCAGCAGCAATTAAAACGACTAGCAGATAAATATCTACAATCTAAACTGCAAGAAAGCCCGATTGTAACTCAAGGTTTTATTGGCAAAAATGCGGGAGGCCGTACAACTACATTAGGGCATGGAGGTAACGATTACACCGCCGCGCTGATTACTGAAGCACTATCCTTTGTCCGGGTTGATATCTGGATAGATGTTGCCGATATCTATACAACCGATCCTCGTATTATTGCTAGTGCCAAATCGATTAGTCCTCTCTCTTTTAACGAAGCAGCAAAAATGGCTATATTCGGCGCCAAAATCTTACGTACAGCAGCATTGTTACCTGCTATTCGAGCAGGAATACCAGTATTTGTTGCCTAAAGCCAAATACCAGAAAAAGGTGGTACCCATATCTGCGCCAATACCGAGAAACAACCTCAATTTCGAGCGCTAACCTTACGGCGAAAACAAACGCTCCTCACTTTACATAGTCTAAACATACTTCACGCTCGCGGGTTTCTTGCTGAGGTATTTCACGCTATTATCGCAACATCATATTTCTGTTGACTCATTACTACATCCTAAGTTAGCATTGCTTTAACCCTGGATACAATCGGCTCTACCACCACGGAAACCTATTAACTGAGACTTTAATGGCAGAATTAGCCAAATTATGCCGTGTAGATGTTGAGGAGGGATTAGCACTGGTTGCCATTACTGGTAAGAACTTATCGCAAATAAATGGTCTAGGAAGTCGAATTTTTAGCACTCTAGCAACTTATAATATTCGTATGAGCTGTTATGGAGCCGGTAGTCATAATATTTGTCTACTGGTATCTAATAAAAAAGCAGAGACAATTATTCAAATATTTCATAAAATCTTTTTAAATAATCGAAATATCATCACCGCTTAAAATCACTAATCAAGCGGTGAGCTTTACTTTCTTCCAATGGAAAGTTACTAGTCATATTTTTCTGATAATTTCAAATCTGTCGGCTTCACAACCAAACTGCTTAATAGTATTATTAATGCTTTGCATCGGTTTCTTGTTTATAGGCGGCAGATAAAAACAGTTCACTGGCTTTTTATGGATTTTTTTTCAGTACCTATGCCATATAAATAAAAAAGTCCCAGCTAAATAGAGTTGCGCCAGTCGATATTGCGCTCTAGCTTCACCACCATTTGCCATGATCCGATACAATTCCGCCGCTTTAATAAGACCTTTCTTTATACCAATGCCTTTTTATAATAATAAACGGCTTTCATACTTGCATCAGCATAACCAACAGCATCCGCTAATATCTCATAACACTGCCTAGCTAAAATAGCATTCAGCTCTACTCCATAGCCATGTTGATAAAATTCGGCAATATAATACCGTGCATTGATATGTTCTTATTCTGCTGCTCGCTTATACCAATAAAAATCCTGATAATTATTTTTCTCTAAATACTCTCCAGTATCATAAATAAACTCCATATTATATTGAACAATAGCACCACCTCTATATTTATTCTGCGCGTCGATACAATTCAATTGCATAAGACGGTTTTTTTTAACACCATAACCTTTCTCATAAATTTGAGCTAAATTATTCAATTCGCCTAAATCACCTAAATTAGCGCTTTTCTCATACCACTCTCTTGCTTTCTTATAATCTTGGCTAACACCAAATCCATTCTAGTATAAATATCCCAATACAAACTGAGCATAATCATCCTGTTGCAAAGCAGTTTTTTCATACCAATTTTTAGCTTGTTTATAATCTTTATCTACCCCTAATCCAACCGTATACATATAAACTAAACCAGATTGAGCATAAAAATGACCTTTGTTCGCGCTACGCTACAACCAGGTTACGGCAGCTTTATAATCTTTTTTCTTTGATTAATCACACCCATATAATAAAAGGCATCGGTATTGCCTTTTCAATCGCTTTTTCAAACCAAAAATTGGCTTTACCAATGTCTTTCTTCTTGTATATCTTTGGAGCCATAAAGATAAATTACCGCAACATTCATCATGGCATTCATTTCATCTTGAGATGTTTTTTTTAATTGTTGGCTAAACGTATCGTTTATCTCTTTTTCTTGCTCTAAGGATTGAGTATTATTGACTATATTCATGTCAATTTGTTGCAAAATATCACTCTTTGCCAATGAGAAATTTAATAATATCAAGCAAGTTATAAATATTCTTTTTTTTCATTCAGTTCACTATGCAAATATTAATTTGAACCAAAAAACACGAGAAAGAAGACTATATTATAAAGCAGAAAATATTAATAATATATTTACATTTTCAAAATAAAGTCACATTCAACGCAATTGTATTAAATAAATTTCATTCATCTACACATCCCTTATTTACTAATACTCATTACCATACCAAAATTTACTGGACTATTTACTAGATTTTTTTGCTAATAAAATCGGCTAATTCAATAAAAAATTTCTTTCTTCACGATAATTTTCTATATAATTCAATTATTATACAATAAAATTAAAAATTGATAAATAAGCTACCATCAATTAATAATAATCAAAAAATGGCAAAAAAAATATTTTATTTTTATTATATGCCAATATTTAAAATTTTTTAATTAAAATATCTAGCGATCTAAATAACCGTAATTACATAGTTAAATATATTCAAATCTAAATTACATTGTAATTGTAATTGTAATTGTAATTGTAATTGTAATTGTAATTGTAATTGTAATTGTAATTGTAATTGTAATTGTAATTGTAATTGTAATTGTAATTGTAATTGTAATAAAATACTATTCTATTTTACTAAATAGTCAGAAAAGTTTATTAAAAGGATTGTAAAATAGGAATCAAATCACTAAAACTAATTTATTATAGAAAAAATATAAAAACCCTCTTTAAAAAGAGGGTGAAAAGATAAATTTACCGCCATATATTTTTATTCATAATATGCAGTAAATGCATATGGGTTTTTGGATAATTGTCGAGATAATTGATTTTCACTACTATTCCTCGCGTCATCAAGTTGCTTTTTTAAACTCCCAGCAACTATTTCCCCTTCATCCTCATTCGATAACTCTATAAAAATTGGTGCCAAATATATAGAAATTTTTACAAAATAATCAAAACATTTCATCTTAGCCATAATAAAAGTTTGTAATAATTGACTGTAGCCAGCTAACTTCTCACGAATTGCTAAAGAAAAATCTCCTACCCTAAACGATCTTGATTACCATCTGTAACGCCAGCAATATTAAACCCTCTTTTTTCTTCATTATTAATCGTTAACTTAACTTTATCCTTTATAAATTTAATAAGTTATTCTTTTTCTATATCACTTTCAATATCTAAATATTGAGAATCATTCATTAAAAGGTATCTTTAATGCATTATATAAGTCAGTCATAGGATCACAAAAAATAGTAAAACTCTAACTAAATATATCCTTTACTGACAACTTTACTTGATTATTGTCTTCACCAACTATATTTATCTGAAAATCATGTTGATGTTTTTCACCACTAAGTTCAGCAAGCCGGCTAAAGGCTAAATTTTTGCTATAAGCTATTTTAGAAATATTATCTGTAGATGGCTAAGATAAAATATGTAACTGCTGTTCTATTTTATCTTTACTAAAGACGAAACCCTCTTGTTTATTGCTTGAGATAATTTATCAAAATAAGTGGTTTCTCCTTGCTTGGCCTTATCTTTATATGTTGATTGAATATACAAAAAACTTTTAATACTATAAAAAATAATACTCATAAATATCTCCTTAAAAATAAATGTCCATGTAAATAGAAACGCACTACAGACCTATTAAAAATATAAAGTTTAGATTCCAAAAATAAACTTTAAAAATAAGATAAATTCTAAAATAAATTTGTATGATATGTAAACATTACTATATTCAATAACAAAAAATATTAAAAAAAATTTAAATACTATATTTTCTTCATTAAAGTATTACAATGTTCAATAATATTTTCTGTATCTATATTTTATTAATTAAATAAGGTTTGCTCGGTACTCTCTCTAACTTTATCAAATTCCTCCTTCAAATTTTACGCCATTTCAAGGGAATTATGACAAGCCAGTTCAAAAAAATTGATGATAAAGATGAAGCAATAGCAGAAAAATAATCAAAACATTTCATTTTTGTCTCCCTTCATACGAATTAATTAGATATTAAATAGCTAAAATATTTTTCTTTCAATCAAGTTGTGGTAACCCGTCAAGGTCAAAAATTCTACCAACTCATCCTGAGTGGTAATATAGATCATCAATCCCACCACTTCCCGAAAACGTCCATGTTGAAAACGGCCATCACCTAGTTCCTGCTGAATAGTCTACAAGTCTTCATCCAACATCTCTAAGAACAATTCTTTTATTACTTTTTGTCCATTAGATAATCGTTTTTCATGACGGATCATTGCCAAATAGAAGTACGCGAAATTTCTGCTGTTGCGGCATTTCCATTAACCCATAGATCGGTACGCAACCATTACCAGAAATCCAAACTTCAATATATTGAACTGCAATGCGAATATTCGCTCTCATACCTTCTTCAGTAAGCTCACCACTACAATGCTACAATAATTGCTCATCTGTGATAGGTTCATCATTCTCACGCATGACATCTAATTAATTTTTTCTTTCCCCTAATCGATCATTAAAAACTGCGATTGTAATATCCGCTAGCAATCCAAGTTCCATAATGACCATTTCTAGCCTATAATTCTTTATCTGCTTTAACCTTAGCCCATACTGCTTCATTCTATTTTTGATCTTTACTTAGAATAAAGCCCGACATTCCTCCCATCACAAAGGCGCTATGACGATGACAAGTCCTAATCAGGAAATGGGATAAGCATTTAAAAAAGGTTGTGTCATTGCTACTACCTGCCGATCCGGTAGCACGCGTTCAGGGTACTTGTTTTAATATGACTAAAAATATAATCCCAACGACCACAATTAAGTCCAACAATGTGATGACACATATAATATAGAATTTCATCCATCTGAAAGACGGCTGATAGTATCTCAATCAGTACAATCGCTTTAATTGTACCTAGGGGTAATCCGTACTACTCTTCTGCATAACTAAATACTTCATCGCTCCACCATTGAGCTTCTTTATAAGATTCTAGTTTGGGGATATAAAAATAAGGGACACTTGCTTTTTCCAATAACTTTTTATAGTTATAAAAGAAATAAAGCTCAAAATCCAATAATGCCCCTGAAATCTATTTTCACCTATATAAAATATGTTTTTCAGGAAATGTAAGCCCCATACCAGAGCCATCAAAACGGCCGGATTAGACTTCAATTGATAAACTTTTCCTTGCTTATTAATAAATGAAATTATGCCATTAACCACATCACGTAAATTAATTTGCCCTTCAATCAATTTTTCCCAAGCAGGTTAAAGTGAATCTTCAAAATCAGCTATAAAGACTTTTACAGTAGTATTCAAGGCATTAATAATCATTTTACGTTCTAACGGACCTGTTATTTCGACTCGACGATCAAGTAAATCCCCAGGAATACCTTGTATTTTCCAATCATCCTTTCTGATTGAAATAGTCTTTGTCATAAAATCAAGTAAAGTACCTTAATCAATCTGCAACTGTGGCTCAGCTCTAGCATTAAGTAAAGCATCACAATTTTCAGTATACTACTAAACTAACGCTGTTAAAAAATCAACTGAAGCCAGTGTCAAAAGTTGCTTTTCTAGTATGCCAAATAGTTGTAAAAAAGTTAATTCATTGATCACTATCTGCTGATCCATAGGACTATCTCTTTTTAATATAGGGTACACTTGCTAAAGACTATCTCAAAATCAGCAAAAATTAAAAAACCTTTCCATTTAAAAAAAACAGTTATTTTATTGAAAATAAAAAATTTTTATTAATATAATGACGATAATTAACTCAACTTAAGGCAATAAAATATTACATATTTGTTATTTAGATATGGATTAAATGTAATACTACAAGAAGAAGTAAGCGGAAAAACATTTTAGCCTAGTTTTTTTTATTTTTTCTCGATTCATAGAAAATCAAAAAATTTACAAATAAAATTTTATAATATAAAAAAATAAAACTAAACCGTTTTACGATATAACTAACCAAACGTAAAAAAGCCACCCAAAGGGTGGCTTTTTTACCATAATCAAAGTCTAGCAGACTCCCTACTCTCACATGGGGAGACCCCACACTACCATCGGCGCTACGGCATTTCACTTCTGAGTTCAGCATAGGATCAGGTGGGACCACCGCGCTATTACCGCCAGACAAATTCTTTAGCTACTCGTCCTCGCTCACTTTACACTCTACTACGGCATAGGTAATACCCATTTTCCACAGTCACATACTTTCTATATGCGACTGTTCTAATATCCCTTGCCGTCTCCCTTCAACGTGAAAAACCTCGGACTGCAACCTCTGAACAAGCTAAAATTCTCTCTTCTCCTAAAACACCTTCGGTGTTGTCAGGTTAAGCCTCTCGGGTCATTAGTACTGGTTAGCTCAACGTATTACTACGCTTACACACCCAGCCTATCTACGTCCTCGTCTCGAACACCCCTTATAGGACATTACTGTCAGGGAAGACTCATCTTGAGGCAAGTTTCCCGCTTAGATGCTTTCAGCGGTTATCTCTTCCGCACTTAGCTACCAGGCTATGCCATTGGCATGACAACCTGTACACCAGTGGTGTGTCCACTCCGGTCCTCTCGTACTAAGAGCAGCCCCCTCAATCTTCCTTCGCTCACGACAGATAGGGACCGAACTGTCTCACGACGTTCTAAACCCAACTCGCGTACCACTTTAAATGGCGAACAGCCATACCCTTGGGACCTACTTCAGCCCCAGGATGTGATGAGCCGACATCGAGGTGCCAAACACCGCCGTCGATATGAACTCTTGGGCGGTATCAGCCTGTTATCCCCGGAGTACCTTTTATCCGTTGAGCGATGGCCCTTCCATTCAGAACCACCGGATCACTAAGACCTACTTTCGTACCTGCTCGCGCCGTCACGCTCGCAGTCAAGCTGGCTTATGCCTTTGCACTAACCTCACGATGTCCGACCGTGATTAGCCAACCTTCGTGCTCCTCCGTTACACTTTGGGAGGAGACCGCCCCAGTCAAACTACCCACCAGACACTGTCCTCAGCCCGGGTTACGGGCCTAAGTTAGAACATCAAACATTAAAGGGTGGTATTTCAACGTCGGCTCCATGTGTACTTGCGTCCACACTTCAAAGCCTCCCACCTATCCTACACATCAAGGCTCAACGTTCAGTGTCAAGCTATAGTAAAGGTTCACGGGGTCTTTCCGTCTTGCCGCGGGTACACTGCATCTTCACAGCGAGTTCAATTTCACTGAGTCTCGGGTGGAGACAGCCTGGCCATCATTACGCCATTCGTGCAGGTCGGAACTTACCCGACAAGGAATTTCGCTACCTTAGGACCGTTATAGTTACGGCCGCCGTTTACTGGGGCTTCGATCAAGAGCTTCGCCTTACGGCTTACCCTATCAATTAACCTTCCAGCACCGGGCAGGCGTCACACCGTATACGTCCACTCTCGTGTTTGCACAGTGCTGTGTTTTTAATAAACAGTTGCAGCCAGCTAGTATCTGCGACTGGCTTCAGCTCCGGATGCGTGACCCTTCACCTTGTGCCAGCGTGCCTTCTCCCGAAGTTACGGCACCATTTTGCCTAGTTCCTTCACCCGAGTTCTCTCAAGCGCCTGAGTATTCTCTACCTAACCACCTGTGTCGGTTTGGGGTACGATTAATGGTTACCTGATGCTTAGAGGCTTTTCCTGGAAGCTGGGCATCAACTACTTCGCCACCTTAGTGGCTCGTCATCACGCCTCAGTGTTATAGCTATGCGGATTTGCCTGCATTGCCCACCTACACGCTTAAACCGGGATAACCGTCGCCCGGATAGCCTAGCCTTCTCCGTCCCCCCTTCGCAGTAACCCTTAGTACGGGAATATTAACCCGTTTCCCATCGACTACGCTTTTCAGCCTCGCCTTAGGGGTCGACTTACCCTGCCCCGATTAACGTTGGACAGGAACCCTTGGTCTTTCGGCGAACGGGTTTTTCACCCGCTTTATCGTTACTTATGTCAGCATTCGCACTTCTGATACCTCCAGCAGACTTCTCAGTCCACCTTCGACGGCTTACAGAACGCTCCCCTACCCAACGAACGTACCCTTAAACTGACTTACCGGGCTTTTTCGCCTCGACTCAACGCATTGACGTCACTTCTCACCATCAAGCGCATGATACTGCTGTCTTTCACTTAATCAGTTTAAGTGATACGTTCGCTGCCGCAGCTTCGGTGCATAGTTTAGCCCCGTTACATCTTCCGTGCAGGCCGACTCGATCAGTGAGCTATAGCACCATTAAGATGATACCTTCTGCTCAATCTTCACCAGACAATCTGTGTAAACACTCACATTCCATCTCTATAGGTAAAGAGGTGATCCAACCGCAGGTTCCCCTACGGTTACCTTGTTACGACTTCACCCCAGTCATGAATCACAAAGTGGTAAGCGCCATCCCGAAGGTTAAGCTACCTACTTCTTTTGCAACCCACTCCCATGGTGTGACGGGCGGTGTGTACAAGGCCCGGGAACGTATTCACCGCGCCATGGCTGATGCGCGATTACTAGCGATTACAGCTTCATAGAGTCGAGTTGCAGACTCCAATCCGAACTTCGACGTACTTTCTGAATTCCCCTTCCCCTCGCAGGCTCGCCTCTCTCTGTATACGCCATTGTAGCACGTGTGTAGCCCTACTCGTAAGGGCCATGATGACTTAACGTCATCCCCACCTTCCTCCGGTTTATCACCGGCAGTCTCCTTTGAGTTCCCGACCGAATCGATGGCAACAAAGGATAAGGGTTGCGCTCGTTGCGGGACTTAACCCAACATTTCACAACACGAGCTGACGACAGCCATGCAGCACCTGTCTCAAAGTTCCCGAAGGCACTCCTCTATCTCTAAAGGATTCTCTGGATGTCAAGAGTAGGTAAGGTTCCTCGCGTATCATCGAATTAAACCACGTGCTCCACCGATTGTGCGGGCCCCCGTCAATTCCTTTGAGTTTCAATCTTGCGATCGTACTCCCCAGGCGGTCAACTTAATGCGTTAGCTCCGGAGGCCACAGTTCAGGACCACAACCTCCAAATCGACATCGTTTACAGCGTGGACTACCGGGTATCTAATCCTGTTTGCTCCCCACGCTTTCGCACATGAGCGTCAGTCTTTATCCAGGGGGCCGCCTTCGCCACCGGTATTCCTCCACATCTCTACGCATTTCACCGCTACACATGGAATTCTACCCCCCTCTACAAGACTCTAGCTAACCAGTCTTGAATGCCATTCCCAGGTTAAGCCCGGGGATTTCACATCCAACTTAACTAACCGCCTGCGTGCCCTTTACGCCCAGTAATTCCGATTAACGCTCGCACCCTCCGTATTACCGCGGCTGCTGGCACGGAGTTAGCCGGTGCTTCTTCTGTCGCTAACGTCAATTGCTAAGACTATTAACCCTAACACCTTCCTCACGACTGAAAGTACTTTACAACCCGAAGGCCTTCTTCATACACGCGGCATGGCTGCATCAGGCTTGCGCCCATTGTGCAATATTCCCCACTGCTGCCTCCCAGGAGTCTGGGCCGTGTCTCAGTCCCAGTGTGGCTGATCATCCTCTCAGACCAGCTAGAGATCGTAGCATAGGTGAGCCTTTACCCCACCTACTAGCTAATCTCATATGGGTTCATCCGAAGGTATGAGGCCCGAAAGTCCCCCCACTTTGCTCCTTAGAGATTATGCGGTATTAGCCACCGTTTCCAGTGGTTATCCCCCGCCTTCGGCCAGATCCCCATACCTTACTCACCCGTCCGCCGCTCGCCTTGTATGTGTTAGACCTGCCACCAGCGTTCAATCTGAGCCATGATCAAACTCTTCAATTAAAAAGCTTGATGCTCAAAGAATTCCTGACTGCTATTCGTTATGAATTAACCGTCTTGTCACTCTTCAAGACTTAATCTTCAAATTTTTTGATGATGTCTTGCGAGTGCCCACACAAATTATCTGATTAATTGTCAAAGAGCGCGCGACCTGAGTCGCGAAGTGGCGCATGTTACGCTTTCACCTGTAAAGTCAAGTAGTTATTTTTACTTTTATTTACCCCGAGGTGGTAAAATTAACTCCAATTGATTCATATTTCGACAAATCGGCTTAAATAGAAATTTTTTCTAACTTATTTAAACCTTCATTCATCAGTACAGGGATAAGCTTTTCAGCTTCAACATCCATTTTTGTGCAATAAGCGATATTTTTACTTTTTGTCAAAATCAAATTTTGATGATTATTGATTAACCAAACTGCTCGTCTAGCAATTGCAGCGCCAGAATCAATGAGTCTGGTTCCTTCAAACAACACTTTTTTTAGTTCTGCCGATAATAACGGGAAATGTGTACAACCTAACACAATCGTGTCAGGTGGTTCTTTCATTTTTAACCACGGTTTTACAATGCGCACTAGCGCCTCTTTTGCGATTTTTTGACCATGAAGTTTTTTTTCTACTAATTCGACTAATTCTGATGAGGCAATCATCTCAACTTTACAATCAAAGGCAAATCGGTCGATAAGCTCTCTAGTATAGTTTCCACTAACAGTTACTTTGGTTGCTAATAATCCAATAATACCATTACACGTTAATTTAGTTGCTGATTTTATTGCGGGAACTACCCCTACAATTGGAAATTGAAAATGTGCTCTTAAAACAGGCAAACTGACCGTACTTGCCGTATTACAAGCAATAATTGCTATTGCCAACGCGTGTTTTTGTTGAATTTGATCTATGAAGCGAATAATACGTTCAATAATAAATTCTGCACTCTTTTCTCCATAAGGAAAAGCATCATTATCAAAAACATAAATATAGTGTAGATCTGGCAATAACTGTCTGACTTCACGGTAAACAGATAACCCACCAACACCAGAATCAAAAATTAGAATAGTTGGCCGAGCCGTTTTCAACTGAGCAGAGGTTACTTTTTTTATTTCATTTTTCATTCATTTTATCACAATAATGAACAATATACTGATAAGAGAATTGTTAGTAAAAACAGTCATGAATAATTATACAGTAATAATAGATTGAATAAATCCATGTGCAGCTGTAATAATCGTCCGCTTGTTTTAAACAAATATTATAACTTCTTTTTATTTTTACATTACCATCCAATACAATATCGATGGCCTAAAACTTTACGACTATTACTATCAAGATTTAAAAAATAAGCTTTAGGAAAACCATTTTAACTACGATCCATAAATCGTGCACCAAAGCTAGACATCTCTTTCTCTTTCCCTACAATCTCGCGATAGAAAATTTTTTATCAATATGAGTCTGAATACATGCTAAATAATTTATCGATTACCCAATACAACTCGCAGTTAGCTGAAAAAATCAAATATTTAAACAGTATTATGCTGCCTTTTAATGCGCCTAAGCCAGAAATTTTTAGTTCTGATTTTTCACATTATAGAATGCGCACTGAATTTCGCCTCTGGCATGAAGAACAAGATTTATTTCATATAATGTTTGATCAAACGGCTAAACAACGTATAAAAATTGTTCAATTACCTATCGCTAGTAAATTAATTAATCAAATGATGGCTGCTTTAATTCCATTGATTAAAACTAAACCGCTTTTACATTATAAGCTATTCCAGGTAGATTATTTATCAACATTAAGTAATAAAATCATTGTTTCATTAATTTACCACAAAAAATTGGATGAGGAATGGATTAAGCAAGCTAAACCATTACGTATCGCTTTAATTAATCAAGGTTTGGATATACAGCTAATTGGACGAGCGACAAAAACAAAAATTATATTAGAACAGGATCATATTGATGAGGTATTACCTATTGCAGGTAAGTCAATTATCTATCGCCAAATAGAAAATAGTTTTACCCAACCCAATGCCGGAATGAATATCAAAATGTTAGAATGGGTAATTGATATTACTAAAAACACAAAAGGAGATTTACTTGAGCTTTATTGTGGAAACGGTAATTTTTCTATCGCACTAGCGCAAAATTTTAATCGTGTACTGGCAACTGAGATTGCAAAACCATCGGTAGCTGCCGCTCAATATAATATTGAAGCTAATAAAATCAATAACGTAAAAATTATTCGAATATCGGCAGAGAATTTTACCCAAGCAATACAAGGTAAACGTCAATTTAAACGCCTTGAAGATGTTGATTTAACGAGTTATAAATGCGAGACTATTTTGATTGATCCGCCTCGCTGTGGTTTAGATGAAAAAACGCTTGAATTAGTACAAAAATATCCACGTATTCTTTATATATCCTGTAATCCTAATACACTTTGTCAAAATCTAAATATACTCAACAAAACCCATAAAATTCATCTATTAGCATTATTCGATCAATTCCCTTATACCCACCATATTGAATGTGGAGTTTTACTCGAGAATAAACACATTTAAATAAAATAAAAACGCCATTAAAAATATGGCATTTTATAAGTTATAACAGCAAAGAATCTATCTAGCGATGGCTAATATTATTTTACTGTAAGAATAAACATTAAATAATATTGATATAGACAATATTTCTCTAACACTAATAAGATTAAAAACCATTAAAAAACTAATATAAAAAATACAGATAAATAGTTGCAATTTTGTGCTTACTACAAAAAATTATTTATGATTTGATATTATGCTTTTCCTGTTCGCGACGATACCAATAATAGGCTCCCCTAGCGATCATTCTAAGTTGTAAAACTAACCGCTCTTCCAAAAGTTGCCTTTTTTCCTGATCAATATCTAATGCTGCTGCACCCGCACTAAATACAATAGTAACCATTGCTTCTGCTTGTATTTCAGTAAAATACCGAGGCATATTACTTTCCTGTTGCAAGTAATCGGCCAATTCGGCAATAAAATGCTGAATTTCTCTGGCAACCGCAGCACGAAATTCAGCAGATGTACCTGAACGTTCACGCAGTAATAATCGAAAGGCATTCGGATTATTACCAATAAATTCCATAAAAGTAGCAACGGATGTTCGAATGACACTGCCACCTTTTGCAATACGCTGTCGTGCTTGACGCATTAATTGACGAAGCATAAGACCGCTTTCATCAACCATTGTCAATCCTAATTCATCAACATCACGAAAATGCCGATAAAAAGAAGTCGGCGCTATACCAGCTTCTCGAGCCACTTCACGTAAGCTGAGACTAGTAAAGCTACGCTCAGCACTCAATTGACTAAAAGCCGCTTCTATCAGAGAACGACGCGTTTTTTCTTTCTGCTTTGCTCTGACGCCTGTAATATTACTCACAGTGTTAATATACCTCTTCGATAATAATGCAACTAGGCCACTATACCAAATTTTAACAGATTTGCAGTGTCCTTAAGTTTAACTAGTATATAAGGAATTTCTGTCTATTTATTAAAATGTAAAGCATAAATCTTATATTTAAGCTTGAATAAAGAAGATAATGTTAATGTGAGTTATCTATTCGTATCTACATAATAATAGGTTATACCGAATGCCACAGATTGAATTTGATACTATCGTTATTGGTTCCGGCCCAGGTGGAGAAGGTGCAGCAATGGGGTTGGTAAAACAAGGGAAAAAAGTCGCAGTTATAGAGCGTTATAATAAAATTGGCGGTGGTTGTACCCACTGGGGAACCATTCCTTCTAAAGCGCTCCGGCATGCGGTCAGCCGAATTATCGAATTTAATCAAAACCCATTATACAGCGATAAATCCCGGCTTTTACGCTCTTCCTTCTCCGAGATCCTTAAGCAAGCCGAGAGCGTAATCAATCAACAAACACATATGCGACAAGAATTTTACGAACGAAATGGTTGTAATATGTTTGCCGGTGAAGCATCTTTTATTGACGAACATACATTAAAAGTTCTTTATAATGATGGCACTTACGATACCCTATATGCTGAAAAAATCATTATCGCAACCGGCTCTCGCCCTTATTGTCCGCACGATGTCTATTTTCAGCATTCACGCATTTACAATAGTGATTCAATTTTAACACTCAATCATGAACCCCATCATGTTATTATTTATGGTGCGGGGGTAATTGGCTGCGAATATGCTTCAATATTTAGAGGGTTAGGGGTAAAAGTTGATCTTATTAATACCCGTGATCACCTTCTCTCCTTTCTAGACCAAGAAATGTCAGACGCTTTATCATACCATTTTTGGAATAATGGTGTTGTTATTCGCCATAATGAAGAATATGAAAAAATCGAAGGAACAGATGATGGAGTAATTATTCATCTTAAATCAGGTAAAAAAGTTAAAGCCGATTGTCTATTATATGCTAATGGCCGTACAGGAAATACCGATAATCTAAATTTAGAAAATATCGCTATTCCTATTGATAATCGAGGTCTAATTAAAGTTGATGCTACCTATCGTACCCATAATGAAAATATCTATGCTGTCGGCGATGTTATTGGCTATCCTAGTTTAGCTTCAGCGGCTTATGATCAAGGTCGTCTCGCTGCCCGTGCGATAACAACTGGTCACAGCGATATCCATTTAATTGAAGATATCCCAACCGGAATCTATACCATTCCAGAAATCAGTTCTGTCGGTAAAACAGAACAACAATTGACTGCAATGAAAATCCCTTATGAAGTCGGGCGCGCCCAATTTAAACACTTAGCCAGAACACAAATAGCAGGGATGAATGTAGGGAGTTTAAAGATCCTATTTCATCGCGAAACATTAAAAATTCTAGGTATTCACTGCTTCGGTGAGCGTGCAGCAGAAATTATTCATATTGGTCAAGCAATTATGGAGCAAAAAGGTAAAGGTAATACTATTGAATATTTCGTTAATACTACCTTCAATTATCCAACTATGGCAGAAGCATTTCGGGTTGCCGCACTGAATGGATTAAACCGTCTTTTTTAACCAAATAGAACCCAATATCAGTAGTAAGTAAACAATTAATTTTTACTATAGTATCGATGCATTTGTTTACGAATTGCCTCAGCAAACTGTTCATGACAACTTCTAAGCGGTGAGCCAGGACGACAGACTAAAACAATCGAACGTGAAGGAACAGGGTTAATACAATCAAGATAATAGACGCCATCACGTTTTATCTCTTTCGGTACAGATAAATCTGGTAAAAGTGTTATACCACTTCCGGCTGCCACCATGTTACGTAATGTCTCCAAACTAGTGGCACGAAAGTGAATATCATCTTTTGCCTCGACCTGAAAACAATAGCCCATTACTTGATCACGTAAACAGTGACCATCCTCCAACATAAGTAATTTCTGTCCAACCAGCTCACGCATTTCAATTTCCTTGCGATTGAACCATAGATGCCCTTCATAAATTGCCAACCGCATTGGTTCCTCATACAGTGGAATTTCAATAAAAGCTTCCGTCTCTTTCACTTGCGCTAATATTGCACAATCAAGTTTGCCATTATTTAATTGCGCCAAAAGATTGTGTGTTTGTGCTTCATGTAAATACATCTCCAATTTAGGAAATAAACGGTGTAATTCTGGAATGATGTGAGGCAAAAGATAAGCGGCGATGGTAGGAATTAATCCTATGTGTAAAGGGCCTGACATGCTTTCACCTTGTAAGGAAGCCATTTCCTGCAATATTTTAACTTCTCGCAATACTGTTCTAGCCTGTTCAACTAATAATAATCCCTGCTGAGTAAACAGAACCTTTCGACTTGTTCGCTCTAATAACATAACACCTAAATCGTTTTCCAATTTACGAATTTGACCGCTTAGAGTCGGTTGACTAACATGGCAGGCATCTGCAGCACGCCGAAAATGTTTATGCTCAGCTAATGCAACAAGGTACTCCAAATCACGAATATTCATGCCTACTCCTTCCGTAAATAGAAATTTGATAGAATCAACCTATCTATTCATCATAATGGATCCGGTTTTCCTATCAACGAAAAAATTCGGCAATAAAATTTATTTTTATAATTCATAGACAAAAACGAAGAAATTAAACTTTTTCTCGGTGAGTTGTTTATCACCAATTGCTGATTCTACTGAGTAGCTAAAATTCCACAATTAACTGGCTATCATGTACCACTGGCTTAATTTTACATTTATTGAAATACTGACTGACTAAGCATTGATTGTACACATCATATATAAAAACTTCACTGAATATCTATAAGAAAATCAATAGTGATTGCTTAATTTTAATCTAACTGTTGTTATAACTATTTTTTCAAAAATATGATTATATTATAACAAAGGTCGTTTTAATAGTTAAATAAAATCTTTATACTTGACAACTATTAATCGACGATATTCTACGCTATTAATTTTCCTTTATCTTGTTATATTGTTGTTATTAGCTGAAGACAAACTTCAGTACTACTAACACAGATTAATAAACATTGAAACATTGAAACATTAGTCATTAAGGCTGGCAGCAGTGAAAACTAAATTACCAACATTTATTGAATTGTACCGTCAATTAATTGCAATACCATCAATTAGTTCTGTCGATGAAAAACGAGATCAAAGTAATGAAATATTAATTAATCTACTTGCAGAATGACTAACAATGCTGGATGGCAAAACAACGATTTAATCGGCGCGAGAAACCCACTACAAATTCAATCTATTAGCCACTTTTGGCCAAGGAAAGGGAGGATTGCTACTCTGTGGGCATTCAGATACTGTTCCTTTTGATGACGGGCGCTGGACAAAAGATCATTTCAAATTATCGGAATACAGCAATAAGTTATATGGTTTAGGTACCGCAGATATCAAAGGCTTCTTCGTCTTCGCTTTTATTATTGATGCTTTACGCAATATCGATATTAATCAGTTACAGCATCCCATCTATATTCTGACAACCGCTGACGAAGAAACAACTATGGCAGGAGCACGTTATTTTGCGGCAAATGCTGAAATTCAGCCTGAATTGGCTATTATTGGTGAGCCACAAGCTTATTACAACTCATTTGCGCTCACAAAAAGAATATTGCAAATGCAACTCGTATTACCGGCCAATCAGGCCATTTAAGTGATCCAGCGCAGAGTATCAATGCGATTGAGTTAGTACATGAAACAATTAGTGAGTTAATAATGCTTAGAAAAATAGACTAAAATCCGATTACCATAACATGGCATTTAATATTCCCTATCCAACAATAAGTTTTGGACATATTCATGAAGATGATGCAGTAAATCGAATTTGTCGGTGTTGTGAATTACATATCGCTATTCGCCCACTACCTGGTCTGTCATTACAAAATTTGAATGAATGATTGCATACTACCCTGAAACCTATTAAACATCGTTGGCCTGAACGCTTAACTATCGAGGCATTACATCCCCCTATTCCAGGTTTTGAATGCCAAACAAATCATAAGATATTGAAAATTTATTAAATAAGAAAACGCAAACCGTTAATTACTGCAGCGAAGCGCCTTTTATTCAAACGCTATGTCCAACATTAATATTAGGACCAGGCTCGATTGAACAAGCGCATCAACATGATGAATTTATTGAGGTTAAATATATAAAACCGACAATTGAATTAATTTCCCAAATGATATGTCATTTTTGCTTGAAAAAATAAACCATCAAATAGGCAATAGTGGAACAAGCTCTGTGCTCACTTTCATTTATTGCACCATAATTGTGCTTTAATGGTGGGCTAAAATGCATAAAAATAGTGCAATTTACTGTTAGATTTACGATTATTTACCAATAAATCATTCAAAAAACATTTATTCTTCAGTTCTGAAAAATTTGGCATGATTTTCGCTTAATTAATAATTAACGAAACCTGATAACTTTTTACCAACATCGTTCAAAATAGGATCCAACTAGGAGAATCTTTATGTCTGTTGAGCATGTCTTATCCATGATCAAAGATCACCATGTTAAATATATTGACTTACGCTTTACCGATACCCGGGGTAAAGAGCAACATATCACTATTCCTGCTTACCAAATCAACCAAAATTTCTTCGAAAAAGGTAAAATGTTTGACGGTTCGTCTATTGCCGGTTGGAAAGGAATTAATGAATCAGATATGATACTTATGCCTGATCCCGAAACAGCAGTGTTAGATCCTTTTTTCAGTCATTCAACTCTAATTATTCGTTGTGATATCGTAGAGCCCAACACTTCTAAGGCCTACGAACGAGATCCTCGTTCAATTTCTAAACACGCCGAAAATTTCTTACATAGTAGTGGTATTGCAGATACAATATTATTTGGACCAGAACCTGAATTTTTTGTCTTTGACGATATTCGCTTTGGTAATAATATTTCCGGTGCTTATTATCATATCGATGATATTGAAGCAGCCTGGAATTCTGGCACACACTATGAAAATGGCAATAAAGGTCATCGCCCAAGCGTCAAAGGGGGTTATTTTCCTGTCCCACCCGTTGATTCTTCACAAAATATGCGCTCCGCCATATGTTCCACAATGGAGAAAATGGGATTAATTGTCGAAGCACACCACCATGAAGTTGCCACCGCAGGCCAAAACGAGATTGCTACCCGTTTTAATACCATGACTAAAAAAGCCGATGAAACACAAATATACAAATACGTGGTACATAATATTGCCCATTCTTTTGGCAAGACAGCGACATTTATGCCAAAACCACTAGTCGGTGATAACGGCTCTGGCATGCATTGCCATATGTCGCTGGAAAAAAATGGCACCAACTTGTTTGCCGGTGATAAATATGGCGGGCTGTCTGAAACAGCACTTTATTATATTGGCGGTATTATTAAACATGTACGTGCTTTAAATGCATTTACTAATCCAACCACCAACTCTTATAAACGTCTGGTGCCTGGTTTTGAAGCACCAGTAATGTTGGCTTATTCCGTCCGTAACCGTTCAGCTTCTATTCGCATTCCAATATTTGCCAATCCTAGAGCATCACGTATTGAAGTTCGTTTTCCAGACCCGGCTGCCAATCCTTACTTAGCCTTTGCAGCACAATTAATGGCCGGTTTGGATGGAATTATTAATAAAATTTATCCTGGCGAAGCAATGGATAAAAATTTATATGATTTACCAGCGGAAGAAGCACAAGAGATCCCAACCGTTGCCAGTTCACTGGAAGAAGCATTACATGCATTAGATATTGATCGTGAATTTTTGAAACGTGGTAACGTATTTAATGATAAAACGATAGACGCATATATCAACTTATTAAAAGGTGATGTTCAACGTATTCGGATGGCTCCTCATCCATTGGAGTTCGAAATTTACTACAGCGTCTAATAGGCCATTTAAGCCATTCTCCGCTAAGTATTTTTGTTGTGTAATATTTACCTCATCTTTTGATGAGGTTTTTTCTGCATAATAATTGAACAAAAAAGCTTGGTTTATACTCAAATATGTTAATATGCACTAAAAAGGTGCAGGAGTAAAACCTCGTGAAAAATGATAATTTACCAATTACCGATCATATTTTAGATTGTTTATTGAATAATATTCTATTACTCGATAATAAACTCATCATCCATTACGCTAATCATGCTAGCCGCCAATTTTTTTTAGCTAGCCCAAGAAAATTGCTGGGTACACCGCTACCGATAGTTTTTGATTATTGTTCACTTAATATGGATTTAATGCAAAAAAAAATAAAAAAAAATCTAAGCTTTACCGATAATGAAGTTACTCTGGTTATCAATAATCACTCTCATACCGTGACTATCAGTGCGCAGCCCATTTCACAATGCTTTATTTTACTAGAATTTTCGCCGGTTAATAACCATCGCCGTTTAGATCAAGAACAATCATTACAGTCGGCATCACGTGAGTTAATCCGAACTTTAGCCCATGAAATAAAAAACTCGTTAGGTGGTTTACGTGGCGCAGCTCAGTTGTTAGCCAAAACCCTCTCTAATTCTGAGCAATTAGAATATACCCAAGTTATTATTGAACAAGCCGATCGCTTGCGCAATTTAGTTGATCGTCTACTTGGCCCTCAACATCCTGGCGCAAAAACAAAGCAAAGTATTCATCAAGTTATTGAACGTACTTGCCATTTAATATTACTGACACTACCGGAAAATATTAAATTAATAAAAGACTATGATCCTAGTTTACCTGAATTTTTACACTATCCTGAGCAAATTGAACAGGTATTACTCAATTTAAGCCAAAACGCGATACAAGCAATGACAGAAAATGGCGGAACCTTGATTATACGTACTCGCACAGCATTTCAAGTAACTTTAAATGGAAAAACTTATCGACTTGCCGCCCGTATCGATATTCAAGATAATGGTCCTGGCATTCCGTCACAGATACAAAATACGCTGTTCTATCCAATGGTAAGTAATCGTAAAGGTGGAAATGGTTTAGGGCTATCAATCGCGCAAAATATTATTGACCAGCATTCTGGTAGAATTGAATTTTCCAGTTGGCCAGGTCAGACGCAATTTTCGATTTATCTTCCCATTAAAAAGTAGGTGACTGGATATGCAAAAAGGTAAGGTGTGGATTGTTGATGATGATAGCTCTATTCGCTGGGTTCTAGAACGGGCGTTAAATAATGCCAGCATGGAATGTACCAGTTTTGAAGATATCCAGAGTGTGCTAAACGCATTAGAAAAAAGCTGTCCAGATGTTTTAATTTCCGATATTCATATGCCAGATAACGATGGACTATCGTTGCTTACTAGACTTAAACATAGCCATCCTAAATTACCGATTATTATTATGACTGCCCATTCGGATCTCAATACGGCAGTTAATGCTTATCAACAAGGTGCTTTTGATTATTTACCAAAACCCTTTGATATTGATGAAACTATATCGTTGGTTGAACGCGCACTTAATTATTATCGCAATCAAAAACCTAATACCGGATCAAATTCTCCACCGACGGCTCCTGTCACCAAGATTATTGGTGAAGCACCGGCTATGCAAGAAGTTTATCGAATTATCGGTCGCTTATCCCGCTCCTCGATTAGTGTACTTATTAATGGTGAGTCTGGTACTGGTAAAGAGTTAATTGCGGATGCACTTCATCGTCATAGCCCTAAAGCAGCTGGGCCTTTTATCGCACTAAATATGGCGGCTATTCCGAAAGATCTGATTGAATCCGAGTTATTTGGTCATGAAAAAGGCGCTTTTACTGGTGCTAGTCAAGTTAGGCAAGGACGTTTTGAACAAGCGCATGGTGGTTCACTTTTTCTCGATGAAATTGGTGATATGCCGCTTGATATTCAGACACGCCTTTTACGTGTATTGGCTGAAGGCCAGTTTTATCGGGTTGGTGGTTATACACCGATCAAAGTTGATGTCCGTATCATTGCAGCTACCCATCAATGCCTTGAACGACTAGCGCAAGAAGGAAAATTTAGAGAAGATCTTTTTCATCGCCTCAATGTCATCCGTATTCCTCTTCCACCATTGTGTGAACGGACTGAAGATATTCCGCATTTAGCCCGCCATTTTTTACGCCAAACAGCAAAAGAACTTGGCGTGGAAAGTAAAATTCTAGCACAACAGACAGAAACGATCTTAATGTCTTTACCCTGGTCTGGTAATGTGCGCCAGTTAGAAAATGTCTGTCGTTGGCTTACAGTAATGTCTTCCAGCCAAGTGATATTACCGCAAGATCTGCCGAGCGATTTGCAACAAAATCAACAGTTTCTCTATTCACCTAAAAAGAAACTGGCTGCAAATAACGAAAAATGGCTTGATCCGCTTGCTAATTGGACAAAAACAGCACTCGAAAATAATAAACAGAATTTACTACAGCAAGTTTTGCCACAGATTGAACGTACAATGCTTGAATGTGCTTTAACCTATACCAAAGGCCATAAGCAGGAGGCTGCTCGCTTGCTCGGCTGGGGGAGAAATACCATTACCCGTAAATTGAAAGAATTTGGTATGTAGTTGTAAAAATGACCTGAAATATACGGCTATGTTAACCTCTTTAACCAACTAAATCACACGTGAAAATTGACGTTGACGCATTTGGTTACACAAATAAATATCAAAACACATACATATATTGCGGATCAACAATCGGCCTTTAGCGGTAATTTGTCGCTGTCTTTCATCAACATTAACTAAATCATCTATAATCATCGGTTGCAACAATTGCAAATATTCAAAAAATAGCTTTTAAATCAATCTGATAGCTATATTCAATCTGATCATAATCTAAATTGCAGATTAAAACTCTGATAACATCGCACCAAATACAATCATCCTATGACAAGGTTAAACCTTTTCATAATGCATGCTGATGATTTTCAATAGCATGATAGTAAGCGCTTAAATCTTTCTGATTTTGAGCATAATAATCACCTAACATGCTAATAGCTGACACGCCCAGTCCGACTAGATCACAGTTTTCCTGTGTGGGTATATCCCTGAAAATTACGATGCAAAACCCCATTTCACTGTGCAATAGCCAGTTTTTGTTCTGCTGTCGGTAAATCCTGTGTTTTAATTTTACGTTGTGCGGCAAATAGATTAGGTAAATGGGCATAATTAAACACATTCAAACGATCAGGTGAAAGTGCCAATACGCGCTCTAAAGTAAAAGCAAAGGTTTCTTGATGTTTTGTTAGGTAAACCATAAATCAAATCATACTGGTAGAGCTAAATCCCATCTCTTGTGCACGTTGCATCAAAGCAAAAATAAACTCTTCATCCTGCTGACGGTTAACTAAATACTATACCTGTTTATTAAAAGCCTGCTCTCCCATACTAAGGCGGTTAAAACCTTCACAGCACAAATGATCGATAACATCTAATTCTATTTTTCGGCGGATCAATTTCAATTGATATTTCGGCATCGGTGGCAAAATGAAAGTGTGGTTTTAGCATTGCCAATAGTTGACTAATCTGTGATTTATCCAAATAAGTTGGTGTTCCACCGCCCAAATGCATTTTGGTCACAGTTCGATTGGTAAATAATCTTCCTTATTTTATGATCTCTTTTTATAAAATAAACAGATAGTTACCTACTTTATGTTTATGGTGAGTCAGCAGCTTATTACAGCCACAGAAATAACACAGCTTATGACAAACGGAATATGCACATAAGAGACAGAGGCCTGTCAGGATAGCGACTGGCGGCACTATCACTATAATTGTGGTAAATTTTAACGCAGTAGGATAAGAGGTATACTTGAGCCACACACAGTTATATTTTGAATGAGGGGAAGGAAAGATCCCCAATAATACTCTGCTCTGACATATTTTTATCCTTCAATAATGGCTATCTCCTATCTTATAGCCAAACTCACATTACTGTATTTCTTACAACAATCTTAAGCGATAAAAAATTATCTTAGTGATGTAAATGATATAATAATCTAACTATTTAAAATGAGTAATGCTGTAAATCCAAGATAATTACCGATAAGTTATCTATGATTAACTAGTAGCAAATATTACTATTATTATTAGGTAATAACACTCATTTTTACTACTAAATAGTCATAGGATAAACAATGCTTACCCTCCTTTCAAAAATCGTATAATATCATCTGGGTTATCATCATCTTCTTCGTCTTCAAGCTCAATACCGACTATTTTTAATAAAGTATCAATTCGATCCAACTTACTATCAACATAAGCAATTTCATCTTTTGTTAGTTCTTTGCTCTGTTCAAGATATATCAATAACGTGGCTAAACGCTCATCACTTTCCAATAATGCCAACTCTTCTTCTGGTAAGAATATCGTTTTTTCAACCTTGTTTACTTTTTGCTTATTGTTATTTATGGGTTTTTCTTCTTTTGCATCAATAAATAACGCTATCGCTTTCTTACTACCAATGCGAGGATCTTTCTCTATTAATGCATGATTGCTATTTTGACTACTAGTACTATCTTGATAACGACTACCTGCTGCATGGCCATGATATTTTTTCTTTTTTTTTTGTTCACGACTGGCTAAATTTAGCGATTCACGATTTTTTTTCATTTTATTTGCTGCTTTTACAGCAGGCTTTTTCTTTTGCCCCGACATAACTCATTTTCTCTCATTGCAGATTTTCAATACTATATTTAACACAATAATATGATATATAGATGATTTATACTACATATGGTAAAATCAGAGTAAATAAAAACTTCGATAAAATTATTATTCAGTTAATTTATTAATACTATTTAAGCATCAATCCAAATAATCTTCGAAATAAATAACAGCGAAAAACAATAATTACTACCAAACCAATCTCACGCCACCGCGCTGTGCCTATCTTCATTACACAATAAGCAATAAGACCTAATGCATATCTTCAGTGATTGAAAAACTGAAAGGCATCATAAACCGCTGTGATAAAAACAGGTACTGACTCGGTTAAATCATGCCACTTAACACGCGTTAGACTTAATATCATCCGAACACCAACATATATCAGTCCCCCAGCTGTTGCATATGCAGGTACCATATTGGCTAGCCGTGAAATAAAAAATCAAAAAGATTAATCAACATGAAAGAGAAAATAATGCCAGACAAAGCAATATATAATGAACCAAGCATATTAACATGTCCAACAACCGTCATGATGCTAGGCGGTAACGCAAATAAACCATTATATTGGACATCACTGATAATTATCCCAATAATCGTGGCGATCACAATAGAAACAAAAACTGCAGAGTGAATATTATGAGCTGCGAACACGACAACGATAAAAAATCCTAAGATGCCCAATAACACATTAGATTGAGAAAAATTACCAATCGCTACCAGGGTATCTGGATTAGCAACAATAATGCCAGCATTTTTCAATCCTATCATGGCAATAAATAAACCAACAGCGCCCAAAAAAATTGCCCCTATCGCCACTTACCAGGAATACCCCATAGTATCAACAACGACAAAAGCAAAAAAGGCATTTAATCCCATCTCAGGAGCGATAGCAACAGGTAAATTGGACTCAATCCCCATCATAATACTAACTAATGCCGCAACTAGGAGGTAGTGACAAAAAACAGCTTTAATATCCATTCCCGCCATTGATAGAATTTGCGGGTTAACAAAAACGATATAAATCATTGTCAAAAACGTCGTCAATCCGGCAATGATTTCTGTTCGAACTGTCGTACCATGTTCTTGTAATTTAAAAATACGCTGGAGTAGACTCTGTTGTCTAATCGGATCTGTTTTGTTCATATACCTAACCTAATAATAAAAAAAGTTTTTTTGCTCTATGCTACAATAAAACTAATCCAAATAGTTAATTCTAAAATAGAAAAGGAAAAACAATTATCTGACATAATGATGCGAATGAGTATTCAGCTTAGTAATCACTCTGAAAATAAAGCTTAGCGGAATCAAAAAGAGAGTGGCATAAATTTCAAGGAATCAATAATCATTTATTTACCATTTTTATTTTATCTCCCTATAAAACATAAGATAAAATAGTGGACATTAGAAACAAACCAACTTTTTTGGTTGCTTGCTAGATAATAGAGCCAGTGACGGCCGATTTTTCTCTAAACGACGTAAGATTTGATTTGCTATCATCTCAAGTGAAAAACACATAATGAAATAGATTAAAGCAACAAATAGAAAAATTTCCATTGGATAAATCATTTCGCGATTATTTACTTGTGTTGCTAAAAATGATAATTCTGCCACTCCCACAATATAAGCCAATGAAGTATCTTTAATTAATGCAATCCACTGATTAATAAAAGAAGGGATCATCATCCGTAACGCTTGAGGCAGTATAATATTCCATAATACCTTCCAACGGGTAAAACCTAACGACATCCCCACTTGCCACTGTCCTTGGCCTATAGCAAAAATCCCCGCTTTTACTCCATGCGCTAAATAAGCAGAAGTGATCAAAGCTAAAGCACAAATTACGGTCGTTAATTCAGGAATATCCGTTCCTAATAAAGCAGGTAATAAAAAGTAACTCCAGAAAATTAACATGATAACAGGTATAGCCCGAAAAAAACCTAACACAGCCGCCAATAAACTTGCCCACCAACCTTTTAACATGGCTAATGCAATTCCACCAGTAATACCAAGAAAAATAGAGATGCTTCCTGCTAATAAACTTATTAACAGCGTCAGGGCTGCTCCCTCTAAAGGGCCATCAGGAAATGTACCAAATAACAGATAGCGCCAATTTTCAGCAATCACTGTAAAATTCATATTAATGTCCCTTTATTAATAGACGCTGCTGACGCCATTGTCCCCAGGCTTCCATTACAGCAATAATGGCAATATAGAAAATTGTCGCCAAACCAAACGCAGTAAAGGTTTGCAAACTTTGACTTTCAATCTGACGAGAAATATAAGAAAGTTCAGCTACACCTATTGCCATCGTTAGTGAAGAGTTTTTTATAATATTCATATACTGACCCAGCAAAGAGGGCATCGCGATTTTTAATGCTTGAGGCAAAACAACATAACGCATAGCTTGCCAGCCAGATAAACCTAATGCTAATGCAGCAAATTTTTGTCCTTGCTTTACACCACAAATACCTGCTCTCAATTCTTCAGTAATAAAAGGCGTCGAGTAAAGGGTTAACCCAATTACTCCTGCCAAAAATTCAAATGATGGCCATGCCAGCTGAATATCGATAATAGCGATCTGATGTGGTGTATTTAGCCATTGCATTACAGATTCAGGTAATATTCTTCCGGCGGCGAAGTACAAAAAAAAAGCTGTATCAATAATGGTGTATTACGAAATAGTGAAATATAAGCTATTGCCAACCAACGCAAAAATACGATTTGGCTATCTCTAGCAGCAGCTACAACAACACCTAAGAAGGTTGAAACGACTATTGCACAAAATGAGATCCAAATAGTAATGAGTAAGCCCTGCCAAATCCAATCAAGATACTCAGGCGCTAATAGTTGGGTAGAGAAAAAGTATTCAAACATTTATGTAACCTATTTATGATGAAGGTATCTCATTTAGGTATTTTTATTAAAAAATAATATTTTTTACTTATCTAATGACGCAAATTTAAAATCACCTCGAGGTAGTGCAGCTCTAGTTTTTGGTCCAAACCAATGGTTATAAATTATTTCCGCCTGACCACTCTTTTCTAATTTCAGTAAAGTATTATTTACCGCTTTGATCAAATTCGTTTCACCTTTAGCTGCTGCTAATGCCTGATATTCATGCGTAAGACTAAAAGGTGAAATCTCATAATCTGCTTTAATTTTTGCCGGTAAGTTGCCCAATAAACCGATTAATTTAGCATCATCCTGAGTAATAGCTTGTACATTGCCATTTCGTAACGCAGCAAAAGCAAACGGGGTATCATCGTAAGATATTACTTTAGTATTAGGATAGCGTTCACGTAGGGTAATTTCCTGCACTGTTCCTTTATCCGCACCGATACGTAAAGGAATAATATCATCCGCTGTTTTTAATACTCCTTTGCGTGCAATAAACTTCTGTCCAGTGGCAAAATCAGGAATTGAGAAATCAACTTGTTTGGCTCGTTCATTGGTAATAGTAAAATTAGCACTAATCAGATCCTCTTTACCTACTGTTAATAGAGGTATTCGATTTGCTGGATTAGTTGGACGCAATGCTAACTTAACACCAAAATCATTGGCAATCGCTTCAGCGATATCAATATCATAACCCACCAATTTTTTAGTTTTAGCATCAATAAAGCCAAAGGGTGGATTACTATCAAAAACAGCAATACGGATCACTCCGGCTTTTTTGATACTCTCCAATTTATCTGCTTTTACCGACCCGGTAACCAAGGTTAATACGACAGATAATACAATTGCAATAATATTGGATTTCATTTCACTATTACCTTTTCCTGTCAATTTTTGTATATTTATATCTGTTACTCAATGTCAAGCTATCAATTCACAGTTAGAACAGGAAATAATATAAAAATATATCATTATTCCAAAAATGAATAACAATGAGCTAAAAAATAATCATTGAATAATGGGCTGAAAAACCTGCTAATGACTGCCTTTAGTCAACATTTTTTCCACAAAATTTCCACCTAAATGACGAAAATCTTTCCCTTTTAAATAATAAAGAATAAATTCACAAATATTTTAGCAACGATCACCTATTCGCTCAATAGAACGTGCGCAAAATAGGGCTGTTAATGCGCTAGGAATTGTGCGTGTATCTTTCATCATATAAGTCATGAGTTGGCGAACAATACCTTCATACTCTTCATCAACTTTTTTATTTTCAAGATAAACTTCAATTGCCGCATCCAGATCCATACGGGAAAACGCATCCAACACATTATGTAACATCTGTATGGTATGCCCGCCTAGTGATTCCAGACTAACAAGTAGCGATTGATGCTGTTCAGGAAACTTTTCCACCGCAACTTCGCAAATATTATCACCCACATCACCTATACGTTCAAGCTCCGCTATCGTTTTTGAAATTGCCACAATTAAACGTAAATCACTGCCAGTAGGTTGCCGCTTAGCGATAATGCCCACACAAGCCTCATCAATCGCCACCTCCATCATATTGACTTTTTTATCACCATTTTTGCCAAATCCCGATCTTGGTTATGTAAAGCTTCAATGGCATTTTTAAGTTGTTCTTCTACCAATCCTACCATTTTCATTAATTCGGGACGAATATGCTCCAATTCAGCATTAAACTGGCCGGAAATATGTTTGTTGTAATTTAGATTATCCATGGTAATACCCCATATTAACCGTAGCGGCCAGTAATATAATCCTCAGTCTGTTTTACTGTAGGTGTAGTAAACAAAGTATATGTATCATTAAATTCAATCAATTTTCCTAAATGCATAAATGCTGTGTAATCGGAGCAACGTGCTGCCTGCTGCATATTATGGGTAACCATTACACGATATAACTCCGATTTCAATTCACAAATCAGCTCTTCAATACACCCTGTTGAGATAGGGTCAAGTGCTGAACAGGCTCATCAATATTTCTGGTCGGATAGCAATACCACGAGCAATGCACAACCGCTGCTGCTGGCCGCCTGATAAACTATAGCCCTATGCAAAAGTTTATCTTTTGTTTCATCCCAAAGGGCAGCTTTAGTTAACACCGATTGAAGACGTTCATCCATTTCTGTACGAGAAGTTTCTCAAATAAACGCATCCCAAAAGCAATATTGTCATAGATTGCCATCAGAAATGAAGTTGACTTTTGGAAAACCATACCTACTCTAGTGCGCAATAAGGCAATATCTTGTTCATCAGTCAAAATATTGGTTCCATCCATCAAAATTTCACCTTTTGCATGCTGTTCAGCATAGAGTTCTTACATTTTATTAAATGTACGTAAAAAGGTAGATTTACCACAGCCTGAAGGACCAATAAAAGCAGTTACCTTATTCTCTGCAATATTTAATTAAATGTTTTTTAGCACATGAAATTTGCCATAGTAGAAATTCAAGTCATGAACTTGAATTTTACTTTCTACAATGCCATTAACTTTAATCATCAATTTATCTCTTAAATTTGTCATCTGTTACTAAAGAACTAATGTTTTTTCTTGGCAAATAAAACATGCGCTACAATATTGATTAACAATACACATAAAGTAATCAATAAAACACCTGCCCAAGCTAATTGCTGCCATTCTGTGAATGGACTCATCGCCAAATTTAAATATGGTTACTAGAAGATTGGCAATCGGTTCGCAATAGCGAGTAATACTCCAGTAATAATCGCTGAAACAGAAGCCTTTAAGGTAATTGATAAAATTATTTTCCATTTGGTGTGCCAAAGCATAAACCGCCTCAAGTAAATTATCTGGCACAAGTTTTAGCATATTTTCTGCTGTTCGAATAACAATCGGGATCTGTAACAACGCCAGAACAATAACATCTGCCCAACCAGAAAAATGCTGCATTATAGCAACAACAATCATATAAACGAATCATTCAACAACAATTGATGGAGCTGAAAGCAAAATATCATTAATGAAACGAATAATTTCTGCAAACCAAGAACGACATCCATATTCAGCCAAATAAATACCTGCCATAATGCCAACTGGTGTGCCCAGGCACCGTTGCTCATAAAATCAGCAAACCACTACCTCTACAATAATATTAGCTAATCCACCACCGGTAGAATTTGATGGTGGAGTCATTTCAGTGAATAAACTCCAGAACATGCCTTCTACCCCTTTGGTTAATTTGGATCTTATTTACAATATTAACCAAAGCAGACAAAGTTCCATCGTGATCATCGAGAGCAATAGTGCATCCGATTTTTTTGTCTTCGCCATGCCTGACGGCGTTGACTTTGTTTAATATCAATAGTTTTGTTGTATCTGTCGTTAACATGTTAACGCCATTCATTTTTCTCCAAACGCATAATCATCAATTTAGAAAACGTAAGCACGATAAAAGTAGCGAAAGTAATTGGCCATATATTTTTTCCTGTTTGATTGGTGAGATCTTATGCAAACATTTTAGTCCAATCAACCTTTTAGCAGCGGCACTAAAACTACTCGCTGTTCGCGCAACCGCTTATCCATCGGCAGAAATTAATTTGGTATAAGCTAATTTATTCTGTTTAGCATAGGCATATTCTAGATAACCGATCGCACCAGGTAGACGTTGAACAAAGGCAGCAACACCTTCATTACCTTTTCCAGCAATGCCAGTTGGCCACCTAACCGTAGAACCGGTAACAATCTTATTTTTCCAATCAGCATTTACCTTTGCAAAATAGTTGGTAAAAACAAAAGTCGTTCCTGAACCATCAGCACGGCGTACAACGGTAATATTTTGTATCGACAACGCTAAACCTGGATTTAATTCAACAATTTTGGAGCATTCCATTTTGTAATCTTACCTAAATAAATGTTAGCTAATGTTTTGCCATCTAATATAAGTTGTCCAGATTGAATACCCGCAATATTGACCATTGGAGCAACGCCACCAATTACAGTGGGAAATTGAAAAAGTCCTTACTGGTTGAGTTTTTCATCATTTAAAGGTTCATCAGAAGCACCAAAATCAACTGTTTTAGATGTAATCTGTTTTACCCCACAGGATGAACCAATCCCCTGGTAATTAATCTGATCGCCAGTCTCTTTTTGGTAGCTATCCGCCCATTTTGCATAAACCGGCGCCCGAAATATGGCGCCAGTAAGGCTAGTCGCCGCATAAACTGACATTGTCGTCAAAGAAAACATGACTATGACATTAACGATGATAGAACGCATCAATTTCATAATCCCTCCTATTTGAGATGAAAGAGAAACAAATTACTCTGTTAATTGTAGCGAGTTTTAAAAATACAAGGAAAAAATAGGTTAGTTAGATGACAGAAAAAAGATGTATTATTTATGACTTTTAAATTAATAATCAATTTATTTAAAAAGACAGCTTATAAATAGATATAATAAATTTTCAAAATAAAAACATTATATGATTTCATAAAATATAATAAAATTTTACGTTAAATTATGATTAAATAAAAATATAAATTTTCATTTAATCATTAATGGTAAACTTGCCCATATAGATAACCCTCCCCGCTTACTTCTATCTATAATAATTTCACCATCATGAGCATCAATAATTCGGCGAATAATTGCTAATCCTAGCCCTTTACCACCATTACTGCTTGCCCTTTCGCCTTGAACAAAAGGTTGTAAAAGATGTTGAATACTCTCTTTTTTGATTCCTGCACCATCATCCTCAACCTGAAACCAAGCATGATCTTTTATCACACCACTACTGACTTTTACCCAACCATTTCCATAGCGAAAGGCGTTAACCAGCATATTGGTTACTGCTCGTTTAATGGCAATCGCATTAGCATTAATAATGATAGGTGATGAACTAATCTGCATCTCAATATTAGGCAGAAAAATACTCTCAGCATTAACAGCCTCAAGTAGGACTTTATTCAAGTCACAAAACTCCATGTTCATTTCCCGGCCTGTACGTATATAGTCCATGAATTGCTCAATGATGGCATCACACTCTTCAATATCTTTGTTAATTGATTCTGCTAAATATTGATCCTTTTCATTCATCATTTCTGTCGCTAAACGAATACGTGTTAACGGAGTTCTTAAATCATGACTTACACCTGCCATTAATATCGTTCTATCATTTTCTAGCATTTTTATCCCTGACGACATACGATTAAAAGCGCGGATGACATAACGTATTTCTAATGAACCCTCTTCCTTGATTGCTGGGACTATAACGCCTTTTCCCATTTGCTTGGCATAGTTTTCTAACACAAATAATAACCTACTCTGATAACGTATATAAAGCCATATAACAGCAAAAATAATTAAAAAAATAGCCAGTGTATAACGAAATACAACTGCAAACTGATTCTGTCCTATTTCAGTTAAAGGCAGTCGTATCCAAACATTTGGGGCAAGATAAGAATTTAACCATAGAAATAGAAAAGGATGCTCTTTGGCGATTTCAAAACGAACATCCGCCTTACCACCCATATATTCCGCCATCTGTTGGCTTAATTCCTCATAATGTCTTGCCCAGCGTAAGCCTTTTTCCATAGCAAGCGGCTCAGTATAAAAATTAATACCAAGTTCTTTATAAATTTTCTTCTTGAATGATGAAATCAAAATTGCTTTTTCATCTTGGAATTCAATTTTCTCTGTTAATAAGGTATGCACTTCATAGGCTAAAACTTTATTAAGCTGCTGGAGACTCGGCATCACAACAAAACTAAGCACAACAACCAAATAGCTGGTGACTAAACTAGCAAACAGTAAAGTAACAATAACAAATAATGAACGAGAAAACGTGTTACGTCTGGAAAAACGCAATCGTTTCATGCTTTACTACCATCTGGCACAAATACATAACCTAAGCCCCAAACCGTTTGAATATAACGTGGGTGAGTGGGATCATCCTCAATCATTCTACGTAGACGTGAAATCTGCACATCTATCGAACGCTCCATCGCACTATATTCACGCCCTCGAGCAAGACTCATCAGTTTGTCACGAGATAGAGGCTCACGTGGATAAGAAACCAGCACTTTTAAGACAGCAAACTCACCACTGGTTAATGGCATAGACTTATCATCTTGAAACATTTCCCGTGTTCCTAGATTTAATTTGAATTTACCAAAGCGAATTACCGCCTCATCCTGTGCCGGCGCACCAGGCAGCTCATTTGCCTGACGTCGCAATACGGCACGGATACGAGCCAGTAATTCTCTAGGATTAAATGGCTTAGGTATATAATCATCCGCCCCAATTTCTAATCCAACAATCCGATCTACCTCTTCACCTTTCGCTGTTACCATAATAATTGGAATAGGATTATTTTGGCTTCTTAAACGACGGCAAATAGATAAGCCATCTTCACCGGGTAACATCAAATCCAGTACAATCAAATGAATAGATTCACGAGTTAAAATACGACCCATTTGCTCTGCATTAGCGGTACTACGTACTTGAAAACCTTGTTCAGTTAAATAGCGCTCCAATAAAGAGCGTAAACGCATATCATCATCCACAACAAGAATTTTATAATTTTCTTGCATTTTTTAACTCCATAAATATTTTTAAGATCCTATATAGTGCCTTAATAACAAATAAGGCAATAATAATATAACTAATTTCTATTAGGCTTTTTTAGATTAATATTTACATTTTACTGATCTTTTTAATTTTATATCATTTATAACTCAATCCCTTGATAATTAATTTCCAGTATCCAGTAAGTAATAATATCATTTGGCGTATTCACCGTAACTTCATCATCAATTTGTTTACCTAATAATTCTTTGCTACTGGTGAATTAATAGAAATCCATTTTTTAGTTGGATTAAATTCATCTGGTCCAACTAAGCGAAAAACTTTAATATTGCCACTTTCATCTTGTAGTTTTACCCAAGCACCAAAATAAACTCTACCTTCCTGCTGAGGATCGTGATCAACTATCTTTAATACTTCAAGATGTTTAGATAAAAATCGAATATGTCGATCAATTTATCGTAATCGCTTTTTACCATAAATATACTCCGCATTCTCTGAGCGATCACCAAGCGCAGCTGCCTCGGATACAGCTTGAGTGACTTTCGGTCGCTCCTCTCGCCAAAAAGACTTTAACTCTTTTTTAAGGTTGTTCCACCCTTCACGAGTAATATAATTATTTTTTACAATAAAAACTCAGTATGGTTAACCTTAATTTAAACTAATTACTATATAACTCTAAAAAAGTTTTCGTTCACTACATCAAGTTCTAATATCCAAATATAATGTTAACTGGAAATTATTGTTTTCAACACGTATAAATGAGCACACAAGCTGTTAATTGCTTCCTATTTAAGTATTGAAGAAACTAAAATGATGAATAAATCCTTAAGCCAAATTATTGCACATGAATTAGAAACAACGCCAGCGCAAGTACTTTCAGCTATTACATTACTCGATGAAGGAAATACCGTTCCTTTTATTGCCCGCTATCGTAAAGAAGTCACAGGAGAGCTCGATGATAACCAGCTGCGTAAACTTGAAACTCGTTTAAGTTACTTACGTGAATTAACCGAGCGCCGTCAAACTATTCTAAAATCGATTAATGAACAAGGAAAGCTTACGGATGAACTTGCTCAAGCGATTAATAACACTTTTAATAAAACTGAGCTCGAAGATCTCTACTTACCTTATAAACCCAAACGTCGTACACGAGGTCAAATAGCGATTGAAGCTGGCTTAAAGCCACTCGCCGAGCAGTTATGGAATGAACCCCAGCATATACCAGAACAAATAGCCAAAACCTTTATTGATCCACAAAAAAATATTAATAACACTAAAGCTGCACTCGATGGTGCACGTTACATTCTAATGGAACACTTCGCTGAAGATGCAAATTTACTCAGCAAAATTCGCGATTATTTAAGGAAAAATGCTCACCTAACGACCAAAGTTATCGAAGGTAAAGAAACCGTAGGTGCAAAATTTAGTGATTATTTTGATCACCATGAGCTTATTGCACATATTCCATCCCACCGAGCACTTGCCATGTTCCGTGGCCGTAACGAAGGTATTTTACAATTATCACTTAATGCCGATCCACAATTTGAACCAGCCCCAAAAGAAAGCTATTGTGAAGAAATTATTACCCGACACTTCGGCTTACATTTAAATAATGCACCAGCAGATAAATGGCGAAAAGCCGTTATCAGTTGGACATGGCGAGTCAAAATTCTGTTACACCTTGAAACAGAATTGATGAGTACCTTACGCGAAAAAGCAGAAGAAGAAGCTATTCATGTTTTCGCACGTAACCTACGTGACCTTTTAATGGCATCGCCAGCCGGTATGCATACCACCATGGGATTAGATCCTGGTTTACGCACTGGCGTCAAGGTGGCCATTGTTAATGCAACAGGCAAACTCATTACTACAGACACTATTTATCCTCACACCGGCCAAGCAACAAAATCTGCAGCGACTATTGCATCCTTATGTGAGAAATATAAAGTTGCCTTGGTCGCTATTGGTAATGGCACTGCTTCACGTGAAACTGAACGCTTTTTTACCGCAATTAAAAAACAGTACCCTAAAATTACCGCCCAGAAAGTAATCGTTAGTGAATCTGGCGCTTCAGTTTACTCGGCCTCTGAATTAGCGGCACAAGAATTTCCTGCCCTCGATGTCTCTTTACGTGGAGCAGTCTCTATTGCTCGCCGTTTACAAGACCCGCTAGCTGAATTAGTAAAAATTGATCCTAAATCAATTGGTGTTGGCCAATACCAACATGATGTTAACCAAACTTTACTAGCTAAAAAACTGGAAGCTGTAGTCGAAGACTGTGTAAACGCAGTCGGTATTGATCTAAATACCGCCTCTGTTGCTCTTCTTTCACATGTTGCAGGACTAGGTAAAAAAATTGCCCAAAATGTAGTTAATTGGCGTAACGAACACGGGTGCTTTAATGACCGCAAACAACTATTGAAAGTTACGCTTCTTGGTACAAAAGCTTTTGAGCAGTGCGCGGGGTTTTTACGCATTATGACAGGGGATAATCCTCTTGATGCCTCTACAGTTCATCCTGAAGCTTATCCGATCGTAGAAAAAATTTTATTAACCACTAAGCAACCCCTAAAAACGATCATAGGTAACACTAGGGTGCTCAATAATCTCAAACCAGAACAGTTTACTACCGACAAATTCGGCATTCCAACAGTAAATGATATTTTAAAACAACTAGAAAAGCCTGGACGAGACCCACGACCAGAATTTAAAACAGCCATCTTTGTCGATGGCATTGAAATAATGGAAGATCTTAAAACAGGTATGATATTAGAAGGTTCAGTGACCAATGTCACCAATTTTGGTGCGTTTGTCGATATCGGCGTTCACCAGGATGGTTTAGTACACATTTCCTCCCTGTCCGATAAATTTATTAAAGATCCTCATTCTTTAGTCAAAGCAGGGGATATTATCACCGTTAAAGTCGTCGATATTGATTTAAACCGTAAACGAATTGCGCTAACCATGCGCCTAGATGAGAAAACAGAAGATACACCACAACAAGACCGTAATAAGCAACAAACAGGCAGAAATACTCCCTCAGCCAGTTCAACTAAAACATCTCAACAAAACAATACTCTATTCAGTAATAATGTTATGGGTGATGCGCTAGCTGCCGCACTCAATAAAAAGCGCTAATAGTCAATATTTAATCCCTAATAGTCTGATGTTCAACCAGACTATTACAATATTCAATTTTAAAAAATCGTTTTATTTAATAAAAATTCATGAATTAACACTAATTTTGATACCAATATTTCATTCTCTAGTGAACTATTGATCAATATCAATTGCCGTCATTTAAAAAAAGCGCTAAATTAATTCGTATGGTAGACAATTTTGATTATCATTATTAATGTGAGAATGATAATATTTTCTATTAATTATGCTATTCATCTGTACCCATTTGCGGTATGTTTGTTTTTTTGGCTCTCTAGTGGAAGTGTCTATGTCAATTCTTCCTAATCATCGTTACAAAATTGTCGGATTTTCATCAGAAATAAATCCAGCTTACCGTCAAAAGTTACTCTCTTTAGGCATGTTACCTGGATCTTTTTTTAGCGTTATTCGTATAGCGCCGCTTGGTGATCCTATTCAAATTGAAACACGCCGTATGAATTTGATCTTAAGAAAAAAAGATCTTGCGCTATTAAATTTGGCCGATGCCGGCAACAAAGCGGTATAAAATATTTTTATGATAACTAAATAACCTATTGCTTATTACTCATCTGACACCCGAACTATGAAACCATTAACTATTGGCCTTATTGGCAACCCTAACGCCGGTAAAACGACACTCTTTAATCAATTAACAAGCGCTCGCCAGCGTGTTGGAAACTGGGCTGGTGTCACCGTTGAGCGAAAGGTTGGTCGCTTTGCAACCTCAAAATATGATATTGAATTAGTTGACCTGCCTGGCACCTATTCACTAACCACTATTTCAGAGCAAACCTCACTCGATGAACAAATTGCCTGTCATTTCATCCTGAGTGGCGAAGCGGATATGCTGATCAATGTTATCGATGCCGCTAACCTCGAACGTAATCTTTATCTAACAATACAACTTATTGAATTAGGTTTGCCTTGTGTCGTCGCACTTAATATGCTGGATATTGCCGAAAACCAAAATATTCATATTATTATTGATGAACTTCAAACACGCCTGGGTTGTACTGTTATCCCTCTAGTGTCGACTCGCGCAAAAGGTATTAGCAAATTAAAACAAGCCATTGATGAACATAGCCATAATCTTATTTCAACCCTCACCCACTATCCCGACATTTTGCTCACTGAAGTAGCAAATTTAACTCAAATTATCGACCATAATAAATTCAATCATCAACAGCGCCGTTGGCTAGCACTACAAATATTAGAAGGTGATATATATAGCCTTGAACGTACAGCTATTTCCACTGATAAATTAAATAAAATCAAAGCGCATTTACAATCCCAACAACAAGAAGAGCCTGAACTTATCATCGCCGATGCGCGCTATAAAACTATTGCAACCATTTGTGAAACAGTAATTAATACCCAAATGGCAAAACCTAATAGCTTAACGCAATTTATTGATAATATAGTACTTAATCGCTGGCTTGGAGTACCTATATTCCTTTTTATCATGTATTTAATGTTTATACTTGCTATAAACATTGGTGGTGCATTACAACCACTTTTTGAAGGTGGATCAGAAGCCATTTTCATTCATGGAATTCAATGGGTTGGCCATACTTTTAACTTACCACAATGGTTGACGGTTTTTCTTGCCCAAGGGGTAGGTGGTGGTATCAACACTGTATTGCCATTAGTTCCCCAAATTGGTTTAATGTATTTATTCCTTTCTATATTGGAAGACTCAGGTTATATGGCACGCGCAGCATTTGTCATGGATAGACTGATGCAAGCACTGGGTCTGCCTGGTAAATCTTTTGTTCCTTTGATTGTCGGTTTTGGTTGTAATGTGCCTGCTATTATGGCAGCAAGGACATTAGATACCCCTCGTGAACGATTAATCACCATTTTAATGGCGCCTTTTATGTCTTGTGGAGCAAGACTGGCTATTTTTGCTGTTTTTGTGGCCGCTTTTTTTTGCAAAAATGGAGCAAGTATTGTGTTTTCTCTTTATTTATTAGGTATTGTCATTGCTATCCTAACTGGGTTGTTATTGAAATATACCATTGCACGGGGCGCATCCTCCCCTTTCATCATGGAATTACCAGTTTACCATGTACCACACTTAAAAACATTACTATTACAGACCTCGCAAAAACTAAAAGGTTTTGTCTTTAGAGCGGGAAAAGTGATTATTATTGCTAGTATGATTATCGCGGCACTTAATAGTTTTTCTTTATCCGGTAAAGTCGTTGATAACATCAACCAATCAGCATTAGCGTCAGTAAGTAAAACCGTTACCCCGTTACTGAAACTTATCGGGATCAACGATAATAATTGGCAAGCCACCGTTGCCCTTATTACGGGTGCATTAGCTAAAGAAGTGGTTATCGGAACTTTGAATACGCTGTACACCGCCGAAAATATTACTCAAACACCTTTTGACGCAGAACAATTTAATCTGTTAAATGAATTAGAAGATGCAGTTAATGAAACTTGGGATAGCCTTAAAGAAACATTCAGCTTAAGTGTCTTATCCAATCCTATTGAAGCAAGTAAAGGCGATGGTGATATGGATAGCAGTACAATGGACACCATGGAGGCGCACTTCGGATCGACTTCGTCTGTCTATAGCTATCTGATCTTTGTACTACTTTATGTTCCTTGTATTTCTGTGTTAGGCGCAATTGCCCGTGAAACGAATCGAAGCTGGATGACGTTTTCTACCCTATGGGGCTTAAATGTTGCTTATTCGGTTTCTGCCTTGTTCTACCAAATAGCAACTTTCTCGCAACACCCGCAATATAGTGCAGTGGTTATTGGGATGCTCGTTCTCTTTAATCTACTGCTAATCATATTTTTACGCCATTCACGTAAACGCATAACACTAAAACTCAATCATAATATCCACAAATGTAACCAGTGTGAAAGAGGCTCATATCATTAGGGGAAATTATATGATCAGTTTGTTGCAAGTTAGAGATATGGTTGCGCTGTATGGTAAAATGGATGCTTACCAAATTAGTCAGAAATTATCTGCTTCATTACCCATGATTGAAGCTATGTTAGATAAATTAACCGCCATGGGAAAATTAAAACAAGTTGATCATTCACCTTATCCAATAGGCCATAGTTGTAAGCAATGCTCTGAAATAAAAAAGTGTAACCTAAAAATTTATCAAGTTACTTCTCTCTGATTTATACAAGTAAGCAATAATTTTTTAATAAATCATTGCTTACTTGTATAAATAATATTTTTAATTTTATCTTCCCCTATTCATTGCTCCAACTGGCGAGAAAAATCTATTAACAATTGAATAAACTGCTTAGGATGAGAAATAAAAGGTGCATGGGCAGCATGTTTTATTATCACTGAACGCGAATTTGGTAACCATCCATCTATTATTGGTACGACTTTTCTGGGCACTAAACCATCAAGATCACCATAGATGCGCAAAAAAGGCTTATTTAGCGCTAATAAAGAGGGCCTCAGATCAGTTGTTCGCAAAATTTCTAAACCTGCATTTAACACAGCAACTGAAGGTAATGGCTGTTTTAGTATCACCGATTTTAATAATCGTATATCTTCATGCGCTGTTTTGGTACCCAATGTTTGCAATGCCAAAAAACGTTCGACTGTACTATGAAAATTAGCCTGTAATTGTTGTTCAAAGCCTGTAAACACCATGGGTTTAATACCTGGCCAGTTTTCTTGCTGACTAAAACATGGTGATGAAGCCACGGTTATTAAACCGGCAATTTCTGCTTGATGGTTAAGTGCAATGTTACTAGCAATTAATCCGCCTAACGACCAACCTAACCAAATAGCCTGCTTAGGAGCCTTTTGCCAAATTACCTCTGCCATTTGTTGTAACGACATCGGTGGAAAAAGATTACTACGACCATAGCTAGGTAAGTCAACAAGATGGAGACGAAAATGGGGACCAGATTCCACGTCAATAGTACGCCAAACTTCTGCATTTAATCCCCATCCGTGCAATAACACAACATCTTTTTTTCCTTTACCCAACTGCTGCCAAAACAGTGTCGTCATAGTTATTCTCTCTTTATACATATAAAAAAGGACATCGTTATGTTAACAATGGTTGGATACCGTTGGCTATGCACTAAAATATCGCTTTCATGGTATTTGTCAATACTATTTAAAACGCTTACCTTATCAAAAACAAGTTTGTCATAGTTGTGCTTTACCTATCGAACAACTCACCCTTGCTTGCGGTCGCTGTTTACAAACTCCTCTATTGGCATAAACTAGTCGCTATTACTCCCTATATCCACCATTGAGCAAGCTAATACAGCAGTACAAATTTGAAAAAACACCCCAAATCGCCTTTATCTTCGCACGCTTAGATTTCTTCTTTATTGGCAACAAGGATATCTCCAACAACGCTGGCGAAAACCAGATATCATAATCGCGATCCCACTCCATCATTGTAAACATTTGCAACGTGGATTTAATCAAACCAGTTTAATAGCAACTCAATTAGCTTATTGGCTAGGATGCCAATTTTAAACTAATTCAATTATTCGCCCTCGTGCTACAATGCCAAAAACTCAACTTTCTGCTAAAAAACGTACACAAAATCTTAGTAAAGTTTTTAGGGTAAAAAAAATCGTTTCAAGATCGCCATATTGCAGTACTTGACGATGTCATTACAACAGGAACAACAAATAACGAAGTTGCTAAATTGCTCATTAGTGCTGGAGCAAATTCAGTCCAAGTCTGGGTAATATGCAGAACCTTGTAGAAAGTAAAGAAAAGAGCGTATGATAACATACTAAAATAATCAACTATTGAGCATCGATTATGATTAATATTACTGAAGCAGCACAAGCTCATTTTTCCAAACTATTGGTAAATCAAGAACCTGGCACACAAATTCGGGTATTTGTAATTAATCCTGGCACACCTTCTGCGGAATGTAGTGTCTCTTATTGTCCTCCTGATGCTATTGAAGCGACTGATATTGAACTTAAATTTGATAAACTCTCAGCATATGTTGATGAAATTAGCGCGCCTTTTTTGGAAGAGGCCGAAATCGATTTCGTCATAGATCAATTAGGCGCGCAACTTACACTAAAAGCACCTAATTCCAAAATGCGAAAAGTTGCTGACGATGCTCCACTGATTAAACGAGTTGAATATGTTATTCAATCACAAATTAATCCACAGTTAGCTGGTCATGGAGGACGAGTTGCATTAATGGAAATCACTGATGATGGATATGCAATTCTACAATTCGGTGGGGGATGTAACGGCTGTTCAATGGTCGATCTTACTTTAAAAGAAGGTATTGAAAAACAGTTGCTAAATATGTTCCCAGACGAATTGAAAGGAGTTAAAGATTTAACCGAACATCAGCGTGGTGATCACTCTTATTATTAAAATAATTACCCATTTTTGCTAATGATGGATACTCTTTAACAGTATAGAGAGTATCTTGCTTTTCCGAACATAAAACAATATAGCACAGATTACTATGGATAATTTTCAATTAATTACAGTTGAACAAACCTATAAACTTTGGCAAACATGTGATAGCATCTTGGTCGACATTCGTGACCCACAAAGTTTTTATTCAGCGCATATTAACGGTGCTTACCATCTCACAAATGAGACCTTAAATAACTTTATTAAGCAAACAGATTTTGACACGCCGGTAATAGTAATGTGTTACCATGGCCATAGTAGCAAAGATGTCGCACAATATTTGGTTAATATGGGCTTCGAAACTGTTTATAGCATAAACGGTGGCTTTGAAGTATGGTTGAGAGAATATCCACACACCATCAACTCACTTTCTTAAACGATACAACAGGCTATGATCCATTTAATTTCTATAGCAAATCCTAGATTAGCACAAGCATTTATTGATTATATAGCAATGCAAAACATTGTCATCGAAATGCGTGCTGAACAACAGGGGAAATTCTTTGATCTCTGGTTACATGATGAAAATAAGCTCGATCAAGTGCAACAAGAACTAAAACTGTTTATGCGAAACCCTCTTAACTCTCGTTATCAGGCGGCAAGTTGGCAAACCGGACATATTGATAAAAAATTTGGCTACCGTAATTATCTTACTTTCGATTATTTAAAAAAAACATCTGGGCCACTAACCATCATCGTTTTCTTTTTATCTATTTTTATTTATATTTGGATGTTAATTTCTGGTAATGACGCCGTAATGGCTTATCTTGCTTGGCCATCAAGTACTCAATATACTGAAATCTGGCGAATATTCACCCCTGCATTACTCCACTTTTCGTTGATGCACATTTTATGTAATTTAATGTGGTGGTCGTATTTAGGTAGTCAGGTAGAACGCCAATTAAGTACAGGTAAGCTATTCGTCATTTCTATGGTATCAGCACTTTTTAGTAATTGGGGACAATCGCTCTTTAGTGGCTCTGCTTTTGGTGGCCTTTCCGGCGTGGTTTTTTCGTTAATTAGCTACGCTTGGCTAACGGGTGAACGTCACCCTGCAAAAGGTATTTCTATTCCAAGAGGGTTAATGATATTTGCTGTTTTATGGTTATTTATTGGTTACTTTGATATGTTTGGCATGAAGATAGCTAACACGGCACACACTGCCGGATTAATTATCGGCTTATTAATGGGATTATGGGATAATAGACATAAACCAAATAATACAAAACATAACCAATATATATAGTGATATTTGAGATTTTTGTGAAGCAAACTCAACACCGTAATGCTATTATCGAAATTGTCCGTATTCAAGGCTATGTAAGTACTGAAAAGTTAGTTGAATATTTCAATGTCAGTCCACAAACTATTCGTCGTGATCTGAATGAACTGGCGGAAAAAAATAAAATTCAACACCAGAAGCTGTTGTCTATGCTTTACTGGATCATAAAAATTTAAATATTGTCACTAATAATCTTAATGTTGCAACCCTACTTATGCCAAAAGAGGATTTTCGTTTGATCTTAGCAGGAGGAGAAGTTCGCAACCGTGATGGAGAAATTGTTGGTGAGGCAACCTTATATTTTATATCTCAATTTTGTCTTGACTATGGTATTTTAGGCATCGATGGGGATGGTTCATTGCTAGAGTTCGACTACCATGAAGTACGGACAAAAAAAGCAATTATTGAAAATTCGCGTTGCGTTATGCTGGTCACCGATTACTCAAAATTTGGTCGCAATGCAATGGTTAACCTAGGCAATATGGAGATGATTGATTATCTCTTTACTGACAAAGCACCTCCTGCAAGTATCCACAAAATGATTGAGCATCATAATGTAATACTTAAAATATGCTAATGCTGGCTTATCGCAGGATAATTTTTTCATTTCCTGCTCTATTCTGTAGCTATACTTCTTTATAAGCTCATATTCTCTCCAGATCAATACTCATTTTCTAAATTTAGTTTGCTTTTTTTTCACCAAACGATAAATAGCATCAATTTAATAGTTTTTTCGCTTAATAATAGTTGGCATTAGAATCTAATTTGATTAATATTGTGAGCAAAAAAGAACATATTTGAGTAATCTCGAACATTGGGGGAGGCATGGAAACAAAAGATTTAATTGTTCTAGGTGGTGGTATAAATGGTGCAGGTATTGCTGCTGATGCTGCTGGTCGAGGATTATCAGTATTACTACTAGAAGCCCAAGATCTTGCTAGCGCAACTTCTTCTGCTAGTTCCAAATTGATCCATGGCGGATTACGTTATTTAGAACATTATGAGTTTCGTTTAGTTAGTGAAGCTCTTGCCGAGCGTGAAGTTTTGCTTAAGCTTGCTCCGCATATCGCTTTCCCAATGCTTTTTCGCCTACCTCATCAACCTCATCTTCGTCCTGCCTGGATTATCCGTGCTGGCCTTTTCCTTTATGATCACCTCGGTAAACGTACCAGTCTACCAGGAAGTAAAGGACTAAAATTTGGTAAAAACTCAGTCTTAAAATCAAAATTAACAAAAGGTTTTGAATATTCAGATTGTTGGGTAGATGATGCACGCTTAGTCGTCATCAATGCCCAAGAAATTCTGAGACATAAAGGTGAGGTCCGAACTCGTACCAAAGCGACTAGAGCCTGGCGTGAAAATGGGCTCTGGGTGGTAGAAGCAGAAGACTTACCTACGGGTAAAAAAGAAATTTGGCGAGCAAAAGGATTAGTAAACGCAACTGGGCCTTGGGTTAAATCTTTCTTTGATGAAGGGTTACAATTAAAATCTCCCTACGCTATCCGACTAATTAAAGGTAGCCATATCATTTTACCACGTGTACACGATGGTTCACAAGCTTATATTTTACAAAATGAAGATCACCGTATTGTCTTTGTTATTCCTTGGATGGAGCAGTTTTCTATTATAGGTACTACCGATGTCGAATATCAAGGTGATCCAAAAGATGTTCACATCGATAATAATGAAATTAATTATTTATTAAAAGTTTATAACGATCATTTCAAAAAACAGTTAACACAGCAAGATATTGTCTGGACTTACTCTGGTGTACGCCCATTATATGATGATGAATCTGATTCACCTCAAGCCATTACTCGTGATTACACCCTCGATATCCAAGATGAACAAAGAAAAGCACCTTTACTATCTGTTTTTGGTGGTAAATTAACTACATATCGTAAACTTGCAGAACATGCTGTAGATAAATTAGTTCATTACTACCCTAATACCGGCAAAGCATGGACAAAAGAAGCAACGCTACCTGGTGGTGATATCGAAGGCTGTGATCGTGACGGTTATGCTCAACTATTACGTAAACGCTATCCGTGGTTACCAGAAGGAATTGCATTGCGTTATGCCCGCACTTACGGTAGTAACAGCAATTTGATCTTAAAACAATCACAATCGTTATCAGATCTAGGTGAAGCTTTTGGGCACAATTTATATGAAGCCGAATTACGTTATTTAATCGAGAATGAATGGGTTACAGAGCTAGATGATGCCATCTGGCGTAGAACTAAATTAGGTATGTGGCTCAATGATTATGAGAAACAACGAATATCGCAATGGCTAACTAAAAATACAACCATATCGTAACTTTATCGATCACAAGCAGGTAAAGACCGTTAATAAAGTTTCTTCGCCGTATCTAACCAATCCTGCTTAAACTTACGTTGCATGTTTTCAACTGCATCAATAATATCATGATGAACCAGTTTATCATTTTGAATACCAACACAGCGGCCACCATACCCCTGTAAAAGTAACTGAATAGAGTAAGCACCCATACGGGATGCTAGAACACGATCACTCGCTACAGGGCTACCGCCCCGCTGAATATGACCTAAAACAGTTGCTCGTGTCCCATGCCCCGTGGCTTTTTCAATATATTTTGCCAATTCATTAACATCATAAATATGTTCAGTAATAGCAACAATCGCATGACGTTTACCTCTCTCTAAGCCAGATTTAATTTCTGTCAGTAGCTCTTCCTTATCAAAAGGTATTTCGGGCAATACCACAAACTCACAGCCTCCAGCAATAGCTGCAGATAAAGTCAAATCACCGCAGTGACGCCCCATTATTTCAACTATTGAAATACGTTTATGGGAAGTTGAGGTATCACGTAAACGATCAATTGCCTCAACAATTGTATCCAAAGCAGTAAAATAACCAATCGTATAATCAGTACCGGCAACATCATTATCAATAGTTCCGGGTACCCCTATACAGGGGAAGCCTGCTTCAGTGATCTTCTTTGCTCCACGATAAGAACCATCTCCACCGATGACAACCAAGGCATCAATTTTATGTTTTCTCATATTATCAATAGATTGGACTCTTACTTTCTCACTATCACGAAATTCAGGGAAACGAGCAGAACCTAAGAAAGTACCCCCGCGATTAATAATATCAGAAACACTAAAACGGTTAAGTTCTTTTATTCGATTTTCATAAAGTCCCATATAGCCGTCATAAATACCATAAACTTTTAAACCTTCAGAGAGTCCCATTCGCACAACACTACGAATAGCAGCATTCATTCCTGGCGCATCACCACCACTGGTTAAAACACCAACTCTTTTTATTCCTTTTTTGTTCATGGAAACCCCTGATTTAATATATTGCCATAAATACAAAAACCATAATTTCATTTATTTTACTTATGACTCTAGCATGCTGAATTGATTCAGCTTACTATATTATACGATAAAACTTTTTCCATGTGCTTTAATTATTAACTTTCTTTGATAAAGGTGAAATTTATTATAATTATTTCAAATAATTTCATTAAAATAATTAAATAAAAAATATCTAATCATTATGTTAATAATAATATATATTTATCTGATAATTCCTTTATCTTAATAGATATTTTGATTTTTTTATACTATAAATATAAAGATTACTTTTTTAAAACTAACGCTATCCATAAAGCTCTTTTTTATATTTTCTTCGTATACCTAACTTAATCTATAAAATTTTTTTAATTTTTAATTAAAAACAATCTAATTAATTTAAACCTCCGATTTACGGATCATCTAAAATATTCCTTAAACTCATATATAAACTTAACACAACTAGTGTACAAAGAATTATAGAGAAGGCAAAATATAATAGACATTATTACCCGTAGTGAAAATCGAAAAATAATATCGCTAGATAGAAATATTTTAGTAATTTTAATATAGGATATGTGAGTAAATAAAATAATGGAGAAAAAATGTTAAAAATATTCGATGTGAACTACAACCTTTTGACTGAAAAAAATCAAAAGAATTATTTACGTTAAGAAAAGAAACTTTTAAAGATCGCCTTAACTGGGCAGTCAATTGTATTACCGGTATGGAGTTTGATGAATATAATAATGACAAGGCTAACTATCTATTTGGCGTAAGAAGCAACACCATCATATGTAGTGTTAAATTTATTGAAATGCAATTTCCTAACATGATCACCGACACATTTGCACCTTTTTTCAAACATCTCAATCTTCCTAAAGGAAACTATATTGAATCAAGCCGCTTTTTTGTGGCCAAAGACCGAACAAAAGAACTAAATTGTGATAAATGTCCTGTCTTTTTTATACTATGTCTAGCGATGATTAATTATGCGCAAAAAGGCGATTATGATGGGATTCTTACTATTATCAGTCATGGTATGTTAAAAGTAGTAGAGCGATCAGGTTGGAAAGTTTCAATCATCGAACAAGGTTTATCAGAAAAAAATGAAAAAATATATCTACTGCTTTTGCCTATAGATTCTAGAAATCAAAACAAGTTAATTGGAAGAATAAGGCGCCATTATGACAGTCTTGTTAATAATAATTTAAAAAAATGGCCGTTGATATATCCATCATTTGGAGACAGGTTTAATGAGTTGTAATTCAACACCAAGTCTTATAGCATGCTTAGCATTTAAAACACCTAATTTTTTCACAACACTGCCAATATGAAATTTTACTGTGCCCAATTTTATACCTAGTATGGTTGCAATTTCCGGGTAGGTTTTTCCCATACTAGCCCAATATAAAATTTCATTTTCGCGTGGCGAAAAACAATCTATTCCACTTGCTGGATTCTGATAGTTTTGTATAATCATCTCTCGATATAGAGAGGTGATTTTTTCATGAACATCAAGAAGTAGCATATGTAAATCCTTTTTATGCTCTCTTATACTCTTTTCTATTTCCACCACTTCCGAACTAATCATCGCAATTGATAACATAGCAAGGCGATTATTACAATCGTGTAATACAAAAGTATAGCCATTTACAACATTATAATCTTTCGAAATATCAAAAATTTTTGAGAAATCAACTCTAGAATTAACAGACAAATTTTCGTCCCACTCAAAAGGAGAAACTCTCTTAAGAGCAAAGATAACTACGGGATCTATTTGTTGATAATTCCTTTCCTTATATATTTCAAGCCACTTATCTGGATAATTTGTTATCACAAACATTTCCACTGGATTTCTTTTATTCAGAATTATATATGCATACCGAAATTTTCCAAAAACAGCTAATTCTCTATCTAAATAGTTTTTTATTACATTATTTATCATATCATTATCAAAAAATGCTTTTGACATCCAGTTACTCTCCCAAACAACATAATAACTTCCATGTAAGAACAAAAGTATAGTGCAAAACTAGACTTAAGTCTAACTACAATCTAAGCATAAAAAAAGGTAAAGTTATTATTAGATATTATAAAAACAATAAAAAAGCCTGACCTCATGTAAGGTCAGGCTGCCAAGTTGGCCAACCAACACCATGGAAATTTATTTGTTAATATCATAAAGCCATATAGTCAGCAGAAGCAAGATGTCTCTGCTGGCTTTATAGCTTTTTTTTATCGTAATTGGGTGCTAATAATTCTTTTTTTTTCGCCAAAATTTAATTTTTACTTATATATCAATATATTAATATTAACAAAGAAATAAACTTTTACTTACAAATTTATTTATAATTAAATCAACATATCCACTAACTAGCCATATTTCATTCTAAAAACCTGTTTAATCTATATCTCAGTTGCTCTATAAACTTCACATAGTTACATATTCAACATCCTACATATTAAAATCACCTAAGAATTTTACGATACAAAAACATCATGAATAATTTAATCTTTATGAAAATAAATGTTCTAAATAAGCAATATTTTTTCTAAAGAACTGTTACCATGAGTAACTCTGTCCAGTACTTCTAAGATATTAGCGTGAGCTAGGGTTGGATTATGTGTACATATAATGCGCCTTGAAAAATAAATTTTCGGATTATAAATATTATACATTTCACTCAGTTAGGCAAAAAATATTGATTAATCAAGTAATTAATCGATATCATTGACTCGTAAAACCCGAAATAATTTTTTTAATAACCAAATAAATT